>JAIORG010000296.1 GCA_021108255.1 Anaerolineales bacterium | reverse complement strand
CCTATCTTCACCCGGCCCTTCGATACGTCCATTCGCGGAGTTTATACAGAGCAAAGCGAAGTGCTCAAGACCACTCAAAACAAGCTAGCGAGAACGTATCGAAAGGCTCAGTTTCTTATCAGGAGATTGCCACGAAAGCCTTCGGCTTTCTCGCAATGACAATTGACTTTAAACGTTATTCAGGACGGCACAGTATTACTACTTACTACTTACTGAATACCCCCTTGCCAGAATATGTATCTCTGTGTATAATATAGAACAAATGTTCTATTCAGGCATTGCCAGCAAATATGTTCCCAACCCGTGTTGTAGACTCTCTCAAATATCTTATTTTCCCAGCCCAGTTTGTCAAATTGGACCAGCCGCTGAGCCTGGCCCTGGCTCGCCTGGCTGAAGAAGAGAAACAGTCTCTGAACGAAGTAGGCAAAAAGATGTTAAGTTTTGCCCTGCAGCACCGCCAGGAAGCGGCGAAAAATCTAAAAACCTGGCAATCTCTCACCCCGCGCGAAAAAGAAATCACCGCCCTGGCCTGCTTAAGCTACACCAACAAAGAAATAGCAGACCAGTTGATCATCTCCCCGGCTACTGTCAAAACCCACCTGCGCAATGCCAAACGCAAATTCGGTCTGCGCAGCAAACTTGAGCTCCGCAAAATCCTGTCCGACTGGGATTTCTCGCAATGGGCAACCTGATTTGCCTTCCCCTTTCGGGGTAGCCTTTTTTTCATCCCTGATTTCAGCCAAACGGCGATAGCCCTGTCCCCTCCAACCTGATAAGGTTGGAGCATGGAACTCATCCCTGTACCCCATTCCCCCACTCTGCAGCTGCTGGTCGCTCCTTCTTCTTTCCAGCGGAAAGCAGCCATCACGTTTATTGCAGAACTGGCCCAAACCGGCCCAGTCCGCGTGCTGGATGGAGGCAATCGCCTTGATATCCTGAGTTTAAACCGAGAACTCAGGCGAAAAGACCTCCTGCTCTACACAGCGCTGGAGCACGTCCAGGTCGCAAGGGCTTTTACCTGCTACCAGATGACAACTCTGCTGGAACAGCCCGCTCCCGGCGGAATTCCAACGCTAGTTCTGAATCTGCTCACCACCTTCCAGGACGAGAACGCACCGCTTCTCGAACGCCTCAGGCTTCTGGAAACCAGTCTGTATCATCTGCAAAAAAATGCCCGGCACAGCCCGGTTTTACTGATAGTTCATCCCCAACCCACGGAAGAGCCTTTCCTGGCTCGCATCAGGGAAACCGCTGACCGGGTTTGGGTTTTCGAACCTCATCATCCCGCCATTCAATTTTCACTGTTTTAACAGGAGCCCCTATGGGACGAACTGTATCCTCAATTACCCAAACTTTCCTCAAGGAACGCGCGGCCTTTGCCCGCTTCCGCCGTGCCCTGCGGAGCAGCGACCAGCGTGTGCTGGACGACCTGTTTGCTTCAGCCCGAAAACACCTCTCCGCCGCTTCGTACGCATCCCACGCGCTGCCGTTTGAAACCTTCCTGCTGTCCATGCTGCTGGAAGAACACAAAGAGATCATCCGCTTGCGGCAGGAGGTCGCAGAAATTCGTCATGTCATCCAGCAATGAACTCCACGGCTGGCTGCTGGACATTTACCCGGATCCCGCCCAGGGAGTAATCCTGTGGCTGCTGGATGAAGACGGCATCAGGCGACACCGGCTGCACCAGCCTTTCCCAACCGCTTTCTACGTTCACGGTGACAACGGCAGCCTGCGGACTTTGTGGCGCTATTTAAAATCTTTATCTCTTCCTGTCCAGTTGTCGCGCGTTGAACAACAGGACTTATTTAAGGAACAGCCTCTCCCCGTTCTGGAAGTGCTGACCGAGACACCCTGTGCGCAGGAGCAGCTTTTTCACCACCTGAAAACAAGCTTTCCAGATTTAACGTATTACAATGCCGACATCCCGCTTGCGCTCCGTTATGCAGCCCAGACCCACACCTTCCCCCTGGCGCGCTGCCGGGTGCTGGCCACTGATGGGGGGGAGATTGAGGCATTGGAAACCCTCGACACACCCTGGATGATTGATACCCCTCCGGTTCCCCTGCTGGTGATGGTTCTGACTCCCGACTGTAATCCGGATCACAAGGAACCTGTCGAACTCAAAGTCTACCTGGAAGGAAAACACTACCTCTTCCCCTTTAAGGAAGAACGGGGGCTGCTGATCAAGCTCCGGGCCCTGCTCCGCCGCTACGATCCCGATCTGCTGCTTACTGTATGGGGAGATAAATGGCTGATCACAAAACTTCACCAGCTGATGGAAAAACACCAGATCACACTCCCTTTGAGCCGAGAGCAAGGCCGCGGCGTCGAACGCCGGGAAGAGCGCTTCTATCATTCTTACGGCAGGGTGATCTACCGCGGTCCCCAAGCGCGCCTTTTTGGCCGGATCCACATTTCCACAGAAAACACCGTTATGTATCACGATTATGGGTTGGAAGGAGTGTTTGAAATGGCCCGGGTTACCAGCCTGCGGATTCAAACCGCAGCCCGAGTCTCTCCAGGCACCGGTATTTCCTCAATGCAGATCCTGACTGCCCTACGCCAGGGGGTTCTGGTTCCCTGGCACAAACAGCAGGTGGAACGTTTTAAAACAGCATACAGTCTGCTCCAGGCTGACCGGGGAGGCCTGGTTTACCAGCCGACAATCGGCCTTCATTCCCAGGTAGCAGAAATTGACTTCATCTCCATGTATCCCAGCATCATGGAACACTTTAATGTCTCCCCGGAAACTGTAGGCAAAGGCGGGGCAAACGGCACATTTGTACCCGAACTGGAAATGACTATTGATCAAGACCACCGCGGGCTGGTTCCTGACACTCTGCAGCCGCTGCTCGAAAAAAGGATTAAACTCAAACAAGCATTGGCCGGCATGAACCCGAAAGATGCCCGATATCTACCTTACAAAGCCCAATCGTCAGCCCATAAATGGCTGCTGGTGACCTGCTTTGGATACCTGGGGTATAAAAACGCCCGGTTTGGACGAATTGAAGCCCATGAAGCAGTTACAGCTTATGGACGGGAGGCGCTGCTGCGGGCCAAGGAAGCTGCCGAGGATTTAGGGTACCGGGTCCTCCACATGTATGTGGACGGTCTCTGGGTTCAAAAAGAAGGGGCTTCCAAGGTAGCTGATTTTCAGCCCTTGCTGGAAGAAATTTTGGACCGTACCGGGCTGCCGATCAGCCTGGATGGCATTTACCAGTGGATTGCTTTTTTAAGTTCACGACCAGATCCCCGGGTGCCTGTGGCTAACCGCTATTTCGGTCTATTCCAAAACGGCACCTGGAAAGTGCGGGGGATTGAGGTGAGGCGTGATGATACTTCACGCTGGGTAAAAAATATCCAGTTGGAAATGCTCAACCTGCTCGCAGACGCTCCGGACGCCGGAAAGCTGGTGGAGCAATTACCTCGAATTCACACTCTGCTGCAAACCAGGCTGGCAGCTTTGAGGGAGCAAAAGGTTCCCCTGGTGGATCTGCTGATATCCCAGAAACTAAGTAGAACACTAGGAGAATACAAGGTGCTCTCCCCTGCAGCACGAGCTGCTGCCCAGTTGGAAGAAATCGGCAAACACCTGATCCCGGGACAGCGGGTTCGATTCCTCTATACCCGGGGAAAACCCGGTGTGTATGCCTGGGATCTTCCGGAACGCCCTGATCCTGGCGCGATAAATATAAATCGATATGCGGAATTACTCTGCCGGGCTGCCTTTACCATTCTCCAGCCGCTGGGAGTTGAGGAGCAAACCCTGCGTTGGTGGATGTTCACCAATGCCGGATATGGTGCTCCTCCCGGGTTTTTACCCGACTCCTGCTCACAAGAAATTCCCCTGCTGGGAGACCTTTTCTCTCCAGCGCCCCACCTGCCCCCAATAATTCTCTAATCTGGTCCAGTCTTTGAGCCCTGCTTGGTAAAAGTCAGTTGACTCAACCCCGGTCAATCACCTTGACACAATGCCTGCCTCTCCGTATAATCTACCTGCTGTATAACAAAGGATTTTCACGATTTTTCGTGTCGAGATAAGAGCAGGAGTTAATGATATGACACCTCTACCAAAACAACGAACTTCCCGGGGTCGAAAGAACCGCCGGCGCGCGCATGATGCGTTAAAACCAAAGCAATTGGTGCAGTGCAGCAATTGTGGTGAAAAACGTCTTCCGCATCGTGTTTGCCCCCATTGTGGTTTCTATCGAGGCCGCGAGGTTGTAGCAAAATAGAAGCCTTACTGTCAATTATGAAAAACCCTCAGACTGGCCGTGACTCTCACGGCCGTCTGTGTTTTAATAATCAATGGGTTATAATAAATAAAGTCCATATTTGAGCAATAAGTCAACAACTTGGGAGTAATTATGGCAACAACTGAACGTCCCCCGGGAAAGACAACCATCGCCCCTGGTGTTCTAGCAACAATTATTAAATTAACCGCGCTTCAAGTGGATGGTGTCAGCCGCCTGGCGCAAATCCCTAGCAGCGTGAATACATTATTCAGCCGTAATCGCGATGATGGTGTGGAAATCACAGTTGAAGAGGACGGTCGGGTTTACGCGGATTTGCACTTGATTCTTACTGACAAAGTTGAAATCCGCCAAACAAGCAAAAAAGTCCAGGACGAGGTTTCCGAGGCCATTTCCAAAATGGTTGGCATGGATGTGGGATCGATTAACGTACACATCGAGGACATTGATTATCAGAACAATCAATCCATTGAGGCCTGAGTAGTATGAAGGACCGAACCAGAGCGCGCGGGGTTGCCCTCCAGGCTTTGTATGAATTAGATGTCACCAACCACCCTGTTGGCATGGTTCTAATAGAACGTACCGCAGATTCTGATTTGGATGACAACCTGGTCTTATTTTTCCGATCAATCGTTCTGGGAGTTTGGCCAATCCGTCATGAATTAGACAGTTTTATCTCCGATCATGCGCCTGATTGGCCGTTAGACCAGGTAGCAATTATTGATCGAAATATCCTCCGTATTGCCCTCTGGGAATTTGCTGTGGCTGACGACATTCCGCTAAAAGTGGCAATCAACGAAGCAGTAGAGTTGGCAAAAGTATATGGCTCTGACAGCGCTCCCAGGTTTGTAAACGGCGTGCTGGGCAGCCTGGCGGAACGCCAACACGAAATAACACAATCCATTCAGCAAATTCAATCTCAAAAAACAGACTGATCATCATGAACATTTTCGGTATTGGCCCCCTGGAAATTATATTTGTCCTAATAATTGGAATCCTGTTTTTGGGTCCGGAAGGAATGATCGAAGCAGGTCATAAATTAGGTAAATTTATGAGTTCTACCATCCGCTCTCCTTGGTGGCAGAATATTCGCCGTGGCGTGAATGAAATACAACATCTACCCCAACGCTTAATGCGGGAAGCTGAACTTGAGGAACTGAATGAAATCAAGAAACTGACAAAAGACAGCTTGTCGAGTATAGGAAATAAGGATTTAATTAATACATCCTCCTGGGTTGGGAATACCTCTTCCATACCCGCTCAGAAAGAAGAAGTGGAATTAGTACCAGAAAAAGATTCGGGTTTGGAGAAGAACACAAATTAGTATTCAATAAATTATTGGTTGATCATTTATTGGTTTTGGAGCATTTCAACGCTTCTTGGTGGAATCAAATTTAGCAGAAGCATCCTGGGGTTTTATCTGCTATTATAGGAAAAGCGATCAAGGTTTTCTCTACACTACTCGGTTTCACAATTATCAGTTTTCATTAGATTACTACAAATTCGCACAAAGATTAACGGCGGCAGCCGAAAATTTATTACTCGTAAAAATAATACCTTCTACTCATCAACCAAGACGAAGGGAGTGTGAATCTATGAGACCTGTCTATGCAATATCTGGAGGGGTATCCAAGTTTGCCAAAACCCGTCCGGACAAGAACTATCAGGCGGTAATCAAGGAAGCATATGATTACGCCATCGATGACCTGGGATTAAGTTTCCCGGCCTTCACAGACAACGTGGATGGTTCTGTTGCTTCCTATTTTTCGGATCACTTCAGCCGGCAGCTAATGGCCGCGATTATGGCCCAGGATTACCTGGGGTTGTGTCCGAAACCCAGCCATCGAGTAGAAGGGGGAGGAGCTACCGGCGGCTTATGTTTTCAGGAAGCCTGGAAATCCATTGCCAGCGGGCATATGGATGTCGTTGTAGCTTATGGTTTTGAAACCATGAGCCATGTTGAAACCTGGAAAGGCAATGAGTTTATTGCACTTGCCTCCGATGTCTCTTTTGATTACCCGGTAGGAGGGTTTTATTCCGGTTATTATGCCATGATGGTCACCCGCCACATGAAGGAATTTGGCACTACTGTTGAGCAAATGGCACATGTTAGTGTAAAAAACCATCTGAATGCATTCCATAATCCCTATGCTCAAAAGAGGAATCGCTATACAGTTCAAGATGTACGCGATGCCACAATGGTCGCTTGGCCATTGACCAGGTTGGACATTTGTGTCATGTCTGATGGAGCAGCGGCAACGGTTCTAGCCTCAGAAGAAGGAATAAGAAGGCTGGAAAAAGCGGGAGCAAAGATCCCCCACCCCCTTGTAAAAGTAACCGGGATTGGAAGGGGAACTGATGCGATGCGGATGTCAGACCGTCCACATGTTGACTATGACAATTTTATTCAGAACTATGCAACCCAGCAGGAAAAAGATTCCCAGGAAACGATGAAATATTATAAGGAACTCTGGGATCACGGAACCCGCTATCCAGGTATCCATTCCTTCAGAGCTGGGCGGACAGCAGGGAATATGGCTTACAAACATGCTGCTATCCAGGATCCATTGACTGAGTTAGATTTTATTGAGCTGCATGATGCATACACTTCCAGTGAAATCCAGACTTATGAAGATCTCGGACTTTGCCGTTATGGTGAGGGCGGTCCATTTGCCGCTTCGGGGAAAGCATTCCTTCCAAATATTGAGTATGGGTTGGATCTGACGGATGAACCTATTTGTCCGGTAAATCCTTCCGGTGGTTTGATCGCCTGCGGACATCCCGTCGGCGCAACAGGCTTAATGCAAGCAGTATTTGCAATCTGGCAGCTGCAGGGCTCCATTGACAAACATTTTGAAGACAAAACTCTGCAAATAAAAGATGCCCGGAAAGGTGCTATTCATTCCCATGCTGGTACGGGAACCTATGTAACAGTTAGCGTTCTGGAAAAGGAATAGGTAGAAACCATGGCGAAAATACCGAAAAAACAGCTTGAATCACTGGGTGGAACCATTGTTCACAATCTGCCATTTCCCCTGGATACTTCTCCAGAAGCTTTAGCCTGGCTGAAAAAAATGGCTCCAATCCAGATTGAACAACCTTACAGTATCGTGTACCTGCATTCGTATGCCCAGGATAGTCCCTGGTTTGCAGGATTAACAAATAAAAAAATCCTTGCCAACAGGGACCCTGAAACCGGTTACACCTACGCGACCCCCCGGGGACACGATATGTATACCGGTGATGAAACAGATTGGATCGATATCACCGAAAGAAAAGCCGCTGTGCACGCTTTTACAGTCTGCCACTTCGGATCAGAATCTTTTTTGGAAGAGACTCCGTATGTTTTAGTTCTGGTTGAATTTGAAGGGGTAGATACTTTACTGCTCAGCAGGTTGACTGGAATTGACCCAGAACAGGCAAATCTGGACTGGATCGGGATGGAGTTAAAACCACAGTTCCTCAGAAACAGCAAACTAAAACCAACTGACGTGTATTTTATACCTGCCTGAAAGAAGAAGAAAAAGAAACCGTAATCTTTCCAGGATTACGGTTTCTTTTTCATGTGCATACTAACCCAATCTAGTCTATAATCTAGGCAATCAATTCCCAATCAACATATTAAGGGGTTAGTTTGTGGCCAAGTCGAAACGTTCTGATTTAGGAACTCCAATTGCAAGATATCACCTTAAGGAAATCCGCTGGCGGGATCTACTTACTGTTTTTTTCCCCCTGATTTTGGTGGTATTGGCTCCTGTAGGCTATGGACTATGGCGCACGCTGTATGGTTATTCAAGTTTTGGGCCAGCAGCTGCCTCCACCTGGGGCAGAACCTGGTTTCTGATTGGCGCTTTCCTGGTTATCCCGCTGCTGTTCTACACTCTAAGCAGGCTTAAAAAAGCCCACACCTGGATTGAAGTTTACTCGTGGGGTCTCTTCTTTCATTTCCCACCCGGCCGGAAAAGATTGCTCAACTGGGAAGATATTCAAGGTATTACCAGCTATTCAGTTAATAAATCTTTTCTGCGGTTTATCAACAAAACTCGACACTACCTGATAATTCACTCTCGCAGGTATCCCCCCCTTCATAGTCATCCTGGTCTCCATGGCCGCGAAGGTCTAAAAAAGACCATCAAGAAACAAGTATATACCCGGTTGAGACCCCGACTCCTCCAGGCTTTTCAAGGCGGTGAAATCATACCCTTTGGAGAAGTTGCTATCTCAAAACATAAATTTATGCTCCCAAAACAGGAAATCCCCTGGGAATACATTGATGGCATTACGGTTCAAAAGGGAATATTTATAGTCAAGCTATCCGCCGAAAAGAGAATTGAGATCCCCATTCGAAAAATTCAGAATATTGAAATCCTCATTCACATCATTAAAACGGAGATCTGATATGTCCGTTCATCCAAAAAAACGGGTTGTTCCCATTCTGATATTGTTAATATCTGTAGTCCTCAACAGCTGCAGTGGTATATCATTGGATAGTTTCCTGCCAAATTCCGATTCCAGTGAAACATCCATCTTAATGGTTGAAGTCACTTTTTATGTCCAGATCCCGCTGAACACTCCTGAAGGAGAAGTGATTTATCTAAGTACGCTGGATGAAGTAACTGGATTAGGGGTAAACGCTGATGCTCACCCGATGGAGCCCGCAGTTGGAGAAGCTAATCTTGACCAGGGTTTAATATATAAAGCTACCCTGACTGTGCCGCAGCATTCAGTTATTAAATATCGTTTTACCCGGCAGAACCAATACGCAGTAATTGAACATACCCAATCAGATGAACAGGTCCGGTACCGGATTGCACAGGCAGACAATCCCCTGGAAATTCGAGACGTAGTGAGCAAATGGTCTGATACTACCTATTACTGGCCTGAACCAGGAAGAATTACCGGAATAATTCTTGATGAAAACAGCAAAGCACCTGTACCGGGCATGCTTGTGACAGGTGGCGGAGTCCAAACCTTCACAACAGCATCCGGGGCGTTTATGCTTCAAGGCTTACCTCCCGGAGTACACAATCTCGTAGTATATGCCCCAGACGGAAGTTACCAGGTTATCCAGCAGGGAGCAGAAGTTGCTTCCCAGGCAAATACGGAAGCGAATCTTTCGATCACTCCTCGGGATTTTGTTGATGTGACTTTTCTGGTATCGGTACCTATTGGAACACCAGAAAACAGCGTTCACCTGGCTGGCAATTTATATCAACTTGGGAATACTTTTGGAAACCTGCCGGGTGGAATGAACACGACTCCCTCTAGAATGCCAAAACTCATTTTTGCAGGAGGGAACCAATACGGCATCATTCTATCCCTCCCCGTGGGCGCAGAAATTCGTTATAAATACACACTCGGGGATGGATTCTGGAACGCTGAACATTCCGAAGATGGACGATTTTCTCTGCGGAGGTTTATTGTTCCAGATCACCCGGTACAATTTACGGATGAGGTAACCACCTGGAAGACTGGCAGCAAGGATTCAATCACTTTTGATCTGTGGACACCGGACAATACTCCTCCCGGAGAAGAGATCTACATACAGTTTAACCCTTATGGATGGACTACACCGCTGCCCATGATTGAACTCGCCCCGAACCACTGGGTTTTTATCCTGTTCTCACCTTTTGATATCATCTCTAACCTGACTTACCGATACTGCAGAGAGGGAGAATGCGGCATTGCGGATGACAGGGCTACCAGTGGAGGATCGGAAGAAGGACGTTCGATTAGCCCCAGCTCTGAATCACAATACATAGCGGATACAGTGGAAACCTGGGTATGGCTGGAAGCAGAGGCCCCAACTCTAAACACTCCTCAACCGATAATTCAACCCAGGGGAGAGGGTTTCATCACCGGGATTGAATTTATGCCAGGTACTAAAGCAGCAAGTTCTGTTCATTTCTCTTCAGCTCTACCTGCTATCTCCAGCATGAACGCCAAGTGGATTTTGTTGACACCTACCTGGTCTTTTACTCATCAGATTCCACCAGTGATCGAACCTAATCCCAGCCAGGACTTACTCTGGTTGGATCTCTCCAAAATGTCTGAGCTTGCTTTCCAGCAAGACCTTCAAGTTGGGCTGCATCCCCAACCTCATTTTCCAGTAAGCCCTGAAATTTGGTGGGATTCTGCGCCCCTTGATTTCGGCTGGTGGAACAGCTGGTTTGATCAATATCAAAAATTCGCAGTTCATTTTGCTGATCTGGCTGAAATACAGGGAATCGATATGCTTGTTCTAGGAGGAGAATGGCTTTCCCCTGCCCTTCCAGGAGGAAAGCTCGCTAATGGAAATCCCTCTGGTGTTCCCGCAGATTCTGAACTCCGTTGGGAAGAAATCCTGACAGAGGTTGACTCCCGTTTTTCCGGCACAATAGCCTGGGCAATGGCTCTTCCCCCAAGTGGAGAAATGCCAGTTTATTTCCAACACATAGATCAAATCCATCTTGACTGGACTCCCTCACTGCAGGCAGATCAATCTTCAACTCTAGATGAACTTACAAGCCAAGCCGAACAATCCCTTGAAGGCGAGGTCAATGAATTCTGGACCGCCTGGTTAAAACCAGAAGACAAATTGTTAGTCCTGCGGATTGCATATCCATCCGTCTCTGACTGGAATTCCGACTGCATCTCCGATGAGGATGAAACTTGCTATAATTTCGAAGAATTCACCAAGCCGGCGCCCGATTTGCCAAACCTGAAAATCGACCTGGATGAACAAGCAAAAGCATATACAGCTTTCTTGTCTGCTATAAACAAAAAAAGCTGGATTTCCGGGGTTATCTCTTGGGGATATTATGCTCCGGTAATTCTGCATGACAAATCTATTTCTATCCATGGAAAACCAGCTGAAGAGGTCATTCAGCATTGGTTTACTGGGTTCCTGGAAAGATAGATTCCTTCCAATAACAGGCAAGAGTCAGGTAAAGCTGTTTCTCGAGGAAAATCTCTTTCTATCAGGGAATTATTAATAAGTTATTTGAAAGGTAAAAAAGCCCTTGCAAGACTGAACACTATGCTATAATCAAATTCCAAGTAAAAACAAAACCCATCCATTGAAAATTGTGGATGGGTTTTAATAGTCTGTTTTAACGAATAGGTACTGTAGTAGATAGCATGAGCAACGAGAATATAAAAGAAACAATTATCGAATACGAAAATCCACTTGCCCACCTGCTCCAGATCGGTAGCGATAAGGGTTATGTAACTCTAGATGATATTTCGGAGATTTATCCAAAAGCCGAAAACAACGTGGATCAACTGGAAGAAGCCTTTTCTGCCCTTCTTACCGCTGATATTCCCTATGTAGAAAGTGAAGATGAAGCAGAAGAACTATTTGAAGAAGAAGATGAGGATGATCTAGACTGTGGTGTAGCTAGCCTCTTTGACGAAGATGATCCATTGGAAAATATAAGCACAAGCGATACTGTTGGCTTATACATCAAGCAAGCCGGAAAAGTTCCACTCTTAACCCGGGAAGAAGAGCAAAATCTTACCGAGGTAATTGACGAGGGAAGAAAAGCTCAAAAGAGACTGGCTGAAGAAGAATTAACTCTAGAAATGCGGGAAGCATTAAGCGAGACTGTTGATGAGGGGTGGGAATCATTTGAACATCTCATCCAGGCCAACTCTCGACTGGTCATCAGCATCGCAAAAAAATATGTGGGCCGGGGTGTATCATTTTTGGATCTAATTCAGGAAGGCAATATCGGAATGATGCGGGCTGCCCTAAAATTTGAGCGCGACCGGGGCTACAAGTTCAGCACTTATGCAACCTGGTGGATTCGACAGGCAATCACCAGAGCTATCGCTGACCAGGGACGGACAATCCGGGTTCCGGTACACATGGGCGACAAGATCAACAAGATGATCCGAATGCAGCATCAGCTTAAACAGGATTTAAACAGGGATCCCAATCAAGAAGAATTAGCAGAAGCTCTTAATGTCACACCTGATGATGTCCAGGATATGATGAAACATGCCCGCCGTCCCCTCTCACTGGAAATGCCTACCGGAAAAGAGGATGACGCACAGCTGGGCGATTTCATCGCCGACGCAGATGTGATACCCCCGGATGAAGAAGCCACTGGAATCCTTTTACGGGAACATCTCCAGGAAGCTTTAGCTGAACTTCCTCCCCGGGAAACGAGAATCCTGGAAATGAGGTACGGCCTCGTTGACGGCAGAACTCTGACATTAAACGAAGTTGGGAAAAAGATGGGAGTAACCAGGGAAAGAATCCGCCAGATCGAAGCCCAGGCCTTGCGCAGGCTAAGGAACCCCCGTACCCAGGAAAAATTACAGGCATACCTGGATTAAATTCAACAGATGGAATACAAAAAGCGGAACAGAATTCTGTTCCGCTTTTTTTTAATTTTTACAGGAATTCCTACTTTAGATACAGGTCACCCCAGGTTGTTGGATCTGCAAAATACCGTCCTGGAACATTGCTAACAACGGTTTGTTGATTCAGTGTTCCCGCATTGTCATTATCATTAATTGAGATAGCAAACCCGTAATGATCTCCCGCGGATGGATTTGTTACTCCCAATAAACTCCAGGGGATCTTCATCTCAACCTGATATCCTTCACCACCTTCCAGGGCGCCAATTTTCATTACTGTTATCTTCCCAACTTCAGTTTTTGGGAACCATTTATACGCTTCAGGGGGATTTGGTTCACAGATAGTTGAAACCATGGAAGCAACTTTCCCAGGGTTGATATAACAAACAATTCCACCCATCCCCGGTGAGATGCCAAGCTGGTAATCATCTGATGTCATCGCCTGAAGGTAATAATCATAACTCACATAGCGGTCGAATAAAATTTCAATACTATCCCCTAAGTAAATCTTTTCCTTGGAAGCTTCCTGAACATATTTTTCATCCTTAACCCTGATGCCCAAGAATAGATAATCTTCATTCCAGCCAGAAACTACCGTTCCAGAACAATCCGCAGCTCCTGAATGTTTATCTGCCCCATAAACGACATGGTTAATCACCCTTTGGATAGGTGGGTCCCACCCAGCCAAATCACCATCGATTTCCGGACTGTTTTCCATATACTCTGCCACAATGGAAGGACCACTCCGGACAGCTGGCCCTACATACTCATTCG
The DNA here is from genome assembly GCA_021108255.1 of Anaerolineales bacterium. Classification (GTDB taxonomy): domain Bacteria; phylum Chloroflexota; class Anaerolineae; order Anaerolineales; family UBA11858; genus B10-G9. Next base: position 26,001 of record JAIORG010000296.1, on the reverse strand, counting down.
TTGGCTCAATTGTTTCAATAGGTTCCCCTGTTTCAGTCGGAGGAATCTCAGTCTCTTCCGCTTCAGGTGTATCTGAAGGAACCGCTTGAGTTGCTGTTTTCTGATCTTCATTTCCTGGCAGTGTTGCAGCTGATGTCGCTGGCGCAACCTGAGTTGGTTCAAACAATGCGGTCATTGTTTTATCCGGAGTAGGAAATGAGAACGGGGTAGGAGTTGAAAATCCAGGTAAAGTGCAGGCTGTCAAACCGAAAATTATGATTATTACCACAACAAAGTGGCTAAATTTGATTTTTTCCATAATAAATTTCCTCCTAATTGAGGTTATTCCTTCCAATTAATTATCAATATTAGAATTATAATCGAATTTTAATGATTAATATTGATTATTTAGGGAGCTAACGGCTTTGTATACTTATAAACACCCCAGACCAGCTGTATCTGTAGATATAGTATTATTCCAAAAAATGAATGAGGAATACCAGGTGCTGCTTATTAAACGAGCCCAGGATCCCTTCCGGGGCAGTTATGCCCTACCCGGGGGATTTGTCGAAATGAAGGAATCCCAGGAACAAGCAGCTGAAAGAGAATTAGGGGAAGAAACCGGAGTGCAAAACATCCACCTTACCCAGATCCATACTTTCAGTGAGCCAGACAGAGACCCCAGAGGACGGGTTATCTCTACCGCGTACAGTGCGGTGATCGAAGAAGATGATCAAGTCCACCCCAAGGCTGGCAGTGATGCTGCTGAGGCAGGCTGGTTTAACCTCTCAGATCTCCCTGTTCTGGCTTTTGATCACAAATTGATCATTCAGATATCAAAAGAAAAATTGAATCTATAGGTTAATTCCTGAGACTCAGAAGTTTCTAATCGGAATCTCAGCTGCCCAATACCATTAAAGTTGTGTTTCCCCTTGAATTAAATAAAACACCCCACCATGCCGTGTGTGACTTAGTCTTGAACCTGCTTTCGCAGATTGGGTTTCCGCATCGGAAGCTTCGCCTTGGCCTAAGCCTATCGCGTTACATCCGCAATATAGGAACCCTAAAAGTTAGTGTTGGCTCAAAACACAACTGTCACATCACGCACACAGTAGGGTGGAATACACTTTACCATACGTCTCCCCGGGTGAATAGGGGAAATGTAGGTTCATTGATTTGGCTTAATCTAATGCCAGTTTAATGTGCAATTCCTCCATTTGTTCGGGTTCTACAGGTGACGGAGCATTCCCCATCAGGTCCCTGGCAGATTGATTCTTGGGGAAGGCAATCACCTCCCGGATATTGGGTTCATCCGCCAGCAGCATGCATAATCTGTCGATACCTGATGCAATCCCACCATGGGGTGGCGTTCCATAGGAGAAGGCCTGCAGCATATGCCCAAACCTCTCGCGGGCAACTTCCATATCTAAACCAATCAAGGCAAATATCTTTTCCTGCAAATCTGCATTATGGATCCTGATGGAACCTCCTGCAATTTCATGTCCGTTGAGGACGAGATCATACTGTTGCCCCCGGACCCGGGATGGGTCCTCATCTAACGCCTCAATATCCTCCATCATGGGTGAAGTAAATAAGTGGTGACTGGGATCCCAACGCTTTTCATCCTTAATATAATTTACTAAAGGAAAATCTATTACCCAGCAAAAACCCAGGGTTTCATTATCAACCAACTCTAACCGGTCGCGAAGCTTTTCCCGCAATCTGCCCAGGCTCTCAAAGACAACCTCCTGGCTATCAGCAACAAACAATAGCAAATCCCCGGGCTGAGCATCCATTATTGTAATAATCTGCTTTTTTACTTCTTCTGTAAGGAACTTAGCAAATGAGGACCTTTCCTCCCCTTCCGGAGTCAAAGCCAAATATGCCAATCCACCTGCGCCATACACTTTGACATATTCCGTTAACTCATCGATTTGTTTTCTGCTGTAGTCGCCTAATCCTTTGGCATTAATGCCGCGTACTGTTCCGCCATTTATAACCGTATCCGAAAACACTCGGAAGCCCGATTCAGGAGCAATCTCTGAAATATCTTTCAGCTCCAATCCAAAGCGGATATCCGGGTTATCTTTACCGAATCTTTCCAGGGCTTCTTTGCAGGTAAACCGGGGCCAAGGGGTTTCCAATAGCTTCTTATGGGGAGTAATTTCTTTCACCAGGGCAGTATATAATCCCTCGATTAAATCCATCACATCTTCTCTGTCAACAAAGGACATCTCAATATCCAATTGTGTAAACTCCGGCTGCCGGTCACCACGTTGGTCCTCATCCCGAAAACAACGTGCTATCTGGAAGTAACGCTCAATACCTGCAACCATAAGCATCTGCTTCAGCTGCTGCGGGGACTGTGGGAGAGCGTAAAACTCCCCGGGGTGAACCCGTGAGGGGACAATATAATCCCGGGCGCCTTCAGGTGTGGTTTTAAACAATATCGGCGTTTCTATTTCCAAGAATGACTTCTCGTTCAGGTAATTGCGGATAAACATGTTCACCCGGTGACGCAGGATCATATTTTCCCGCATCCGAGGACGACGCAGATCCAGATATCTATACTTAAGACGGGTTTGCTCATCCACTTCCTCATCCTGATTGATCATGAATGGGGGTGTTTTTGCAGGATTTAATATTTTTACGCGGGTAAGTTCTACTTCTATTTCACCAGTAGGCAGTTCCCGATTTTCCATACCCTCAGGTCGTTTTCTGACAACACCAACAGCTTGAATTACCCATTCCATCCGGACTGGAATCAGTGCCTTGTGCACCTCAGGAGAAGTTTCCGGATTGGAAACCAGCTGGATAATTCCAAAACGATCACGCATATCCAGAAAAGTTACACCTCCGAGGTCCCGAAGCCGGTCAACCCAGCCGGCCAATGATACTTCTTTCCCTATATCCTTTACCCCCAACTCACCACAAGTATGCGTTTTATACATCAATCCTCCAACGAAATTACCGCCGTAAATTTTTTGCTTTTTTTATGTCCTGCATTATAGCACGCCATCTATCCACAAGAAGGACACTGGAATCAAACCAGGAAAAGAACCGCAACCCCTAGCATGGCAATCGCTGTCCCGGCAATCGCTCCCCATCCAAATCTTTCCTTGAAATAAAAATAATCGATCGGGAGTATAAATACGGGTGCCAAAGCCATCAAGGTGCTTGCAACACCTACACTGGTATGCTGCAGAGCAAATAATGACAAGGACACACCCAGAACCGGACCTAAGAATGCACCCCCAATTATCTTCCACTTTGCACGGGGATTATTTATGATTACCTGGATGGTTGTGCGGGACTTCTTCTGAATAATAGTAATCAGCCAAATCACGATCATGGCTGTGAACATTCGGATAAAATTTCCCGATATGGGGGAAAAAGAACCGCTCAAACCATTTTTGGCTAAAACCAAGCCCAACGCTTGCCCGGTTGCGCCGCCCAGGCCAAACAAAACCCCTCGCAGGTAATTTTCTTTTTGTCGACCTTGGATGTGATTCTTTTCCAGAATCACCCACATCACACCAATAAGTGTTAAGAAAATTCCCATTATCTGCCACAACGTTAAGGCTTCCCCTAGAAAAACCCAAGCGGTGAAAGCTGCCAGGATAGGAGCCAGGCTCATCATCAACATGGATATCCGGGGTCCGACCAGCACAAAAGCCTGAAACAGGAAAGCATCACCCACTACTAAACCCACAATACCGGATAATCCTAACCAGATCCATCGATCCAATTCCACCCCTACCGGCCAGGGTGCTCCCAGGAAAATCCATTGGGCTGCCATCAGCATTAAACTCGCTACAATAAGTCGCAGGCGATTTACTACTCCCGAACCGACTTCTCTTCCCGCCAAAGTAAAAATCGCCGAGTTTAGTGCGTAGGTCGTCGAGGTGATAATTGCCGCAAATTCTCCCAAATACAACATTTTCCTCACATTTCCGTATGATAAGAGCAAACTCCTATTGTACCGGAAACTGATTGAACCTGATATACCACAATATCATCGGGGCTCAACAGTCTTCAATTCAAGCCACACTATTCGTAAAGGAAAGGGAACCATGGAGTACAAAATCATTGGATCGTTAATGGAATCAGTGGATATCCACCTTAAGCAGGGAGAATCTGTTTACACAGAATCCGGGGGGATGGCCTGGATGAGAGGCTCTTTCGATATGGACACCAGCACCAAGGGGGGGCTTGGAGCTGGCATTGGTCGAATGATGGCAGGGGAATCCCTTTTCCTAACAAGCTATACCTGTAAATCCGCAGATGGTTTAATAACCTTCACCCCGGAAGTGCCTGGTAAAGTCATCCCTCTTAAGCTAGAAGCAGGGCAAAGTTTGATCTGTCAAAAAGATGCTTTCATGTGTGCTGAACAAACAGTTAAACTGGAGATGCATTTCCGGAAAAAGCTCGGCGCAGGCCTGTTTGGCGGAGAGGGTTTTATCCTGCAGAAGATAACAGGGCCCGGAACTGCCTTTGTAGAAATCCCGGGTGAAGTGCGGGAAATTAAATTAGGCGCCGGGGAACGGATAATGGTTGATCCAGGGCACATTGCCATGTTTGATCCTTCAGTTGAGTATGACATCGCCGGGGTTAAAGGGCTGAAGAATGTTCTCTTCTCTGGCGAAGGATTATTTCTGGCTACACTTACAGGACCGGGAAATATCTGGCTTCAAAGTCTCCCGCTATCCAATCTGGCAAAGAAGCTGGCTCGTTATCTACCAGCCAAGAATTGACAAGTCCTCGAGCCCCTTATAGAAAACCTCCCCTGCTTAATTAAGCAGAGGAGGGTTTTTTAAATATCCCGGTAAAGTCGCCTGAACAAGTAAATCAGCATACATTATAATCTTACCTATGTGAACCAAAATGGATTACCAAAGGAGAGTGAATGGATCAGTTAAAAGAACGCATTCTGAAAGAAGGCAAAAATATCGGCAATGGCATTCTAAAGGTTGACGGTTTTATCAATCATCAAGTCGATCCTGAATTAATGAATGAAGCCGGGAAGGAATTTGCCCGGTTTTTTAATCATGTCTCCCCAACAAAAATTCTGACCGCTGAAATTTCCGGTATCGCACCAGCCGTATCAACAGGCCTCCATATGAATCTCCCGGTGGTGTTCGCGCGTAAACATAAACCGATCACCATGCCTGATCAAGTTCTACTCACCCTCTCACCCTCTCATACCAAAGGCAGAACTGTGGAACTGATCGTATCCCCGGAATACCTGGGACAAGGGGAACGGGTACTGATCATCGATGACTTTTTAGCATCTGGATTGACAATATTAGGCTTAATTCGCCTGGCAGAAACGGCTGGCTCCAACATTGTCGGGGTGGGTGCATTAATCGAAAAGACTTTCGAATCCGGCCGGGAACGATTGGAAAAATTAAATATACCTGTTCACTCACTCGCCCGGATTAAATCCATGGAAGGCGATACGATCACTTTATATTAACTATGACTCAAGACACGCTGGTTATTCTGGATTTTGGATCACAATATACACAACTGATCACACGGCTTGTGCGAGATCAATCTGTATTCTGTCAACAGCTTCCCTGGAATGCAAATCAGAGTACGGTTGTAGATCTCAATCCCAGGGGGATTATATTATCAGGAGGGCCAGCCTCTATTTATATGGATGATGCGCCAACACTGCCCCATTACCTCCTGGATTTAGGAGTTCCTCTTCTGGGAATCTGCTACGGGATGCAGGCACTTACTCATGCCCTGAATGGTGAAGTGATTCCCTCCACAGATAAGGAATATGGTAAATCTGCCCTGGAAGTCAGCAAGGAAAATTTACTGATTCCCGAAGGTACTCACGTAGCATGGATGTCGCACGGAGATCGCATAAAAACACTTCCACCCGGTTTTGTATCTCTGGCAAAAACTGAAAACTCCCCGCTGGCAGCTATGGGCGACCCAACCCGACAATTTTATGGCGTTCAGTTTCATCCCGAGGTAAAACATACTCCAATCGGTGAAGAAATTGTCCGGAATTTCCTGTTTGATATATGCTGCGTAAATCCCAGATGGACCCCTGAATCAATAATCGATCAAAGTATTGACCAAATCAAGAATCAGGTAGGGCCATCCCGAGTCCTTTCAGCGGCAAGTGGAGGCGTAGATTCCAGCGTCGCGACAGCTCTTGTTTTTAAAGCCATCGGCACTCAGCTGGAGTCTGTTTTTGTGGATACCGGACTGCTCAGGAAAGATGAGCAGGAACAGGTAATTTTGTCATTTCAAGAATCGCTGGGAATGCCTCTGCATACTATCCAGGCAGCAGACCTCTTTTTTCAAGACCTGAAAGGTATTACCGATCCGGAACAAAAGCGCTCCAAAATTGGAAATCGTTTCATCCGAATTTTTGAAGAGCAAGCCCGGGCTCTAGATCATCCAGACTTTTTAGTCCAAGGTACCATTTACCCGGACGTGGTTGAATCTTATTCAGCGGACAGGGTTCATACTGAAACCATCAAAACACACCACAATGTCGGTGGCCTGCCAGAAGAAATGGATTTCAAACTGGTAGAACCGCTTAGGTACCTTTTTAAGGATGAAGTAAGAAAAATTGGTAAAGCTCTCGGACTTCCTGATTCCCTGGTTTGGCGCCAGCCTTTTCCAGGTCCTGGTTTAGCAATTCGCTGCCTAGGAGAGGTCACCCAGGAGAGGGTTGAACGATTACGGGCTGCTGACAATATCTTTATCACTGAACTGGAAAAAGCTGATCTGATAAGAACATCAGAAAATTCATCAATCCAGGGAACATCCCAGTGTTTTGCTGTCCTTCTTCCAGTAAAAACGGTTGGTGTCATGGGAGATCAGCGTACTTACGAGGATGTTATCGCCTTGAGGGCAGTAACCACTGATGACTTTATGACAGCAGATTGGTCACGGCTGCCTGCAGAGTTATTAGCAAGAATTTCAAACCGGGTTGTAAATGAAGTTCCAGGGGTAAATCGAGTGGTTTATGATATTACCAGCAAACCACCAGGCACTATTGAGTGGGAATAGATAATAAACAACTGGAATTATCAAAGTAAGAAATCCCTCTTAAAGATTCTTATATCCTTCTATTACGCCTCCCCAGATCCTCCACCCCGCTATGATATAATGATTTCAGCGGGGATGAAAGGTATCGACGGAAGAGATTGGCCCCGGATTGCGAGCCGAGAGGCGCCGCTCTCGTTAAATCAGCGCAAAACTTTAAGTGCCAACCGCACTGAATATGCTGCTCTTCCCCTCGCTGCATAAGCAAGGGTAAGACAGACGATTGCCCTCAGAAGCAATCTCGTTCACCTCTTTCAATCTCCTGCTGGAAGAGAATGAACGTCAGAAAGCAGGAGTGCATCCGGATGACGCCGCTGCTCCGGTTTAAGTGGGGCTTTCGGGTCCCAGCGGCTAATCAGATGAAACTCTGGGCAGTTGTAGTCCATCTGATAAAACCGAACAATTGCCTACGCTCGTAGATATCTGAGTGGTTGAATCTTTCGGACGCGGGTTCGATTCCCGCCATCTCCACCTGACCTGTACGGGGCTTATCTGCAAACAGGGATAAGCCTCGACTATTTAAAAGACCTGTCCACCTATCCCTCTATGAGGTTACCCAACGGCCAATTTACCTCTTGTTTTCTTCAACCAGGGTAAGAAATAATGGTTTGTTTGATACTCCGGCGGGTAAAATTATTGAGTTTAGAGAATATGTTATAATCTGACTATTATGACAGAACCCCAACAATCTTTGCGGGAAGCTATCCCTCTGGAATTATCTGCCGCAGAAGAAGAAATCCAAGAGAATAAACCTCAATCAACCGGGAAAAAAGTTGCTTTTATCATCGGCGGCCTGCTAATACTTGCCCTGGTTGTAGTGGGGTTGGTACTCTTACTTCAGCCGGGAACAGATACAGGACGCGTGAGGGATATATTTATCATCTTCATGGCTTTAGAATTTCTTCTTATTGGCGGAGTGATGGTCATTCTCATCATTCAACTTGCCCGTTTGACACTGCTTCTTCAAAACGAAATTAAACCAATCCTCGACTCAACCAATGAAACAGCCAACACGTTGAGGGGCACAACTGCTTTCCTCAGTGAACACCTGGTTGAACCGGTACTAAAATTAAACCAGTACATGGCTGGATTAAATAAAATCCTCAGTTTTTTCAAGCCTGAGAAAGATTAACAGAGCAATTAAACACTATAGGAGTGTGAACTATGTCAGATAATAGCAATGAATTTGGCGCTTTTATGTCCGGGTTATTACTCGGGGGAATTGCCGGAGCTGTCACTGCCTTATTATTAGCACCTCAATCCGGAGAAGAGACCCGAAAAGTCATCATCGACAAGAGCCTGGAGTTAAAGGACATGGCGGTTGAAACGGTTGAAGAAGCCCGACAGCAAGCTGAGAAAGCGGCAGAAGATGCCCGGCTTGCAGCCCAGGAATACACCCAAAAAGCCCAGGAACAGGCAAAGAAACTTCAGGAGCAGGGACGGGTAATTTTGGAAGAACAGAAACAAAAACTTGATAAGGTCACTAAGGGCGGTAAAAAAGCTGCTGAAGAAAGTAAAGACTAATTTCCCTTTACCCAGGTGAAATTAATTACTCTAAAAAAACCCCGGTCATCAACCGGGGTTTTTTTGTCCATTTCAGTGATTTTATTATTAATCAGATACCACTTGCCCGATTGCATCTGAGATTTCACCAGCCAATACAGCGGCTGCATTAGCTTTTTGCTCTGCAGCAATAGTCCCTGCCCTGGCATGGATCCAGGCACCACCGGCAGCAGCTTCAAAGGGTGAAATTCCCTGGGCAATCAATCCGGTAATAATTCCAGCCAATACGTCGCCACTACCAGCTGTGGACAGGGCGGGATTGGCAGCTTCAAGAATTTTTGTTTGACCTCCAGGATCTGCAATCACAGTGTTTGCTCCTTTGAGCACCAAAATTTGATCCCAATCCTGAGCATATTTTTCAGCAACACCAACCCGGTCTCCTTGAATTTCATTCACTGGTATACCGGTTAAATAAGACATTTCTCCTGGATGAGGGGTTAATACACTTTTGGCGGGTATTGTCCCGGGCCAATCCTTGGTGCTTGCAGCTAATCTTAACCCGTCTGCATCCAGCACCAGCGGCGGTAGGTTCTTCAAGCGGAGAACTTTTTTCAGAAAATCTCTGGAACAATAATTTGTTCCCAACCCAGGACCAATAAGACAGGCAGTTGGTCGTTCAAGGGCTTCTTTGATTTGTTCAATGGCTGACGAAGAAATCGCCCCATCCAGATCATCCAGTTGGATCCAGGTAGCTTCCGGGATATTCCCAATTACCCCGGAGTAAATCGTTTTCGGGACAGCCATGGTGACCAATCCTGCCCCAATCCTGTAGGCAGATTTTCCGGCCAGGATAGCAGCCCCGGGATAATTCACAGATCCCGCGATGACAAGAGCAGTTCCAAATACCCCTTTATGAGCGTTTAGAGGCCTCTCCGGCAGGATCTGCTTTACCCATTCAGCCTCAATAACTTCGCGTTTAATATTCCCCATTTCAGGTAATCCATCAGGCAATCCTATCTCAACAAATTGAAGCTTTCCTACATAATCATAGGCCGGGAAACGAAGTAAACCCTGTTTTACAGCCGCCATCGTTACAGTGAGATCTGCTCTCAAGCATGTTTGAGCAGCTTCCCCCGAATCACAATCAATACCGGATGGACAATCTACAGCAATAATTAGTGGTTTTTTTCTAAGCCCATCCAACTCTTCCTTAACGAAACCCAGCAGATCATCTAAAGGCTCCCGAATCGGGAGTCTTATACCGGTTCCCAGCACACCATCGAGGATGAAATTCGCTTTAACAAGCTCTTGCTGAACGGATTCACGGCTCTGGGGAAACTCACTGCAATCCAGGATCGTACCTCCGTTATTGCGAACCCGTTCCATCAAAGGGTCCTGGGGAGAACGTTTCCGGAACAGCAAAGCTGAAGCCTGCCAACCCCGGGAAAGCAGATAATCAAGGGCAACTAAGGCATCACCCCCGTTATTCCCGGAACCCACCAGGGCCGTGATCATTTTCGGTGACAAATGACCGAATTCTTTCTGGATCACATCTGCCAGCCCCTTTCCTGCTGCCTCCATCATCGCCTCGTACGAATGGCCAGCGCCGTTTGCAGCTTTTTCAATTGAGATCATTTCTTCAACGCTAACATATTTCATCGGAAATCCTCGATGGGCTAAGTATTTCTCTATTGATTTTAGTTTACCAGACAAATCTATTGGCTGTTTTCATTCCCGGCCAGGAATCGTCCCATTTCAAACCCTTTTTGGCCCCAGGGTGTTATATCTGCTAATCCATCCAGTTATATTGTTTTGATTTATCGGATATACTTGGTAAGGAATAAAGCAGGAGTAATTAAATGCTTAAAAACGACTTTGTACAGGCGTTAGACAATTACAGAAAAGCCCGCCGAAGCGCGGCTTTTCAGGAGCTGCTTGCCCGGTTGACTGGTAATCCTGAAGATGCAAAACTGTTCTCTTATGAAGAGGTTCGGCAGCAGTTGCAAGCGATTGAAAAGAGCACTGAGCGATTGGCTGAAATCCCATTGGATGCTATTGTCGGAAGCGTTGGTCGGTACCACGATTTTACGAGGAAATTTCTGCCAAAAGCGTCAATCAGTCAAAATCGATGGGCCCGGGTCATGGCGATAACAAAAGGGTTATCTGGCCTACCGCCTATTGATGTGTATAAAATCGGTGAGGTTTACTTTGTGAAAGACGGCAATCACCGTGTTTCTGTAGCCAAACAGATGGGAAATACATCCATTCAAGCTTATATTACTGAAGTTGAATCCAGGGTTAACCTTCCCCAAGATCTAAAAATGGACGACCTGATTATTAAAGCCGAGTATGTAAAATTTCTAGAAAAAACCAAACTGGATAAACTAAAACCCGGAGTAGATTTGAACGCAACCAAACCGGGCGCCTATCCTACCTTGCTAGAACACATTGAAGTCCACCGCCATTACATGGGGATTGAACAGAAGCGCGAAATTTCTTATTCCGAATCTGTTTTGCACTGGTATGAGAAAATTTTTTCACCCGTGGTTAATATCATCCGGCGCAGAGGAATGCTGCGTGATTTTCCAGAACGAACAGAAACTGACCTGTACTTATGGGCAGCAAACCATCGAGGCGCTTTGGAACAGGAACTAGGCTGGGATATCGGTTCTGAAGCAGCATTATCTGACCTAACCGAAAAGCACAGCTCCCTAAAAAGAAAACCCATCCGGGAATTCCTTTCCAGGTTGCTTGCAAAATTTATCCCGGATGTGCTGGAAGGCGGTCCTCCTCCCGGCACCTGGCGAAAAAAACTCATCGATTTTACCATTTTAGAGTACCTATTTACTGATCTACTCCTTGCTCTCGATGATACCCAGAATACCTGGAATGCCCTCGACCAGGCAATCCTCATCGCCAGGCTGGAAAACAGCCGGATTCATGGGATCCATATTCATCCTGAGGTAACGGAAAACAGCCAGAAAGATCACCACGACCTCAGGGAAGAATTTGAAACTCGCTGCCGTAATGCTGGCATTAATCGATTTGACTTTCTCGTCTCAGAGGGTGATGTAGGTAAAAGTTTAATCGAACACGCCCAATTTGCTGACCTGGTAATCCTTCCCCTAAATCACCCGCCAGGAGATAAGCCAATCAATCGGCTGGAATCTGGTTTGAGCGCCCTTATTCGCAGCTGCCCGGTGCCGATATTAACCGTACCGGGGCAAATTACCCACCTGAAAAATATCCTCTTGGCATATGACGGCAGCATCAAGGCAAAAGAAGCCCTGTTTATCGCGGCTTACCTCGGCAGTCAAAGACAATCCTCACTGAAAATAATTACCAGCGGGGCCGGATTGGACGATCCAGCCAGTGTACAGAAAGAAGCAAAAGCATACCTATCCCGCTTCCCAATTAAATCGGAATACCTGATAACACAATCCCCCATTCCAGATGAAGTCAGTCGGCTCGCCAGGAATAACGAGATTGACCTTATTCTCATCGGTGGTTACGGAGGCGGATCCTTATTTGAAGTAGTACTGGGGAGTGTCGTTGATCAAATTCTACGAGAGATTCAGCTGCCAATCTTAATCTGCCGCTGAACTGAAATATAACTAATTAATCTGGTCCAGGGGATCAATCTTCTGGAATAAATTCTGTTACCCAGGATCTGTAAGTATTGATCACCTTTGTTTTTCCAACCTGCGATTCCTTAACTTCATCTGGATGATAATAATGGATATGACCATGGAAATGGTATTCTGGCTGAAAAGTATTGACTAACCACCGAAAAGCTTTGATACCCTGGTGAGTCCAATCGGATCCTTCATGCACGCCCACTGAAGGCGCGTGAGTAATAAATATATCTAAATACCTTCCATGGATAAGTTTGTTATAGATTAATCCCGGAACCAGCCGTAAGACATGGCTCCACATCATACCCTGGGTATATTGGTAGGGAGTTTTCCAATTATAGCGAATACTTCCTTCTACACCGGCCATCAGCAACCCATGTTTGCGAATTATCTTCCTGTGCAAATTCTGGGCGCCGAATGGATAAGATCGGGGTTCCCCCATATTTAACTCCTTCACAGGATCGTGATTGCCATGCACAAAATATAGCGGACAATTCAGGATTGTGATGATGTATTCCAGATACATGTACGACAAATCACCACAGGATAAAACAAAATCAACATCCCCATAACGTTCTTTAAGGTTATCGCTGTATACCAGGGGGTCAACCTGATCACTGATAGATAATATTTTAATCACTCAGAATACCTGCCTGTTTATTTGTCTGTCCATTATATTATAGGTCAAAAATAAACTTCTTAATCAGAAACACACCCGACAGCAAACAGGTCTACCTTGTTGATAATTCCGAATTAATTATAGATAACAAAAAGATGTAATCATTTCAGTATTAGTTTGACAAAAATTCTCCAACCGGATAAACTTGGAGCACTCCAGTTTCATGAAACGATTATCCCCCAGGGGAAGCAGCCTGGACAAGAGGGCGAATGTTGGCAAACAAAATCCCACCAAAAATCTTGCATAATATCTCTTAAGACATATGAAAGAAAATTCGGACTTTAAATTTTTTTTACTTGGAGAAGCCGTCGTGGATTTAATATCCACCGGGATTGTGACTACGCTGGAAGATGCCAGCGGCTTCCAGAAATTTGCCGGCGGGGAAGTATCAAATCTCGCTATGAACCTGTCACGTTTGGGTTTTCCTGCTGCGCTGGGAGCTTGTGTGGGGGAAGATAGTTTTGGGATTTTCCTGCGAAAAGAACTCTCCGAAGCTGGAGTGAATCTCGCCTATCTCCAATCCACATCGAAAGCGCCCACAACCATCATTCCAGTCACCCGTCAAACAGAAACGCCAGACTTTGCTGTTTATCGCGGTGCTGATAGATGCTTATCACTAACTGACTCACTGATCTCAGCAGTTGCCGATTCTAGCGCTGTTCACACTTCTGCTTTTGCTTTATCACAGGATCCATGCAGATCTACAATTTATCACTTGCTAAAGGCTGCCCACAAAGCCGGTTTATTGATCTCCTTGGATCCCAATTACCATCCTGGAATCTGGCCGGATCTGCCAGATTATCTGCCTTTCCTGAAGGAAATCTTCCAGCTGATCACCGTCACCAAACCCTCCCTGGATGACTGCATTCGCATCTTTGGTCCCGATTTGAAGCCAGTGGAATATCTGGAGTTGTTTTTAAATCTCGGACCAGCTGTTGTTGTGCTCACAATGGGCAGTCAAGGCGTACTATTGGGAACTTCAGCGGGTGATCGAGTACAAATTCATGCCAGTTCTATTCCAGCAAAGGACGTCACTGGTGCTGGAGATGCATTCTGGTCTGGGCTATTAACCGGGTTGCTGCAGGGAATGCCAGCCATTGAAGCTGCCCAATTAGGACAGGCGGTTGCAGAATATAAAATTGGAACCATCGGACCAGTAAAGGAATTTTTACCCCTTAAGGATTTCAAAAAACAAGCAAAAAAAATAAGCTTTTCCATGCTAGTCAGTAAATAAAATCTTCAATACTACTCTCTGTAAAATAATTCTGAAACCACCAAACAATAATTATTTATTCTAATTAAATAGGGGATTTAATAACTGAGTGGATAGCTGCCGAATTCTTCCACAGCATCCACCATCGCCAGCACATTCTCAGCAGACACATCATTCATGATCGTGTGAACGGAAGAAACCATGTAACCTCCGCCCTCACCTAACAATTTCATAACTCTCCTGACTTCATCCCGGACCTCATCTTTGGTGCCAGAAGGCAGGATCCGGTGAGTATCTATTCCACCGCAAAAGATTATGTTCTTTCCAAAACGTTTTTTCAAATTGACCAGGTCAGCCATCTTTCCAGCCGAGGTCTGGATCGGATTTAATATGTCAATTCCCATCTCAATGAAATCTTCAATCAACGGGACAACATCACCATCGGTGTGGAAGAAAATCTTGGCATTTGTGCGTTCCTTAATAAATTGAATGTAATCCGCATGAATTGGTTTCAGGATTTCCCTGTACATATCTGGAGACATTAACAAACTTTCCTGTGTCCCGAGGTCATCACCGATTTTAATCATATCCACATTATCGCCGAGCTCAGCCAAAAATGGTCCCATTAATTCTTTACACATTTCTGCAGTTTTTTGGAGCATAGCCCTGGCAAAATCAGGGTTGATGGCCAAATTTAATAAAAAGCTATCCATACTTTGCATGGCAAATGCCCGCTCGAGAGGGAACAACAACCAGGGAGTAGCAAGAATTGCGTACTCATTCTGATCTGCCAATTCTCTTGCAGCCGCCTTGACATGGGCAATGCGGGTTGGATCACTCATATCGGGCCAATCAGCATATTCATCAATCTCTTCAATCGTTTCAGCTTTAGCAAGCGGGTGTATACCGGGAAACCACTCCCCTGGCCCAATCTCCTTTTGCCCACTTCCCCAGCTGTCAACAAAAGGGCTATGCGGTTCCCTGGTTTGATTACGTTTCAATGTTTTCGCCGGGTGAGAATCCCGCACTCCCCTCACATCACTGTGCAGGCGCATCATCGTAACCTCATCAATTTTTGCTGTACCTAATTCTGGCCAATCATAAATGTACTCATCAGGTGCAACTATCCCAGCAATCACCTTTATCTCCCGGTACGTTTTCATTTTAATCCCGGTAGCATTGCTAACACCAATCACAATTGGTACTCGATCGGGGACTTCATGATTCAACACCGCTAAAACACGATCCTTTGAGGTCAATGTCATCAGTAAACTCCTATCTCTTATCGTTTAGAAAATATCTCTTCATCAAAGTCTATCATCATCCAATGCCTAATATCATCAACCGCTGAGGAATTCAATCCATATCAAATAGTTAAAGGTTCTGTGTCACGAAAATTTTTTTCGTTTATAATTATTTCTAATTCACTTCATTATCCCTTCCTTCTCCCTAAACTCTCTCGAAAAAAGGAGACCCGTATGGCTGAAGCTACCCAATCAAAATTCACCCTTAAATCACTTCTGGAATGGTTTACAACCACAATTGGTCAGATCGTAGTGGCTCTTTTGGTCCCAAGTATCACTGTTTTTATTATGATCAAAGGTTTCATCTTCCTCCGTGATGGTGCTGCCCCGAAATACATTATCGCCCTGGTAGCAATTATCTGGGGTGTAGGTGGCGTTGCACTGATCTATTTCATCACTAACTGGTTGATCGAAAAGCTGCCACCAAAATGGATATCCAAATTGCAGCCGTTCCTTTTTGTAGGACCGGCCGTGGTAATACTCTCCTGGTATATGGCAATCCCCACTGTCCGAACTTTCATTCTCAGCTTAAAAGACCGGACAGGAGCGAATTTTGTGGGATTTGAAAACTATGTAGCAGTATTCTCCCAGAGAATAATGACTATTGCCTTCAGAAATAACCTGCTCTGGATTATATTCGGAGCGACTCTCTCGATTGCATTCGGATTGCTGGTTGCCGTTCTGGCTGATAGAAGCCGATTCGAAAAATTCGCCAAATCACTGATCTTTTTACCTATGGCCATTTCCTTTGTCGGAGCGGGTGTGATCTGGAACTTCATTTACGAGGTTAAGGAAGCAGGCTCTGCTCAAATAGGTCTGCTGAATGCCATCTGGACAGGACTGGGAGGACAACCCCAAGCCTGGACTGCCATGCTCCAGCCCTGGAATAACCTGTTCCTGATTATCATCGTCATTTGGCTCCAAACCGGCTATGCAATGGTGATATTTTCTGCCGCAATCAAAGGGATCCCTGGCGAATTACTGGAAGCAGCCCGGGTGGATGGAGCTACTGAGGTTCAAGTATTTTTTAGAATCATGATCCCCTACATCATGGGCACTATCATCACGGTCTCAACTACCGTGGTCATATTTACCTTGAAGATATTCGATGTCGTCATGGTAATGACGGGAGGACAATTCGGGACTCATGTTATTGCGACCCAATTCTACCGGCAAGCATTCACCAACCAGAATAAGGGCTACGCATCTGCGATCGCAATCGTCCTGGTAATCTGTGTTATCCCCGTCATGATCTACAACCTGCGGCAATTATCTGATGAGGAGGCATTCTAAATGAAATCTGCAAAAGGTCAAGAACGCTTACGCGACTTTGTAGTCAATGGTGCCCTGCTCCTCCTGGTTTTCATCTGGACTATCCCGACACTTGGGTTGTTAGTCTCCTCTTTCAGAACCAGGTTTGATATCCAAACCTCGGGATGGTGGAAAGTGTTACCCCACCGAGAGTGGGTGCTCGTGGAAGAATTAGATATACCCGAAGGTGTTGATCCTAATGGGATCATGACAATTGAGGGAGTCACCGGCACATTCGATGAGTTACGGGAAGGAATTACAGGTGAAGATGGTCGTCAGATAACCTGGTCCGGCAATAAGCGCTTGGGTACAATTAGGATTAATGAAGAAAGATGGGTTATATTCCCGGATTTAACATTTGAAAACTATGGTCAGGTGTTGGCGGGAAAAACCTATGAGATCCAGACGGCATCAGGGGATGTGATGACAGTTGAAGGAGATAACTTCGTTGGCGCTTTTCTTAATAGTGTCACTGTAGCTATACCTGCCACAATCATCCCGATTCTGATTGCCGCTTTTGCTGCTTACGGTTTTGCCTGGATGAAATTTCCAGGAAGGAGGCTGCTCTTTGTCCTGGTTGTAGCGCTTCTGGTTATCCCCCTTCAAATAGCACTGGTTCCGATCCTCAAAGACTATGTGAGATTAAATCTGAATGGAACTTTCCTTTCAATCTGGCTGGCTCATACAGGATTTGGCCTTCCTTTGGCGACCTACCTGCTTTTCAATTACATCAAAGGTCTGCCCAGGGATATTTTAGAATCAGCATTTATAGATGGCGCTTCCCACTTTACAATCTTTGTCCGGTTGATAATCCCCTTATCCTTACCTGCCCTGGCTTCCTTTGCGATTTTCCAGTTCCTTTGGGTCTGGAATGACTACCTGGTTGCGCTGGTCTTTATCGGCGCAAAACCAGATGTCCAGGTGCTGACCATGCGGATTGCCGAAATGGTTGGTTCCCGGGGCGCTGATTGGCATCTACTCACTGCAGGAGCTTTTATATCCATGCTTCTGCCATTAGTAGTATTCTTCAGCCTGCAGAGGTTCTTCGTCCGGGGTATGCTGGCAGGATCTGTGAAAGGATAATATTTTACTTTCGTAATCTGGTTGTGTATTGTAAAATAAAGCCTGGGAGGTTATTCATCCCCAGGCTTTATTTACGACAAAAATTGGTTTAGAAAGGATGATCATGGAGAAAAAACTATATACATTTCCAGATAATTTCATTTGGGGGGGCATTGCCTCTGCCTATCAAATTGAGGGAGCCTGGAATGAAGACGGGAAAGGTGAAAGTATCTGGGATCATTATGTGCGGCTGCCAGATCGAATTCTGAATGGAGATACCGGAAATACTGCCTGCGACCATTACCATCAAATGCCGGATGATGTGAAGTTGATGAAAGAGATTGGCCTGAAAAGTTATAGTTTTACCCTGTCCTGGCCCCGGATTTTGCCAGAAGGAATTGGTGAAATTAATCAGAAAGGACTTGATTTTTATGACCGGCTTGTGGACAGATTGCTGGAAGCCGGGATTCTGCCAAAAGCTACTTTATACCATTGGGATTTCCCTTTGCCTCTCCAGGAAAAAGGCGGTTGGCCGAACAGGGACAGCATCGACTGGTTTGGAGAATACGCTTCAGCTGTGTTTAATAAATTAGCTGATCGGGTGAACCTCTGGGCTACTCACAATGAACCCTGGGTGGCTGCTTTTCTCGGTTATGGAGCTGGCATTCACGCCCCTGGTATCAACGATGCCACGCAGGCATACCAGGCAGCACATCATTTACTGTTATCACATGCCAAAGCTGTTGAGATTTACCGGTCAGGTAACTATGGGGGTGAAATCGGATTAATTCTTAACCTCAATCACCTGATTCCCGGATCAGACAGTGATGAAGATCTGGAAGCAACTCAGCGAGTTTATGATGAAACTCACAGCTTATTTCTCGATCCGATTTTCCTCGGGAAATACCCGGAGGAGTTTTTTAAGTGGTTAGGTCCCAATCAACCCCAAATCGAAGCTGGAGACCTGGAAAAATTGACCGGGACTGCAGATTATCTCGGTATAAATCACTACAATTCAGACAAAGTTTATTATGATCATTTTGGCGGTTGGCTAAAAGCCCGCCTTGAGCCATATGCTGCCCCAGGTTGGGGTTTCACGCAAATGGGATGGGGAATTAATCCTGCCGGATTAAAAGCTGAAGTGATGAATATTGTTGAAAATTACTCTCATCCTAAAATGATGGTGACCGAAAATGGCTGTGCAGCGGTTGATATCCCCGATGAAAATGGTTTTGTGAACGATCTGGACAGAATACGTTTTCTTCGAGCCCACCTGATCACCCTTCAGGAAGCGATAGAAGAAGGAGCCAACGTTCGCGGATATTATGTCTGGAGTGTTCTGGATAATTTCGAATGGGAAAGGGGTTATTCAAAGAAGTTCGGGCTGATCAGGGTAGATTTCCAAACCCTGGAACGGATCCCAAAACAAAGCGCATACTGGTACAGGGATGTTATTAAAAACCATGCTGTCCAGCCTTAGTAATTAAAGGATACATCCTTAATGACGAATGAATTGTCCTGGTGGAAAACCGCTGTCTTTTATCAAATATATCCCAGAAGCTTCCTGGATACGACTGGAAACGGTATAGGCGATTTAGAGGGTATCCGAAAGAAAATAACCTATCTGGAACAAATTTTAGGGATTGACGCAATCTGGATATCACCTTTCTATTCTTCTCCCATGAAGGATTTTGGATACGACATATCTGACTATACAGATATCGATCCCCTCTTCGGCAGCTTGGAGGAATTTGATCAAATAATAATAGCCGCCCATCAGGCAGGAATCAAAATCATTGTTGATCTTGTTCCCAATCATTCTTCTGATCAACATAAATGGTTTCTTGAATCCCGTTCCTCCCGTGAGAATCCCAAACGGGACTGGTACATCTGGTCTGATCCCAAACCTGATGGTTCACCACCCAATAACTGGTTAAGCGTCTTTGGGGGACTTGCCTGGGAATGGGATGAGCCTACAGGTCAATACTATTTGCATTCTTTTCTGAAGGAGCAACCAGACCTGAACTGGCGGAATCCCAAAGTCCAGGAAATAATGTTTGATGTTGTCCGTTTCTGGCTGGAACGAGGTGTAGATGGATTCCGAATTGATGTAGCTCACTATTTAATGAAAGATCCAGAGCTGCGGGATAATCCCCTCAATCCGGATGGAGGGAAGTTCATTCATAAATCCCTGGGGGAATACGACACTCAGAAACACCTATACGACAAAGGCCATCCTGATAATCACCAGGTTTACAGGGATTTTCGGCTTATCCTGGATGAGTACAGCACGGACCAGCCCCGCATGAGCATGGGAGAAATCCACATCTTTGATTTGCCGGAATGGACCTCCTACTATGGAAAAGACTTGGACGAAATCAACTTGCCGATCAACTTTTCTCTTCTGGGCGTCGATTGGGAGGCTGATAAAATTCGGGATCAGGTTGAAAGCCTGGAAAAAAATCTTCCTGATGGCGCCTGGCCTAATTATGTCCTGGGCAACCACGACGATCAGCGGATCATCACTCGCTATGGAGAAGATCAGGCCCGGACCGCAGCGATGCTTTTACTGACTCTTCGCGGAACACCGATCCTCTATTACGGTGATGAAATTGGGATGTCGGATGTGGAAATCCCCCTGGAGAAACTTCAGGACCCCGCAGGGCTGCGGCAGCCGGGCCAAGGAAGAGATCCTAACCGCACTCCGATGCAGTGGTCAGCTGCCCCCTGGGCTGGTTTCTCGGCTCCGGAAACAAAGGACCTCTGGCTTCCCTTGATGGATAATTATCGTGAAATTAATGTTGAAAACCAGCTTGATGATCCCCTATCAATGCTCTCCTTTTACAGGGAATTGTTATCAATCAGGAAAACCCATCAGGCTCTGCAATCCGGAGATTATCAAACCATACCGGACTCTCCTCCCGGTTGTTACTTGTATCTCAGAGAAAATCGCCAGGAGAGAATCCTGGTCGCGCTGAATTTAAAAGATGATGAATCCATGATTAAGTTATCATATGGTAGAAATGGAAAATTTTTACTCTCAACTTATGGTGACCAGAAAGACTCAATTCCTGAAAGCTATAATCTCCGCCCACATGAAGGTGTCATAATTCTGTTATGAAAATATCTAAAATCGATGCGGTCATATTTGACCTGGATGGGGTAATCACCAACTCAACTCCGCTGCATAGTTTTGCTTGGAAACAAACCTTTGATCAATTTCTAAAGACCCGGGCAGAACAAACCAA
Source organism: Anaerolineales bacterium (assembly GCA_021108255.1). Classification (GTDB taxonomy): domain Bacteria; phylum Chloroflexota; class Anaerolineae; order Anaerolineales; family UBA11858; genus B10-G9. The sequence goes on along the minus strand of JAIORG010000296.1, from coordinate 4,993 downwards.
CACGCCTTTTAGAGAATTTACACATGAAGAAGATTATCTGTCCTATGTGGATGGTAAACCACGGTATATCGGAGTAAAGTCCTTTCTGGAATCCCGGAGTGTTAATCTTCCTTTCGGAGATCCCGCTCAGGAACCAGATCAAATCACAATTTGCGGCTTGGGAAACCTCAAAAACGAACTCTACAATACGTTGCTGACAGAACGCGGGGTAGAAATTTATACTACATCCGTGGAATTCATCCATGAACTCAAAGAGGCTGGTATCCCCCTGGGACTGGCAACATCCAGTAAAAACGGCGACCGTGTTTTAGAGATAACCGGATTGAAAGACCTTTTTCAGACCCAGGTTGATGGAGTTGTTTCGGCTGAGTTAGGTTTAGAAGGCAAACCGGCACCAGATATTTTCCATACAGCCTGTGACCGATTAGGAGCTGCATATGATCGGTCTGTGATCATCGAAGATGCCAACTCCGGTGTCCAGGCAGGATACCGGGGACAATTTGGCCTGGTTCTCGGTGTTGCCCGTGAAAACAATAAACAGGAGCTGGAGCTGCACGGCGCAGACCTCGTTGTTGAAGATCTCCAGGAAATCAGCTTAGAGGATATCCGCAGCTGGTTCTCAGGCGGCGATCAACAAAAACAATGGTCCATTGACTATTCTGATTACGAACCTGATTGGGAAGGGACCCGGGAAACTCTCTGCGCAGTTGGCAATGGATATTTTTGCACCCGGGGAGCACTGGAAGAAATCCCGTTATTACCAGATGAGAATTACCCCGGAACATATATCGCGGGTCTCTACAATCGACTGGAATCAAATATAGCCGGGAGGACAGTTTCCAACGAGGATTTTGTTAATTGCCCTAATTGGCTGCCGATAACATTTAGAATCGATTCCGGTGAGTGGTTTAACCCTCATCAGGTGAAAATACTGGAATTCCAGCGGATATTGAATTTTAAAACTGGAGTGCTTTCCCGGACGATGGTTGTTCGTGATCAGGAAGGTCATCAAACCCGAATCCAAACATCTCGATTAATCAGTATGGCTGATCCCAATCTCGCAGCTATCCAGTATCAAATCACTCCCTTGAATTATTCCGGGGTTATTACAGTCAGGGCAGAGTTGGATGGCACCGTTACTAATCAGGGAGTAAAACGCTACCGGGAACTCAGCTCATGCCATCTATCACCGGTTGAGGAAGGGGGAGAAAAAAACCTCAGTTTTCTGAGTGTTGAGACCAATCAATCACGAATTAAAATTGGGCTGGCAGCCAGACTTCAGGTTTTCAGCGGAGAACAGAGAATCTCTCCAGATTATGAAGTAAGCACAATTCCGGGAAAGGTATCCACTGTATTTGAGATCGAAGCTCACCAGGACTGCCCCCTTTGTGTGGAAAAGATTGTTGTGCTCTACTCCTCCACCATTCCAGGCATAGATGATCCAGCTCAGGAAGCACGGGAACGAATCAAGAAAGCGGGGAACTTTGATCAAATACTGGCCAGCAGCAAAAATGCCTGGCAGTTGTTGTGGCAAAAGATTGACCTGGAAATCACTGGCGACCGCCTGACCCAAAAGATGATCCGCCTCCATCTCTATCACTCCCTGGTCAGCGTGTCCCCTCATTCCGCCAGGCTGGATGCTGGAATCCCTGCCCGGGGCCTGCACGGAGAAGCTTACCGCGGCCATATATTCTGGGATGAATTGTATGTGATGCCGTTTTATGATTTTCATTTTCCCGAAACAGCCCGTTCAGCCTTAATGTATCGATACCGCCGGCTGCCCGCAGCTCAACAGGCAGCTGAAAGGGAAGGTTTCCGGGGTGCTCTTTTTCCCTGGCAGAGCGGAAGCGATGGCAGAGAAGAAACCCAGCTCCTGCATCTCAATCCCCTCTCTGGAAAATGGGGGCCAGATTACTCCCACTTGCAGCGGCATGTATCTTTAGCGATCGCTTATAACATCTGGAATTACTATTGGATCACAAAAGATGAAGATTTCTTAAGTCAGTTCGGCGCTGAACTTTTCCTCAATATTTCGCTCTTCTGGTCTGACATAACAGAGAGAAACTCTGCTACCGGCCGATTCAGCATCTCCAATGTCATGGGACCTGATGAATTCCATGAAACCCTCCCCGGGTCGGATATTCCCGGGTTACGGGATAATGCCTATACGAATCTGATGGTGGCCTGGGTATTCAACCGGGCTTTCGATATCCTGGAGCAGCTGCCGAAAACGGATAAAACCAGGATATTAGATACCCTGAAGATCAATGCTGGCGATCTCATTAAATGGAAAGATATTAAACAAAATTTAACCATACATCTCTCAGAAGATGGAATCATTGAACAATTTCAGGGGTACTTTAATCTGCAGGAGCTGGATTGGGAGGGTTATAAAAAGACCTATCAAAATATCCACCGGATGGATCGTATTCTGAAATCAGAAGGTTTATCACCAAATGCCTACAAAGTCGCCAAACAGGCAGATGCCTTGATGCTCTTTTATAACCTTTCCGAAACTACTGTCACAACCCTCTTATCTCAGCTTGGATACAACCCCCCTGATAATCTTTTATCCAAGAACCTTGATTATTATTTACAGAGAACATCCCATGGGTCAACCCTCAGCAGACTGGTGCACGCTTACCTGGCAGACCTGGCAGGCAAGCACGAATTGAGCTGGAAACTCTATCAGGAATCCCTGCGGAGCGACTTCAGGGATATTCAAGGCGGAACCACCAGGGAAGGAATCCACTTGGGTGTAATGACTGGAACTGTTTTGTTTGCCATCAGGACTTACGCCGGTTTGGACTGGACCGGGGAACAGATTAAGCTGAATCCTAATTTATCCACTGGTTGGAAACAAATGGAATTTAATCTTTCCTTCCAGGGAAGCCGATATTATTTCCAGATCTCTCCGAAACAAGTAAAAGTTAAAGTTGAGGGTGAAACTCCCCAGAAGATCCTGATAATAGATCAGGAAACCAGCTTAATGCCCGGAACCTGGGAAGTTATTGATTTTTGAAATAAAATAACTATCAGGATAATGTATAAGCCAGAGGAGTTGTTATGCTCGGAGATGTCTTGCTAATAACAGAAAATCACAAAAGGGCCGCGAAGCAGCTCATATCTCACCTGGATAATTTATCCGGAAATAAAATTATCCTTGCTATTGGCGGTGAATCCGGATCAGGGAAAACAGAGATTGCCCACGAGGTCGCCAGAAACCTTAAAATCCGCAAGACTCCAGCAAAAGTGATGCACATTGATAACTATTACCAGACCTCCCCAACTGATCGAACCCCCTGGCGAAAGGAACATGGCCTGGAAAGCATTGGTTATACCGAATATGACTGGGATTTAATAAACCGCAACATAAACGAGTTCCGGAATGACGAAGAGCGGGTTAAACTGCCTTGCATTGATTTGCTAACAGATCAGGAAGACCTGATAATTACATCCTTTAAAGGCTTGAAATACCTCATCATCGAAGGATTGTATGCCATCCAAGCCGAAGCTGATTTGAAAGTTTTGATCGATCTCACTTATCATGAGACAAAAAAAGCTCAATTTACCAGGGGGAAAGAACCAACAAATGAATATCGTTGGCAGGTTCTCCAGAGGGAACATGAAGTCATCCAATCTTTACGTTCAAGGGCAGATTTATTTGTTACCAAAGAATTTTCGGTTGCGCCCGCACCCAGGCAATCTAATTCCTGAAGGGTTTCAGCAGTTTACCTTTCAATTCTGTTAGGCATGAAAAGTGCAGAATCACAGGGGGTGATGAAGTTTGAGACGTTATAATAGTAAAAATTGATCCTGGGTTCTTTCCCTCAATCATCAAAAAGGCCCATTCAATGCAGCCGCTCCCATGGATGAGATGCCCGGGAGAGCTGGCTCTCTCCCTCGAGCGGTTTATTGCACGCTAAAGCGGGAGCCCTCGACTCCACTCAGGACAGGCTCTCTCCCTCGAGCGGTGATTGGGAATTTCGCTAGACAGATGCGGACGCTACTTAGAGCCAAAGCTGAAAGCGAAAGAAGCAGGCAGGCCGTTTATCATCGGCATATATATGAGACAGAACAAGTATGGGAAAGTTTTATTGTTTATTCTTCTACTCACCAGCATAAGTAGTGCTTGTGAGGCAGTGCAAACGCCGCCTAAATATACCCTTAATGGCACTTCAACTAAAACTCCATTTCATACCAAGTCCACTTTCACTCCTACAAAAGAACCACCGCCAACATTTACTCCATCTAAAACGCCGGCGCCGACAGAAATATCTACAAGTACATCTACGGCAACAGAGTTTGTTCTGGACACAGAGGAACCCTCATCACTTACGCCCCTACCGGCTACCTCAACTGCAATTGTAGAACCCAAGAAATCCAAAACTCCCGATCAGGCTACAGTAAAAGTATCTCTGACAACAAACTGTAGAACCGGTCCTGGAGTCTCTTATCCCAAGCTGAGCCCCCTTCCTGCGGGAAAAACTGTCCCCCTGGTTGGCAGGGATTCAAGTTACAGCTATTGGATAATCAAAGATCCGGGAGAAACAGGAAAAAATTGCTGGTTGTGGGGTTATTATGCTACGACTTCCGGGAATACAAAGAATCTTCAGGTTTTTTCAGCCCCGGATCAAACCTCAACACCTGCTCCAACCCTTAAAATAACTACACCGCCTGCCACCAAAACTGTCGGACCTTCAGCCACTCCTAAGCCAACTGAAACTCCAAATCTCACCCCTGGGACACCTACAAATACTCCTAAGCCAGCCACCGCGACACTAGTCCCGAGCAATACACCCCTCCCCTCCAATACACCTGTCCCTTCCAACACCCCTACACCAAGTTCCAGTTATTGTCCCTATACATCCGTGCTGACTGGTGAAGAAGACCAGATCAGAAATCTGATAAACCAGACACGAATAGCACACGGATTACCTAAACTGAAGATTGACGTCAGACTTGTATATGCAGCACGGGATCATGGCAGAGA
>JAIORG010000051.1 GCA_021108255.1 Anaerolineales bacterium | reverse complement strand
AGCAGAGTTTGTTGTTCCTAAGTCAATTCCTATTATTTTTGCCATATTTTCCTCCGTTTTTTTTCAATTTATTTTGTTGGCAGATAATTCCTTTTTAAGCAGCTACCCTCACTAATGCTGGGCGCAGCACCTTGTCGCCTAACCAGTATCCTTCCTGCATTACCTCAATTATTTGCCCGCTTTCAAATTCCTCACTCTCTTCCTTCATCAACGCTTCATGTATATTCGGATCAAACTCTTCTCCTATCGGATTCATGGGTTTAATTCCTTCTACTTCAAGCCTTGCGCGCAATTTTTGAAAAATGATCTCGATTCCTTCAGCCCAGGTCTCCCCATCCCCAGCTTCTGGTTTTTCCTGCAAAGCTCTCTCTAGATCATCAGCGATATCAAGGTAAAGTTTGATTACTTCTCCCCGGGCTACCTGGCGAATATCCATATTTTCACGCAGGATACGCTTTTTGTAATTAGCGAACTCAGCCCGTGCTCTTTGCCAGCCGTCCAGGTATTCTTCTGCTTTTTTATCCATTTCTTCCAGAGCTGTTTTTAGAGCTGTAACTTGCTCTTCAAGTTCAGGCTCTGCTACCTGGTCTTCTAAGATACTTTCCTCATTGAAGGTTGAATCATTCTGCTCGTTTTCAATCTCCGGTTTTTCTTTTTCCTCTTTCTTGTCTCTCATACCTTAATAATTCTCCTTCAAATTAGGTTTTCATTGCTCATTGATTCTGAAATAAGTTCACTCATGAGATCTGATACAAACCGGACCGTAGAGACTCCCCGGCTGTATGCCATCCGCAGCGGGCCAAGGATTCCCACAGCGCCCATTGCATATTCTTTTGAACCATATCTGGCAATAATTAGCGAGCAGTCTCCCAACTGTTCCCATGTATCTTCTCCACCGATGATCACGTGTACACCGGGAGCATCACTTTCGAACACAGTTCTGGAAAGCAGGTCATCCATCATTCCCCTGTCCTCAAACAATTCCAGCGTTTGTTTCGCTTTCTCCGGTTCGGAAAACTCTGGCTCTGAAAGCATGTTGGCTAATCCATCCCGGTAAACATCCCCTGAAGAAATCACTTCCGCCTGCTTGATTACCCGGTATACAACTGCAAACACTTCCTCCAGCGGAGTATCCTGCAGCTTGCTGCTAATTCCTTCCAATTCTTTGGCATCCATCCCGGAAGCCAGCAAATTAATCTGTTCCGCAATGGCATTTAGTTGTTCCCGGGGAAGCAATTCATCCAGAACCATTGTTTGCTGATGAACCTCCCCGTTGTTCAGGATGATAACAAGCAGCACCTGACGTCCACGGGTCGATATGAGTGCAATATGTTTTAATCGGGCCTTCTCTGTATGCAGCGGAGTCACAATGGATGCAACCTTGCTGTGCTGGGCCAGAACAGATGCAGATAGTGAAAGCCAATCATCCACATCATGGCGAGCTTGATAAAACTGGTGCCGGATCATCTCTTGAATAGGTGCCGGTAGCTCATTTTCGCCCATTAATTGTTGGACAAAATATCGGTATCCTTCTTTGGTCGGCACTCTACCAGCAGAGGTGTAGGGCTGAAGTAAAAATCCTCTCTGCTCCAGCACTGCCATCTCATTCCTAACTGTGGCTGAGCTGAAATCCAGGTGATAATTAGCCACCAGCCGTCCAGAGCTGATTGGTTCGGCAGTATCCACGTAATCGCGAACCAGCAGCGCCAGAACTAGTTTTTGTCTTTCTGTTAATCCAGCCATAATAACTTTCAACGTTTAGCACTCTCAACGCGAGACTGCTAATATCGGTTTATAGTCTATCACGGGGGTACTTGGCAGTCAAGAAAAGCAAGTGCCAATAGTGTTTTTCTAATGGGATGTTAATAAAAATTTGTGTTTTTTAAACCCGGTGGAACCTGGAGGTGCCCCGGCAGGTCGCTTCTGTCATGATTAACACAATTTCGCTCTAATGTCATCCTGAGGGAACCAAAGGATCCATTGAGTCCTGAAATGATCAAAACACCATACATGATTGGACATTGCGAGAAAATCTAAGCCTATCCCTTCGGCAAGCCCTCTCTGAGCACCTCGAATCCCCCTTCACTGTACTCAGCGCCCACTCCGTGCAGACGTAGCGAAAGACTCAGGGGAAACTGATCATTATCAGTAAATTACCCTTCTGTGTTTAAATTGGTAGATATTTATGGGGCTTGACTAGAAAGACATTTTCTAAAGGCCAATTATTCTGATGCTGGTTTATCATCCAAGCCTGATGATCCTGCATTCTTTAATTGATCTAAAAATTCAATATCCTCTTCGGATAATTCAAAATCAGTTAACAGTTCAACCCTTCGTTCCAGAGTTCTTCTGAGAGACTGGTTCCTCCGCCAACGATCAATCTTGGCGTGATGTCCTGACCTGAGTACTTCCGGAACTATCCAGCCACGGTAATTTTCCGGCCTGGTGTAATGGGGATGCTCCAGCAAACCACTGGCATGCGAATCTTTTTCCGCAGCTTGCGGATCACCCAATACTCCGGGGATCAAACGGGTGAGGATATCAATCAAAACCAACGCTGGCAGTTCTCCCCCGGTCAACACATAATCTCCAATGGAGATTTCTTCAGTAACCAGGTGCTCACGCACTCGCTCATCAATGCCTTCATAATGACCGGCAACAATGGCCAACCTGGAAAACTCTACCAGGCTGTTGGCTTTCTTCTGTGTCAACAACTCTCCCTGGGGTGTCATCAAAATCACCGGACAACAGGGCGGATCACCCAAAATTCCTTCCACAGCCGCAAACACTGGTTCCGGCTTCATGACCATTCCTCCCCCTCCCCCATAAGGAGGCTCATCCGTTATGTGATGTTTATCTGTTGCCCAATCCCGGATATTATGCAGATCTACCCGGAGGCGCCCCATCTCCTGGGCGCGATGAAGAATGCTGGAATCCAGGTAAGAGGGAAAAACTTCTGGGAAGAGCGAAAAAACGTCAAATTGCATGTTCCCATTCTAGCCGAGAGAGAGTTGTTACGCAAGTGAGTACCTGTCTCTTCTGCTGGTTTATAGGCTCAAGCGGTTGGATGAAATCCTTGACGCATTTTTAACGACAGTGGTAAGATGTGCGCATGTACCTTAGTGGAAGTAATTGGAAAATGACCAAAAAACCACGCAAGAGATCCAACCCCTGGCGGATTATTGCCCTGGTAGTGATCATTGCGGTTGTTGTATATTTTAACCAGGCAGTTGTTCCTGAGATTGATCCGCCATTCATTCCAACTGTAACCCCAACGGAGAATCCTGAAACCTATATAAACAGGGCGCAAGAGCTATTTAAAGAAGGCAAATTAACACAATCTATCGAAGCCTACCGGGAGGCTATTCTGGCAAATCCAGAAGATTCTTCTCTCTATGTTTCTTTGGCTAGAGTTCAAATCCTGGCAGGACAACCGGAAGCAGCTCTTGAAAATTCCGAGTTGGCCTTGCTTCGCAACCCGGATAATCCCCTCGGTCACGTAATGAAAGCCTGGGCGCTTGATTTTTTAGGTGATTTGATTGAAGCCGAGGTTTCTATCAAACGGGCTTTATCCCTGGCGGAAAAAAACCCACTGGCACATGCAGTGTATGCAGAAATATTAATTGACAGTGAAAATTACGAAGAAGCCAGCGCAGAATCCATTCTGGCTTTAGAATTGGGTCCAAACTTATTAGAAACCCATCGTGCGCGGGGATATGTGCTGTATTGGACAGGAAATTTCAGTGAAGCTATTCGGGAATACCAAAGCGCCTTGAATATTAACAATGCCATTCCCAATCTCCATTTGATGCTGGGGTATTGTTATTTTGCTAATCAGGAAAATGACAAGGCAGTAACCTCCTTCAGCCAGGCAAATGCTCTCAATCCCCTGGATCCTACACCAGATTATGAAATTTCCCGTATCTATCTCCTGGATGGCATCTTTAATAAAGCCATCCAATACGGTGAACTGGCCGTCAGGGATGCCCCGACAGATCCGCTCATGCAGGGAAACCTGGGCGTGCTCTATTTTAGAAGCAGGGAATACGATCAAGCGCTAAAACACCTTACCCTGGCAGTCCGTGGCGGCACAACAGAAAACGGGGATATCGTGGAAGGTGTACCGCTCTCCTATAAACCCCGGGTAATAGAAATTTTTTCCGCCTATGGTATAGCTCTGGCGCGGATGAACAAATGCGAGGAAGCCGTGCCAGTATTTCAAACCATGCTCAGCCAAGTTTCCGAAAACGAGATTGCTGTAATCAACGCCAATGAAGGTTTGTCTATTTGCACAGAAAACTTAAACGAAATCACACCGACTCCCTGACCTTCACCCCAATAATCTTTCCAGCAGCATTCTTTTTCCAACAAAGGAACTACTATTAAAAGCCGCTAACCAGAATTGAGGTACCAAGCACAAATCTGATGGATCCTAAACTAACCGGAAAACGGCCCACATTCAGTAAAAATAAATCAACCCTTAATTTCAACCTCATCTTGATCTTGGTTGCCGTTATTGCTGCCGGTTTGTGGTTTGCATTTGAGGTAAACGACCCGGAAGGTCGTTTTGAACCCCTCTTTCTCCCCACGCCAACTGCGACCAGGACAGTGAATTCTCTCGTCCAGGAAGGGCAGGCGTATTTTGAAGCCGGAAAGATATTCGATCCCGAGGGGAAAGACGCTATTGATGCCTATTATGATGTACTGAAACTCCATCCGGAAAATGCCCAGGTCCGTGCTGAACTGGCGAGGTTGTTGACATATTCCTCCGCATTGTTATCCACCACTGAAGAGCGGACTGAACGATTATCCCTGGCCCGGCAGGAAATCCAAATCGCGGTTGAAGGGGCCCCGGGAGACAGCACAGTCCAGGCCATCCGCGCCTTGGTACTGGACTGGAGTTCAACTTCTTCAGCAGCCAGCGATCAGGAAAAGCAGGATTGGCTGAATGAAGCTGAACAGGCTGCAAATCTGGCAATTACCCTTGACCCGAACAACAGCCTGGCACTGGCTTTTTATGCAGAAGTGCTTCTGGATCAAAATCAAAAAGCCCAGGCTGAAGAACATGCCCGGCTGGCGGTAAACCAGGGGCCGGAATTAATGGATACCCACAGGGTCTATGGAACTGTGCTGGAAACGCTAGGGGAATACAGGTACGCGATTGAGGAATTTGAGAAGGCAGCCGAAATCAATCCCAATCTGACATTTCTTTACATCCGGATCGGGGTCTTGTACCGGGCATTAAAAGTATATGACACCGCATTAGATTATTTTGCCAAAGCAATCGCAATCAATAAGTCCAACGGGGTTGAGGATGCGCTCCCCTATATCGCAATTGCTAAAACCTATTCCCGCGATGGGGAATTTTTTATTGCAGCCGTAAATGGGGAAAAAGCCATAGCAATCAACCCCTCCAACGCGAACACCTACGGTCAACTGGGGGATATTTATGTCCGGGCCCGGAATTACGAGGGCGCCCTGCCAGTTCTGAAATGTGCGGTAGTGGGATGCTCGGCTGAAGAAAACGAAGTGGGCGGCACTGCTGTCCAGGCTTTGGAACTCAATAATTTTGATGTCGCATATTATTACGCCCGTTACGGATCTGTGCTTGCCGCTCTCAGCCGTCCCGGTCAAAATTATTGCCCGGAAGCGTTAATGATTTTGGCAGAGCTGAAAGAAAATTTCAGCAGCGATCCCACCTTGATGAGCATTGTGGCTGAAAATGAGAATATCTGCTATTTACTAGAAGCAACCCCGGCGCCTTAATCATCCAATCTGGATGTCTGGGCGGAGTTATCCCGGGACTTCTCCATTTCCAATCGTCTAAGAGTAATATAAGAATCATATAAAAGCCTTTTAGTAAAACTTGACTTTCATTTGGAAGAAAGTTATCATATTACCCGCTACTTAGCAGTCCATATATTTGACTGCCAATGCTCCGGTGCCAGTACAGGTTGAACCTGCTGTTGAGTCGGGCAAAGCGTTTATCTTACAACTGTGAATTCTTTTTTAGAAGGAAGGAGTAGAAATCTATGGCAGGAAAGCAAATCGTTTTCTCAGAAGAAGCCCGACGTAAACTACAGGCCGGGATGGATATATTAGCGAAAGCTGTTATCACCACTCTGGGCCCCAAAGGGCGCAATGTTGCATTGGACCGAAGCTTCGGCAGCCCCACAATCACTCACGATGGTGTGACTGTCGCCAAAGAAATTGAGCTTAAGGATAAATTCGAAAATATGGGTGCCCAGCTGCTTAAAGAAGCAGCCACAAAAACCAATGATATTGCAGGTGACGGCACCACCACCTCAACCCTGCTGGCTCACTCCATAGTCACCGAGGGCATGAAAAACCTGGCAGCCGGATCAAATCCCATGCTGCTTAAACAGGGTATTGAAGCAGCTGCCAAGGCAGTTTCCGAGGAACTAGGCAAAAGCGCCATTGATGTCACAACCAAAGAAGAAATCGGCAACGTGGCCAGCATCTCTGCTCAGGACCGGTCAATCGGCGAACTGATCGCAGACGTGATGGACAAAGTCGGAAAAGACGGCGTGATCACTGTTGAAGAATCCAAAACACTGGCATTTGAAACCGAGTACGTAGAAGGTATGCAGTTTGACCGAGGCTACCTTTCTCCCTATTTCGTCACCAATGCTGATGATATGGAAGCGGTAATTGAAGAAGCCAGCCTGTTGATCCATGACTCCAAGATTTCCGCTGCTCAGGACCTGGTTCCCTTGTTGGAACGTTTGGTTCAGATGGGTAAACGGGATCTGGTAATCATCGCTGAAGATATAGATGGCGAAGCTCTTGCCACCCTGGTATTAAACAAACTTCGCGGCATGATTAACGTTCTGGCTATTAAAGCCCCCGGATTCGGCGACCGGCGCAAAGCTATGCTCCAGGATGTCGCAATCCTGACCGGCGCCACCGTGATTTCTGAAGATCTGGGACGCAAGCTAGAAAGCGCAACTGTTGACGATCTGGGCAAAGCCGAAAAAGTGATCTCCACCAAAGACGACACAACTATTGTCGGAGGAAAGGGAGACAGCAAGCAAATCAAAGCCCGCATCCAGCAAATCCGAAATGAGATCGATTCCAGCTCCAGCGATTACGACCGCGAAAAACTGCAGGAACGGCTTGCAAAACTTTCTGGCGGCGTAGCGATCATTCGAGTTGGCGCAGCGACCGAAACCGAACTGAAAGAAAAGAAACACCGGGTGGAAGACGCACTCTCCGCAACCCGCGCTGCCGTTGAGGCAGGCATTGTTCCGGGCGGCGGTGTGGCGCTTATTAACGCCACCAAGTCCATTGATAAACTCAAGATGGAATACACTGATGCCCAGGTGGGCGTAAAAATCGTCCGCCATGCTCTGGAAATCCCCTTGCGGAAAATTGCTGAAAATGCAGGAAAAGACGGAGCAGTAATTCTGGAAAACGTACGCCGTTTACAGGAAGAGAAAAAAGACAACCACATCGGATACGATGTCCTCAGTGAAGAATACGTTGACATGGTTGAAGCTGGCGTGATCGATCCTGCCAAGGTTACCCGCGGCGCGCTCGAGAATGCGGCATCCATCGCAGCGATGATCCTGACCACAGAAGCTCTTATCGCTGATGAACCGAAAGACGACAGCGATATGATGCCCCCCGGCGGAGGTATGGGAGGCATGGGCGGCGGAATGCCCGGCATGATGTAAGATCCTGTTTTGAAAAATCAGACCTCCGAGGTTTTAAAAACCTCGGAGGTCTCTCTTTTTAACAACGGTACTATTTCAGGACAAGGTCAAACAAAGATATCCGCCAACCTCCAGTAATTATATTCAAGCCGGTATTGCCTGTTACCAGGGTCCCATCACGAATAAACTCGTGGTTTTAATTCCCTTGACCCTCATTTCCTCATTCTTCTGGTTGGCTGCGGCAGCAATCTATTCCCTTGAATCCCTTGCCGGCTTTTGACAAAACGGGGTTTAGATGTTAGAATCACCCCGGTTTCTGGAAAAGAAGCCCCGGCTGGTTAAACCAGCAAAAACTGTACATGCTAGACGATCCATATAGTTTAAGTCGTATCGCAAGATATTTTCCTAAATAATAGTTTCCAAAAGCACTGCCCGGCCGGTTAAGTCTCGACCGGGTATTTTATTATCAAAAATATAGTCCTTCCGGGAATTCGGTAAGAACCGGACCTGGAAGGAAAACATAATTAAGGAATTGAAATATGAGCAAAAACAAATTAAGAATTATTCCCCTGGGTGGTTTGGGGGAAGTCGGCAAAAATATGATGGTTTACGAATATGGAAAGAACATTCTCATCGTTGATACAGGCATCATGTTCCCCGACCATGATATGCCGGGAATTGATTACATTATCCCGGATTTCGAATACATTAAGGAAAACAAGGACCTGGTGAGGGGTATTGTCATCACCCACGGTCACATGGATCATGTGGGAGCAATATCGTATGTCCTGGAAGAAGTGAATGTCCCGGTCTACGCAACTCCACTCACCAAAGGATTTATTGAACTCAATTTATCCGAAAAAGGGATGCTGGACAAAACCAGCATCCAGACTGTGAATGCAGGAGAAATGGTTAACATTGGTCCCTTTGAGGTGGAATTCTTCCATGTCTGCCATTCCATTCCAGACAGCGTCGGTTTGGGAATAACCTGCCCGGATGGGCTAGTCGTTCACACAGGGGATTATAAATTTGACCCTACCCCCGTTGATGGATGGCCAACCGATTTTGCCAAACTGGCTGAATTCTCCGGGCGAGGCGTCCTTGCGTTAATGGCGGATTCCACCAATGCGGATAAACCGGGGTGGACACCTTCAGAAATGGTAATTAATGATTCCCTGGATAAGGTATTCCGGTCCGCGCCGGGACGGATTATCGTGGCATCTTTCGCCTCCCTGGTGTCAAGGATGCAGCAGGTTATTGATGCAGCTGACCGTTATGGACGCAAGATTGCTTTTGTCGGCTACAGCATGACTAAGAATTCCAAAATGGCAAAAAAGTTGGGTTATCTGGAAATTCCTCCAGATATTGAAGTCGGGTTGGAAGCAGCCTTGAACATGAACCCCAAGGATGTGGTGTTGATGGCTACCGGTTCCCAAGGAGAGCCCTTCTCGATCATGGGTAGGCTTTCCCGGGGCACTAACAAACGTTTTGATCTGATTAAAGACGATACAATTGTGCTTTCCTCCCATGCCATACCCGGCAATGAAGAAGCTATATATAAAACCATCAATCGCCTGTTCCGCCGGGGCGCAGATGTTGTTTATGAACCACTTGCTGGCGGTGTTCATGTCTCAGGACATGCCAACCAGGACGAGATGAAGCTAATGCTGAATATCGTTAATCCAAAATACTTGATTCCTGTACATGGAGAATTAAGACATTTAAAACAGCACGCTATACTGGCTGAGGAATCCGAGTTTCCAACTGAAAATGTACTGGTGATCGAAAATGGAGAGGTCATCGAATTTGAAGATGGAAAATTAGAAATCAAAGACCGTATACCGGGTAATTATGTCTTTGTGGACGGTTCTCGCGTAGGAGAAATCGGACCCAGCGTTGTCCGGGAAAGAGAACAGCTTGCCCAGGATGGGGTCGTGTTGATCAGTCTGGTTCTGGACAGGAAAGGCAAACTGCATGAGGAACCAGAGATTATCTCCCGTGGATTTGTGTATAAACATGACGATGATGATCTCATCGAGCAGACCCGGCAAAAAATCGTTGCGGTTGTCGAAAATACCAAGGGTGATTTACATGACGAATTAGTTCACTCCCTCCGTTCCTTCCTTTACAGCAAAACTAAAAAACGGCCGGTTGTCCTGGCTACTATGAACTTTCTTTAAAGCAAAACTTAGCTTGATACAAAATCCCCGGCAAACTACCGGGGATTTTTTGTTCTAGCAAAATGGCGCCTAAACTAATTACGGATCAGGCCAGCCGTGATCCCCTATCAGGGGTACAAATGCAACCGGTGTGAGGTTATCTCTGATAATTTCCTCCCCCCGGCGCTGGCAAAGATGAAGCATTTGGCCGCCTCTGCCTCCTACCGGCATGATTAACCGTCCGCCATCAGCAAGTTGATCCAGCAAGGGATCGGGGACATCCGGTGCAGCCGCGGTGACCATGATCGCATCATAGGGAGCAAAATCCAGCAACCCTCTGGTACCATCCCCTAGGTGAACCTGGATATTTTCATATCCCAGGTCTGCCAGCAGTTGGGCGGCACTTTTGGCCAGAGAAGGATGGCGTTCAACGGTATGCACTTCCGCTGCTAACTTTCCCAGGATGGCTGCCTGGTACCCCGACCCGGTCCCAATTTCCAGCACCCGTTCCTCACCTCCCAAATTCAGGCGTTCAGTCATATAGGCCACTATATAAGGTTGGGAAATAGTCTGTCCTTTTCCGATTGGCAAAGGACCATCTTCATAAGCAAAGAGGTGCTGGATTTTAGGAATAAATAAATGGCGAGGGGTATCTAAAAATGCCTCCAGGATGCGCGGCGAGGTAATCCCCCGGCGAGCTATTTGTCCCTCAACCATACGTTTTCTGGCTATCTGAAAATCAATTTTTCCCAAAAGAATACCCTCAACGAGGTTCGATTAACTCAGAAGATAAGCAATGATCCACTGGGTAGTGGCATTTAATGCATCCTGGTGGGTCCTTTCATAACTATGGGAGGCATCCACCCCCGGACCGATCAGGGCAACAGCAACATCTCCTCCTGCCCGCCAATAGGCTTCGCCGTCAGAACCGTAGTAGGGATAAATATCCACTTTGTAAGGGATTTTATACTCATCAGCCAGGGATCGGAGTCGCTGACTTAGTCCATGGTGATAGGGTCCGCCGGAGTCCTTTACGCACAAAGTAGCATGGAATTCATCTGAAGTCTGTCCTTCTCCAATCGCAGCCATATCGACCGCAACCAATTCCTTTAATCCTTCCGGGAAACCCGAGGCTGCCCCATGACCAACTTCCTCGTAGTTACTGAAAAGAAAAACTGCATCCTGGGCAGGTTTTTGCCCGGCATTTAGAAGGGCCTGGATTGCTGCCACCAGGCAGGCAACTGCCGCTTTGTCATCCAGGTGGCGGGAGCGGATAAATCCCCGGGTAGTTTCAACGCGCGGGTCAAAGGCAACAAAATCTCCCACTTGGATGCCAGCTTCCTGAGTCTCCTCTACCGAGGAGGTTCGGTAATCCAGCCGCACTTCCATGGTCGCTGCTGAGCGTTCTGTTGTGCTGACCTCTTTACTGAAAACGTGTCCCGAGGCTTTATTCAGCAGCACCGTCCCCCGAACCGGTTCGCCGCCGCTGGAGAATACTGTGCAGCCTTCTCCTTCAATTGTGTTCCAGGAATAGCCGCCCAGTTGGGTCAGCTTGAGACGGCCGTTCGGTTTAATTTCCTTCACCATTGCTCCCAGCGTATCCACATGAGCTGTTAAACCTCGCAGGTCAGTTTTTTCCTTCCCTGCCCAACTAGCGACCAGCCCTCCCTTGGCTGTCCTTTGCAGGACTAAATCCGGATAAGCCGCCAGCCGCTCCTCAAGATAACCAATAACCTGGTCCGTATATCCAGTTGGACTGGGGATATTTAATAACTCCAGCATGATCTCGGTTAGATAAGTTTGATTAAAGTCTGGTAATTTTTTCATTTATCGCCTTATTGGTCTTCTAGATCGTCACCTTCAAAGTCCCGAATCACTTCCCGCCAAGATACCGGCAAGGGAATGGTTTTACCACTCTGGTAATCATAAGCTACCTGGACAGTTTTCCCTTCGGCAAAAACCTTCCCGGTGACTGGTTCTCTGATCAGGTACTCCATATCCAGGCTTTTTGTACCCAACCTGGAGATACGCAATCCAACCTCAACCTCATCGGTCATCAGAATCGGCGCTTGATAATCAAGCTCCACCCGGGCCAGAATGAATCCTATTTCCAGAAAAGCCTTTCCGTCCCACAATCCGAGCCGGCGGATGTAGGATACCCGAGCATGCTCTATATAGGTCAGAAAGCCGGCGTTGTTAACATGGCCCTGGGGGTCGAGGTCGCCGTAGCGGACAGCAATTGGGTGAAAAAAGCGGAATGTGGACATGAGTGCATTATACATGAAACAAGACTGGACTCTCTTTGTATTTCTTAGAATATCATTAGAGCTATCACAGACAATGACTGGATATCATCAACGCAGGTATATATCCTCAAGGTACTGAATTCCTGAGAGAGGATCTATTAAGAAATACCGAGGTTTTTCATGGAAGTGCTGCCGAGTTTGTTCACCATTCTGGTCGTTGTCTTGTTGGGATTATTAAGCAGGAAAACCGGGATATTTAAAGAGGAACACGCTAAAACGCTATCTTCTTTTGTGTATTACTTTGGTCTGCCAGCCCTTTTTTTTACCAAGTTATCCGCCCTGGACATATTCTCTCTCGATATTCAGCGGGTGTTGGGCACCCTGCCGCTGGCAGCCTGATATCAATCTTCTATCTCTCTCAGATAATCTTTTAAATACACTGTGTGCCTCGTTTAAACTTCATCCCAGGAAGCAGTTTCCCAGGGATATGCCTCCACTTCTTTGGCTCTTTCCTGTACCGCCAGGTCGCTTGAATACCTTCCCCTTAAATGATCAGGAAGCAATTCTGCGATTTCACGCATAATCCTCTCCCCCAGCTGATCCAGCTGCTGTCGTCTCTCTCTTCCTCTCCCTGTGATCACTACAGGTCCGTAAGGTTTCCCAATCCGGATGGTGACCTTGGGTTTGTTCCAGAGTCGAAGTGGTAACACATTATTAAAGCCGGTAAACCCGACCGGCAAAATCTGAGTCTCGGTCCGGGCAGCCAGGTAAGCAGTGCCTGGACGAGCGGGCCGAATCATCTCTGCCCAGGCTCCTCCTTCCGGGAAAATACCAAAAAAACCTTCTTTTTTTAAGACAAATTCAGCATCCCGGATAGCCTGCCTGGAACCAGTTCCCCTGTAAACATACAGTACTCCCCACAAGCGGGGCAGTAATTTTGCCCATCCAGGAGTAAAAGCCGGATTTGCACCTGAAAACAGCTCGATCGAAGGCGGAGCTATATGAAGCATAGCCACAGAATCCGCGAAACTGAAGTGATTGCCGGTGATGATCACTGGGCCTTTGGCGGGGATATTTTCCTCCCCGATCAATTCAAAATCACTAAATACACATATAGCCAGGCGGATCAGCCCCTTAAGAACTGACCTGATGAATAATCTTCGGGGATATTTAAAATCTGCTATGGATAGCTCCTTAATCAAGTGGGTGCTCCACTGCCTGTCTCTCAATTTCGTGGATTATGTTTTCGGTATTCTGCAATGCAAATACAATCAGAATCGGGTTTTATTATTCTATCAAATATCCCGGTACGGGAAAGGGGTGAAGCTTTCCGGGTTCTTGCTCAGGATAATAATGGAATGTCAGGCGAGTTTCAGAGTATTTCTCCACCAATTCTTGATCCGTTCGAGGACCAATGCTCCAGGCAAAAATAAACGGGGAATCTAAAGTAGGGGATTCCAGTTCCAGCAGGCTTCCATAGGGCATCCAGAGCTCAGAATGAACGATCACCAATGCCGGGGTGAGCTCTTCAGCCTCTGGTGAAGTGAAAATCGCCAGATCGGAGCGCTCAATGCCATACAAACCCTTTAATTCCAGGATCCGCTCAGGAAGATGAAAATAGAGATTTCCGAAAATTAACAAAGAAGTACAACAAATAATAAATACCGGTCGAACTCGATCCCATCCCCCCTGATACCTCCAGGGATTAGCAGAGCCAGTAAACCAACTGGCTAACCAGGTTATTCCCAGCGCCTCAAGGATGACCAATCCTGGCAGGGCTTCAAAATAATATCGCGGGCCGAACAGCCGGGATCCAATCCAGTAAGCCGCGTACAGGCTGACCAGCGAAAGTAATATCCCTAAAAACAAATATGTAATCTTGGATTTACGGGCTTTTATTAGACCAAGCGGCAGTAATATCCAGGAGATTTTCCACCACCCGAACAAATCACTTGCCCCTGTCTGCAGACTTTGTTTTGTATTCCACCAACCCTGGAGCAAGCTGTGACCACCCTCTATTACTCCGTATCCTGGACCAAAACCAACTTTGTCATATGTCCACCACAGAGTGTAGGGATTTGTCAGGAATCTCCCCGTCAGCGCCCACTGCCAAACAAAGTGCAGAGAAAGCAGACAGAGTGTTATTCCGCCTGTCAGAATTACCTGCCGGCGTTTCCTGCTGCTGCCTTTAATTAATAACAATATGCCATGAATACCAAATGGAAGCGCTATGGCAACCATCGTCAGGGGCCTGGTCAACCCCAGGACACCCAGGCATAATCCAGCGACCGCAGGTTTAACCCATCGCCCCTGTTTTTCTTCTGTTTCAAGGGCATCAATCCAGAAGAGGGTAAACCCTGTACACAATACCAGACTCCAGACATGGGAAAGCAGTGTCCCTGCCTGAATCAAAAAGAAAGGTGAGGTTCCCAGAAGAGCTGCCGCGAGCAAACCAACTGTTTCTCCAAAGGTGCGTTTTCCCAGGCGGTAAACCAACCATGCCGCGATGCCTGCCAGGATCGGATTCACCCAATCCCGAAGCCCCACCTTAATGCCCAGCGACAGGACCACAGGCCATCCCAGCGGGTATTTGGCAAACCGTGCCCCCTGGTAATCAATAACAAAAGGAACTAAAAAACTGCTCGGGAATTCCGGAGAAGGCAGAGTCAGATCTCCACCGGCAATCACCTGTCCCTGCCAGATATAAGCAAATTCATCTTCCAGGTGAGCCATGTTTTCAAAGACCAGACCGGCAACAAGGGCTGCGCCAATAACAACCACCAGGCTTAATAAAACTGCAATCCGGTCAATAGATGTCATATTATCAGGCGTTAATTTTCCCCAGCGCTGTCAACGCTGCTTCATGCAGAATACCGTTAGTTGCACATATACCCCTGTTTTTTTTCAACGTCCTGCCCTGTGAGAAATCCAGCGGGTTTCCATCCAGGTCTGTTACCCTTCCACCGGCCTCTTCAACAATCACCGATCCGGCCGCCTGATCCCAAATTTTTTCTCGGTAATCCATCCTGTCAGGGGACAATAAACGCAGGTATATCTCTCCCCATCCTGCAGCCAGCAGGGCATATTTCACCTGGCTGTCCATCCGCACGGGATCCGCTTTGCCACCCAGTTCTTCCTGAAAATGGTCAACCTGGGAAACATTGGTATGGCCGGACTCAAACGAACGCATCAAGCGGGCTTGCTCCGGCTCCAATCGGGTCGACACAGTCAGCGGCGAATATTGACCCTCTGCTTGGCTTTCCCGCAGCTCAGTCATCCAGCTTCCACTCTCTCTCTTAGCAACCACTAATAAACCGCTGCCTCCGACATCTTCCCGGAGATTAGGGTTCATATTTGGACAGCCAAGTACACCTATCTGAACTTTCCCCTCTTCTACATAAGCCAAAGCGCAGGCATATTGGGCTCCCCGCAAAAACCCCTTAGTGCCATCGATGGGGTCCAATGTCCAGTAGTTCTCTCCCGGGGCAGCAGCTCCTCGATCAATATATTCACAGACAAGCTTTGGAGTAACCCCGGGGATTGCCCGACTTGCAAAATCTGCCACCTTGTCCAGGGTTTCTCTCCCCTCCGGCGACCGCAGCACATCTGCCTGCTCTTCTCCTACCAGTATAGCGTCAGGAAATCTCTTTTCCAGTAAAGAACTGACGACTGCCTGCGCCGCAAAATCAGCCACAGTCACAGGAGATCGGTCATCTTTTGTTAATGCTACGGAAACCATTTCCTGCTGGATATCACCTGCCAGGGAAGCAGCTTGCCGCACAGCATTTAAGGCAAACTCAATTTTTGGTTCATTTATATTTATCATAGGGTTAACTTAACATGGAACGCTTTACTCTGCAAGTGAAACGTGTCTCTG
The DNA here is from genome assembly GCA_021108255.1 of Anaerolineales bacterium. GTDB lineage: Bacteria > Chloroflexota > Anaerolineae > Anaerolineales > UBA11858 > B10-G9. The sequence goes on along the minus strand of JAIORG010000051.1, from coordinate 23,983 downwards.
TTGATAATTAGTTTAGGTGCCATTCACTTTCCGGGATCAGGAACTCCAGTCAGGTCATAGGTCATTGCTCCAGTTATCCTCACAGGGGCAATTCTCCCTTCTGGGAGCTCTCCTTCCACAATCACCATACCGTCAATTTCCGGAGCATCCCGGTAGGTACGGCCAAGTGAGATCACCTCTGTTGAACCATCAACGATTCCCTGCCCTTCAATTAGTACGTCTAATGTTTTTCCTACCAGGGCCTGGTTTTTCTGAAGAGATATCCTCTGCTGGGTTAACATTAATCGTTCTTTCCTTTCTGTTTTTACGGCTGTTGGGACAGGATCGCCCAGGTCTTCAGAGGTTGTACCTGGTTCGAAGGAAAATTCAAATACACCAACCCGGTCAAACTGGACCTCTTCTATAAAATCAAGCAGGGTTTCAAACGCTTTTTCGGTTTCACCCGGATAGCCCACAATAAAAGTAGTTCGCAGGGCCAACCCGGGCATTTCTTTTCGCAGTTTTTCCACTGTCCTGTAGACCCAATCCATATTTGCCGGACGACGCATACTTTTTAATACCCCCGGGTCCGCATGCTGAAGAGGAATATCAATATAAGGCAAAATTTGTTGATTGGAGGCCATCACCTCGATCAGCCGGTCTGTTATATACCCCGGGTAGGCATATAAGATTCGAATCCAATCGACCTCTGGTGCTGTCCGGGTCAATTCCTCCAGCAAACCCGCTAAGCCGTCTTTTTGTCCCAGGTCATGTCCATAATCAGTAGTATCCTGTGCGATCAGGTTGATCTCCCGAACACCCTGATTTTGAAGATACCGGGTATCCCGCAAAATATCCTCAAGGGGACGACTGATAGTTGTTCCTTTGATCTTGGGAATGGCGCAAAAGGCACAGGGACGGCGGCAGCCATCTGCAATCTTCAGGTAAGCACTGCTTCCCTGGATATGGGCCCCTACTGTTCCCAGCGGAGAGCGGCCAACTACTTTAGTATCCGGTAAGTGATACAAGGGTTGAGGATGCCCTTCCTCTCGCAGGTTTTTTATTACCTGAAGGATGTCCATCCACCGTCGGGTACCAATCACTCCGTCTATCCCGGGAACCTGCTGGACAACATCTTCACCGTACCGCTGAGTAAGGCATCCCGCCGCAACCAGCAGCTGACCTTTTTCTTTCACTGATGCCAATTCCTTCAAAACGGCATAAGATTCTTCCCGGGCCGGTTCGATAAATCCGCAAGTGTTGACAATCAAAAATTCAGCTTGCTGGGGATTCTCTTCTGCCGAAAATCCATCCCCCTGCAGCATCTGGGCCATGGAATTGGAATCAACGGTATTTTTAGCACATCCGAGAGATACCAGGTGAAAGGTTTTTTTCTTCATTATTTGGTTATTCTTCCAGATATTTTTGCTACGGCAGCAGGGTTGTTGTTTGTGTTGGTGTAGAAGTAACCGCGGGTGTTTCCGTTGGAGTCGGTGTAAATGTTACTAATGGGGTTGGCGTAGCTATTCCTTCAGCAGAATATACTCGGTTAATTACCTCGCCGTAAAGACCCATTACGCCCAAATCCCGCTGGTTATAAATCACTTTTACGCCGGCAGCGTTCCCGGTCAGAATTTCAATTCTCAATTCCCCGCCAAATAATTTTACGCTCCCCGGGAGTAATCTGCCTTCAAAAGCCAAGATATTATCGACTGTCACCCTCACCCAGGATCTCTGGATGAGGACTAATTGAATCTGAATTTTTTCATTCCCGGTAAACTGCAGAGTGGATGTTGGCTCTCCTACCTCAACACCAGGATCTGCGGGTTCCGGGGTAAGAATTACATCAACTTCAATCTCTCCCGGCGTAGTTAAAAGCTGCTCCGGAGTTGGTGTATGAGTAAGGGACGGCAGCAGTATATCCGCCACACCGGGAATGGTTGCAGTGGTTTCAGGAGCTAATCCTTGATTCCCAAATATCAACACACCAGACCAGATCGACACACTTGCAATCAACAGCACTACCCCAATCCATAATACCGTCGGACTGGCGATAAAGCGGCGCAACCAAACCCACAGGGAGAAAGAACCGCCCATATCAGGTGCATGCTTACGTACCTTAGATAACCGTGTCTGCAGCACTTCTGCATAGTTTAATAACAACGGTTCTGGATCCAAACCCAGGAACTGAGCATAGTTCTTAACCATCCCTCTACCCTGAACAGTGGATGGCAGCTCTTCAAGACTGCCATTCTCAATTGCTGTCAAGTAGCGTTCCGGAATAAATATCTGGCTTTCTACATTGGAGAGAGTAAAGCCCAATCTTTCCCGCTGGGTTTTTAAGGTTGTTCCAATTTTTCCCAGGGGTGGAGTTTCTTTAGGCGCTGAGGATGTTTTTGATTCATCTTGAGGAGATCCGGGTTCACTGGAAACTTCCTCACCTTCAGACAATCTCAATTGAGCGACCAGGGGAGAAGGATCCAGGGCAAGTGCTCTGGCATACGCCCGGACAAAACCTTTTTGCTGCACAGAAGAAGGTAGAGCATCAAAATTGTCCGCTTCAATTGCAGATAAATACTTCACCCGGATGCGAGTCAAAACAGAAATATCATCTAAAGAGAGTTTCTGTTCTTCCCGGGATAGTTTTAATATCTGCCCAATCGTGAGTTTATTTTCAACCATATGTCAATACAAAGACCGGCCTGGCCAGCTGTTTGGCTGATCCCAGACCGGTATACTTTTCATTTGCAGGTTGTAGAACTCTTACTCAGTCTCGTCTTCCTCGATCTCCACTTCCTCAACCTCTTCAGTCAGATCAGCTTCAGCAGCAAGGTCACTCTCGTCAGCCACTTCATCGAATTCAACATCCTGATCAACATCTTCATCTTCAAAGATATCAACCAGTGCTTCTTCCACTCTCAGTGCTTCCTGTTCTTCTTCTTCCAGGGCGGATTCGGGTGTTTCGCCTTCACGGTAAACGATGATTTCTATTTTCGGGATCAGGTCTATTGTCAAGCGGACTGACAAATCATGTTTTCCGATCATGCGTAAAGGTTGGGATTCAATCTGTTTGGCTTCAATGGTCACTCCGATTTCTTCGCTGACTTTATCAGCGATCATCTGGGTGTTAATGGAGCCATACAGCCGGCGGGTCTCACTAGCTTTGGCAGCAAACAGTAACCGTTTTCCTTCCAGCTGTTCTGCAACACCGCCTAATTCCTTATTAACCTTGGCCCGTTTTACTTCACCGTGTTTCTGGATCCGTCCAGCCTGCTTAACAGCGCCGGGGGTTGCCAAAACAACCAATCCCTGAGGCATCAGGTAATTCCGGGCATAACCGGGAGCTACTTTTTTTACATCCCCGGCACGGCCTAACTTATACACGTCTTCTAATAGCAATACTTTCATGGTTTCTAGCCCTTTCTACTAAATTTTGAATAGAGTATATCTGGCGCGAAGGGTACAACGCACAAGACGCGGAAAATTTTACCAGATGGCAGAAGCGCAGTCAATGATCCCGCGTTTCTATAAGAGGCGGATAAGCAAGGAAACCAACCCAGATAATCCACTGATATTGGCTGATTAACCTCTAAAAAAGATGATCAAGGCAATTAAACCAATCAGCAAAATTAGCTGAATAGTAAATCCGATCCCAATGGTTCTAAGGGCCCGTTTATCCTCCAACCTGAGCAGGGGTGGGGCTCCCTGAACCTGGAAAACAGGACCAGTGAACCAGGTAAAAAGTACTCCACCAATCAAGCCTCCGATATGCCCCCAGTTATCAATCCCGGGAGACAAGCCAATCAAGATGTTCACAACTGCGACCTGGACAATCTGCTTGAGAGCGACCCGGAATTGATCCCCGAATAATTTTCTATGCTGGTAGATAAAAACACCCTCTGCCCCCAAGATACCAAAGATTGCCGTGGATGATCCCAGAGAAGGGGCCGGGGTGAAGAAGAAAGAAAACATGTTGCCGGCAATCCCGGCGATTAAGTACAATCCGAGGAAACGGAATGATCCAAAGAAGCGCTCCACCCTTCTTCCCAGGATATAAAGGGCATACATATTAAATCCAAGATGAAGAATTGATCCATGCAGGAACATGGGCGTTACCAGCCGCCAATATTGACCTGCGAAAATCAACTCGTTTACTTTTAAACCTATCGCTGCCGGAACATCAAAACCCACCAGACTATCGGTCAGAATTTGAAGCAGATACAAAACCACATTAATGACCATCAAAGAGTAAGTAACCAGCGGTTTCCGGTCAGGAAGCTTAATTCTCAGGGCTGGCTGGGCTTGACTTGTGTATCCGTCCACCTGTTCCTGATGCCTTCCAATATTTTCTACTTCAGGACTATCCGGGTAATAATCCTCCCGGGACACCACTCTTTGGAAATGTATTGGACCGGAAGGGTTGGCACTGATAGAAGGAAGATTTATCTCCGGTTGGGGGTTTGTGTCCAGCTCCAATCTGGCTTTCTCCACTGCGTCCTTGATCCGCTCCAGCGCTACCGGATCCTGAGATAAATCTATATTATATTTTCGGGAGACTTCAGAGAGGATGATAGAAACTAACTGCTGACCTGGATTGTTTTTTTCTGAAGAAACGGGTAAATTATTCTGATTCATAAATTTACTTCTCGTTGGCGAACACGCTGTTGTTCTGCTTTGATTATGGCTTCTATTGCATCCACCGTCTCGTTTAAGTGATCATCTCTGTTTACAACAATATAATCAAACAAATCAATCTTCTTAAACTCCTGGCGTGTGGTTGCTATTCTCAATTTCAGACTTTCTTTGGTTTCTGTATTTCTCTTTTTCAGGCGGTTAATCAATTCTTCATCACTCTGGGGAGACAAAAAAATCAACAGCGCATCCTCAGCTAAATTCCGCACTGTTTCAGCTCCCTGGACATCGATCCTCATGATGACATTTTTTCCGCTAGCCAGGGCTTTTCTCACCTGTGATTTCGGAATGCCTTTGTAGTCTTGATAAACTACTGCATATTCCAGCAGTTCTCCTTCATTAATCATCCTGGCGAATTCATCTTCGGATAGAAAAAAATAGTCCTCCCCATCTACTTCTTCAGGACGGGGTTCACGAGTGGTCGCAGTGATTACAAAATGAAATGGCAAACCACGAGATTTCATCACCTCCAGCACAGAATCTTTCCCCACCCCGGAAGGACCGGAGATCACAATTAATAGGGGGTTTGGCGGATTCAGATTAAATATAGAAGCCGATGAGTTGTCATTCATAACAAAATATCCTTATCCGTTATAATTGGAGCGTACATTTTCCACCTTTTGGAGTTTGCTTTATGCCGTATTACGAATACTATTGTACTGATTGTAATCAAGTTTTTGAAATATTCCTAACCTATCAGGAATACGGATCCCAGATGATAAGTTGTCCCATGTGTGAAAGTTCGCAAATCAGGCGGATAATCAAACCAGTCCGGGTTGCCCGTTCCGAGGAAGGGAGGCTGGAATCGTTAACTGACCCGGAACAATTAGAGGGGCTGGATAATGACCCCCAAACACTTGGAAAAATGATGCGCCAGATGAGCCAGGAATTAGGGGAAGATATGGGTCCCGAATTTGATGAAGTGGTCGACCGGCTGGAAAAAGGTCAATCTCCCGAGGATATAGAAAACGATCTTCCAGATCTGGGCTCTGGCGGGGACGGCCTCAACCCCGGTCTTGATCTATAAATCTGAACCCTGCAAGCAAGTTAACCTTTGACAATCCTCCCACTGTAATTATTGCCCGCACGCTTTCAGCCACTCCAGAAGTATTTTCCACAGTTCTGCCTGGACTTCTTCAAATGAGCGCCCGGCATCCACAATTATCCAGCGATCAGGGTCTGCCTTAACCAACTCAAGATATCCGGCTCTAACCCGGTGGTGAAAGTCTATATCATAGGCATCCAGCCGATTGAGTCCTCCTGCATCCAGCCGGCGTTGTAAACCCACTTCCGGTTCCAAGTCCAGCAGGACTGTCAAGTCAGGGGTTAGTCCCCCGGTTGCATAATGAATAATCCCCCGCAGTGATTCCACCGTATTCTTGTGACCATAACCCTGGTATGCCAGGGTGGAATCCGCATAGCGGTCGCACAATACAATGCCGCCTTCAGCCAGATGAGGTTTAATAATCTCATCAACCAGCTGAGCCCGGGCAGCCTGGTACAGTAATGCTTCGGTACGGTCCACCATGGCTGTGTTTTTTAAATCCAGCAGGGTTTCCCTAATCTGGTCCCCGATGGATGTCCCGCCAGGTTCCCTGGTTGTCAGTATGGGGTATCCCTCCTGAATTAACTGCTCAGCCAATATATCCATCTGAGCAGTTTTTCCGCTGCCGTCAGGGCCTTCGAAGGTGATAAATTTTCCCGGTTTACTCTGCATTGATTAATGAGTTTCCAACTCTATGTTTTTTCAGCTCTTTCTTTATCTATTATTGGCTGGTTACGATTCTTCCCTGAAGATCCTCACCCTCCGGTTAGGATCTTTCCCGTAAGAATGGGAAACCAAATTTGCCTGGTTCACCATCTGATGTTGAAGGCGTCTGATATAAGATGAAGCCGGTGGGAGTTCCACCCAACGTTCTCCATTCAGGACTGCCTGGATGGCACCCTGGGTTTGCTGCAGTGCCTGTTCGTCACTTTTGGAAAGAGAGCCATTTTTTAGATTGAAGACATCCTTTAATAAATGCTCCATTCTTTTGGCAGTATTTGATCTTAAGACATAAATTGGCAAGCCCAGTTCTTCTGCTTCTGCAATTGCCTTTGGATTATCCCGGTAATGATGTTTCAGGGTGACTGCTATTCGGGCATCCTTGACATATTTTTCAATAGAGATTGGAACATTTAAGTTTTTGGCTGCTTTCAGCATCCGGTCGCGGGCAACACCATAAGTAAAAACCGGTAAAGTTTCTAAATCTTCATGATCCAGCTGCCATTGCGGTTTATCGCCAGCAAATTCGTCCTCGGGGATGGGGTCCGCTCCAACACTCTGTAATACGGGCCGGGTAGGTGTCTTTTTAATATTAATCTCACCATCTTCTGCCCGGGACCTGACTTCAGGTATAAGCAGTTCACCTCGCAGAAGTGAATCTACCGCTGTTGCGACATCTTGATGAATTGCCATGCTGTCCCGGGTCTGAATTTCTATCAGTACATGAAAAGTAGGATTGGATCGACGTTCCAGAACGGTTTTTTGAGTTCCCCTTCGCCTGGCTTCCTCGTCAGAAAGTGTAACCGATTCAATTCCTCCTACAAGGTCTGCCAGGGTTGGATTTATCAACAGGTTCTGAAGAGTGTTTCCGTGAGCAGTTCCAATCAACTGCACCCCTCGTTCTGCTATGGTGCGGGCAGCCAGGGCTTCCAATTCTCTTCCAATTTCATCAATTACAATTACTTCCGGATTGTGGTTTTCCACCGCTTCAATCATCACCTCATGCTGAAGTGAAGGCTGGGCAACCTGCATCCGGCGGGCTTTACCGATTGCAGGATGGGGAACGTCCCCATCACCCGCTATTTCATTGGAGGTATCTACTATCACTACCCTTTTATTCTCCGCCAGAATCCTGGCCGCTTCCCGCAGCATGGTTGTTTTTCCCACCCCCGGGCGACCTAAAATCAGCAGGCTTTTACCACTTTCGATTAAATCTTTGACTATATCCGTTGTTCCATAAACCGATCTCCCAACCCGGCAAGTCAAACCGACGATTTCTCCTGTGCGATTCCGGAGAGCGGCAATTCTATGCAAGGTGCGTTCTAAACCAGCTCGGTTGTCACCATCAAATTTGCCAATCCGCTTAACTACATATCCAATATCCTTGCGGGTGATCTCGCTGCTGCTCAATTCAAATTCTTCTTCAGAAAATCGCGCTGTTGGAACGCGCCCGAGATCAAGAATAACCTCGATCAAATCAGCGTTCTTCCCTTCTACAGTGATTGACTTGCTGATTTCCGGCGGCAAGACTTCAAACAATGAGTCTAAGTTGTCGGTAATGCGATGGTTTGACATAATTAGTTCTTTATTTCTGTGTTGGATATCGGGGTTGTAATATCCGGCTGTTTTTCAAACGCTTGATAGTTAAATGTCTGTTTGGCATTATAGTGGACAGCCAATCTTTTCACCACTGCTCTTTGTTCTGGTCCAGGATCGGCTCCGGCTCTCACCAGGGCTGAAGCAATCCTCTCCTGATAGGAACGGACCCGAAGGTAAACATCACGAGTATTGCGATAGGGCAAATTGGAAATCAAAGCCGCCAGATATTCATCCATGTCCGGTAACTCCGGTTCCAGGATTATATCCACCAGGATGCCTTTAGGACCAAATCTGGTTTCCGCAAAGCCCGCTGCTCTTCCTTCGTGCCAACAAATCATGCCTTCAATTTTCGGGAAAGCAGGTGGAGGTTCCACCCGCTGGACCGCGCCGGGTATGATCTTCTGGTATAAAGATACAATCTGATCACCATCCCCTTGTGAAATTGGAATCCATAATATATTTCCTGTACCAGACGAGAATTTCCGGGGGAATTTCCAGATCTGCTGCTCTGCATAGACACGAAAACCAGCCTGGTAGAGAATATTTTCTTCGGGTACATTCAGGGGTACTTCTGCCAGAATCTGTACGGCGCCCCGTTCTCCCACCTGAGCCGTGAGCAATGAGAGCAGTTTCCCTACTCCGGTCTGTGAACTCATTTCCATCGGCGCCAGGAATGCCAGCCGGGCTGATAAACTCGCAGAAGAATGATAGATTTGACCAATTAATAACGGGTAGTGTTTAGAATCAAGGGGGTGAACTCCCGTAAAAAATCCGAGTGCGGGAGCAGCTATGGAGAGCAGGGCGCTTGAAAACAAACCCGGATTGTAAACCAACCTGAGGGTATTATCCAGATACTGCTGCTGCTTTTGGTAGCGCAGCAAGGTATATAAATCCTTCCACGCAATATTTCGTGCCATAAAGTTAAAATCTCAACGTCCGCTACTTTCTTGGATTAGGTGTAAAAAATAGCGGTGAACACGATCATCGCCAGAAAGTTCCGGGTGAAAAGCAGTAGCCAGCAAATATCCCTGCCTGGCTGCAACTATCCGCCCATCTGGCAACTTTGCCAGTGCTTCTGCCTCCCCTTCAACTGCGGTGATTAGCGGTGCCCGGATGAAAATTCCAGGGAAAGGGGCCGGTGTAGAATTTATAACCTCCAGAGCAGGAATATCCAACTCTGTTTCAAAACTGGCAATTTGTCTCCCGAATGCATTCCGGTCAACAGTGATATCCATTAATTCAAGTAACGGTTGGTTCCGGTGGGCATCTTTGGAAAGGAAGATCGCGCCAGCGCAGGTCCCCCAAATCGCTTTCTTTTTCCCGAAATTACGCAGGGGCTCCAAGAGATCAAAATCAACCGCAAGTTTTCCAATTGTGGTTGATTCTCCACCGGGAATTATGATCCCATCCAAATCATGGATCTGATCCGGCAGCCGGACTTCTACAGCCTGGACGCCTATTCCAGTAAGGACTGCCAGATGTTCCTGAAATGAGCCTTGTAAAGCCAGGACACCTACCTTCAGGCGGCCAAGATCAAATGGCGGTCGGGATTCTTTCATAAGTATAAAGTTAACTCAAATGTCAAAAAAGCTCTACCAACCGCGGTCTGCCAGGTGCTCATTATCTTCCAATTCGGACACATTCCTACCTACCATTGCCTCGCCCAAATTCCGGCTGATCTCAGCCAGTATTTCCGGGTTATTGTAATGAGTAACCGCTTTTACTATTGCTTCACCACGTTTGGCCGGGTTCCCGGCTTTAAAGATACCAGATCCGACAAACACGCCGTCAACACCCAATTGCATCATTAATGCTGCATCTGCGGGTGTAGCTATTCCCCCGGCAGCAAAATTGACCACGGGAAGCTGGCCAAGCTCTCGGGTTTCTTTGACAAGCTCAAACGGGGCCCCGATGTTCTTGGCAAAAGTCATCAGTTCTTCTTCTGGCATATTACACAGCTGCTTGATTTCTCCAAAAACCGTCCTGGCGTGCCGGACAGCCTCGATCACATCCCCGGTTCCGGCTTCCCCTTTTGTCCGGATCATCGCTGCTCCTTCGCCTATTCTGCGCAGGGCTTCCCCTAAGTTTCTACATCCACAGACAAAGGGAGTTTTAAACTGGTGTTTATTGATATGGTAGGCTTCATCCGCGGGCGTTAACACCTCGGATTCATCAATATAATCAACTTCCAGGGCTTCCAGAATTTGCGCTTCAACAAAGTGCCCGATGCGGACTTTAGCCATCACGGGAATTGAGACACTGTTCATTATTTCCGTGATCAGTTCAGGGGCGCTCATTCGAGCAACACCACCGTCAGCCCGGATATCTGCCGGAACTCTCTCTAAAGCCATTACGGCAACTGCGCCAGCTTCTTCTGCTATCTTCGCATGGTCTGCTGTGACAACATCCATTATCACGCCGCCCTTGAGCATTTGGGCTAAGCCTTTTTTTGTTGTAAAGGTACTTACTTGAGAATCCACTTTCACCACACTCCTAGTAAATTGCTTGTCTGGAGCACACAGATTGCACCTCCCCAAACAAACAAAAAAACCACGCCAAAACCCATCCAAAATACTTTTTCAAAGATGGATAATGGTGACTAAATCGCACCCTGATTCTACCACGCGCAATAATCAGAGGCAAATTTCCTTAGCGGGGGATTTGTACTCAGGGAGAGAAAGTCAGCAGGGCTTATCAAGATACAAAAATCTTCCTTCCGGTTTTGTAATAGGAACGGGAAAGAAAAATTCATCAGCCCGGAACTAGATTTAATTTAACGAGGAAAAACACTAATCCTAATCGCTGTCCGAATATTTCCGTCAATTTCCACATCAACAAATTCGGGGAAACTGACAATTTCATATCCATCCTCGGCAAGGTAATTACGAGCTAATGCCAGCGCTTTTACAGCCTGGTTGACCGCACTGGCCCCAATCGCCTGAACATTTACAAATTGGCGCTCACGAAATATGCCTGCAATTGCCCCCGCTACGGCTGAGGTTCGGGACGTCGCTGAAACCTTGATGATATCCACTTTGTCGGTATCCATGACAAGCTCCCTGGGGTAAGACATAAGCCAGTCTTACAACATTGAAATATTCACTTGTTGCTTCTCATTGTACAAAAAGCTACTAATAAAATCAAGCTAGCAGGGGCTGATATCCAGATTTTCGATTATACGCAATGTAATTTTTACTTGGCGGTATTTTTAAGCTCCTGGGGTACAATATTCCCATTGTTAATAAATCCGCTTTGGGTAGTATTAATCATAACTCACTAACTCGATACCATTTCTAACCAGCGGACCACGATACAAAGGATGTTGAATGAATTCAGAAACTATCTATTTTGAACAGCTTGAGGAATTGGTTGAATCGTTTCCCGCAGACTCCATCCTCAGCAGGACCATTTACCAAGATGATTCGATAAAAACAATTCTATTTGGATTTCACCCTGGACAGGAGCTATCAGAACACACTGCAGCCGTCCCGGCGCTGCTTCATTTCATTCAAGGAGAAGCTCAGTTAATCCTGGGAGAAGACGAAAAAACAGCTCAAGCAGGAACCTGGGTTCGGATTCCTCCGCGACTTTCTCACAGCATCCAGGCAAAGACAAAAACTTTGATGCTGTTGTATTTATTGTTAGATGATTAGTGGTTTTTCAGAGGAGTGTTTCAATGAAAATATTAGCCGTCATTTCTGGTGAATACGGGAAAAGGCACATTCGGAATATTCGGGAGTTTGGTCCAAAATCCTGGGAAATAGAAATCTGGCAGACCCCGCCGATTTTTCCCCCTTTCATAGATGATCCGGAAGATTTCCTTCCCGACCAGCTTCCCCTCGCCGATATAATCCTTTCCTTTGCGGAACATAAGGGCGCGGCTGAATTACTGCCAGACATTGCCAAGATGACAAAAGCCCAGGCTGTACTGGTCGCAGTGGATGATGAACTCTGGCTCCCCCGTGGTCTCGATCGCCAACTGCATGGCTGGCTTGAAGCGGCAGGGGTGGACTGTGTCACCCCAAAACCACTTTGCTCGCTGACTGAAACCACCTATGGCATAACCCGGTTTGAGACAGCCGATTATAGTAATCCGCTAATCGCGGAATTTGCCCGTTATTTTGGTCAACCTGAATTATCCCTGGAAATTGATCCGGATTCCCGAACTATTACCTCCGCTGATGTGATCCGCGATGCGGTTTGCGGATGTGCGAGATACGCAGCTGAAGGATTAATCGGTTTGTCAGCAGATGAAGCCGAAGAGAAAGCCGGTTTGCTGCACCACCACTATCCCTGCCTGGCAAGTATGCAAAAGCTGCCCCATTTTGATCACGACACCCTGATGCATGTTTCTGGACAGGTCCTTAAGAACAATGTCGCAGCCCAAGTAAAACCTCATAAACAAGTCCGTTCATTTAAACCGGGAAAATATTCAGAGTAAGTCATTTCCGTTTCCCCTTCCCGGCGAAGTTCTGCAGCATATCTTGATCTGTGACCTTAAACTCGGTCCGGTTGATTTGGATCGCTCCTCGATCAGCGAACTGATACAGGTGGCGGCATACCATCTCCCGGGTAGAACCGATTCGCGCTGCCATATCATCCAGTGTCATGTCCCTGGTCAGGGTATCTCCGGTTTGATCTTCAAACTGCTCCAACAGCAGGTGCGCAAGTCTACCTGCAACTGGTTGGAACGCCAATTCCTCCAGTATCTGGCTGGCCACGAGCATCCGCTCCACCATTAACTGGGTTAAAGCCCAGGTAAATTTCCCGTTGTCTAGTAAGAAAGGCAGCAGCCGATCCTGTGTCCAGAGCCGGAGACGACTCTCTTGATCGGCAATGAGGGCAACAGGCATACCTATCCCTTCTTTGAAAAACCCCACTCCCCAGAAGAATTCGCCTTCTTCTATTACCATAACCACCAGGCTTCTTCCGCCCGGTGATTCCTTCAACGCAGTAATTTGACCCTCTTCAACCAGAAACAAATGGGGCCAGGAAGCGCCGTAATGAGACACCCAATGGCCCTTTGGGTAATCCCGGGTGATGCCCAAATCCAGCATTTGCTGGACTTCGCTTGGGTCCATAGCGGAAAACAAGGGGTTTTCAGGTATTTGTTTACCTAGATCCATTAGGGTCATTCCTTTTGTTAGTTATAGTTGGTACTCCGGGGAAATCTTTCAAGCCCTCAGTTGATAAACGGGGATTGGATATCAATTGAGCTTCCTGCAATTTGCTCTTATAACTAATTATACTAAAGTACAAAGGCTGATTCTATTAAAATGTAAGAGAAATCTCAGTCTGAGTGATTAACTTCCACCTCCCAGACTGATTTGCGTTAAAGCAAAGCTTTTTTTTCACAAAGGGGTTAAACTGGCCTCCAGTATTTATTTTATTTCTAATGCATAAAGCTTTGGAGGCAAACAATGCAAGAAACTCCCCAAAAGAACCGCACCATCATGTCAATCATTGCAATCGTTATTGGTCTAATGATGGCATATCTAATTCCGTTCCTGGCACAAACTTCTCTGGAACGGGTGCTTGAACACCTGATAGCTCACATTGATGCAGGTAACCCGGCATTTACCAGTGGGTTGAAATTGTTTGATTTCTTCTACCCGGTCTGGCGGGCGTTGATCTTTGTAGCCGGAGCCGCTTTAATCGTTATCTCTCAAGAAATCAAGAAAGGCACAGAATGGACTTACCCCTTGGCAATAACTCTCTTTGCCATCCCCTCCATTGGAGGAATGTTCATGTTCTTGCCCTATGTCAGCTTTGTGCCTGGCTTCCCGCTGCCATTGACCATCTCGGTGATCGGCCTAGTAGGTTACATCAGTTTTATTCTTCTGCGGAAGGCAGAAAAAGTTGTTAAATGGACCCGCTTGGGCGTCCTGTTTTTCCTGGGCATGTTAACCACCCATGCATTCACCATTGGTGTTGGTGCCCAACGGACCATGGCGACCCGTCCTGGTTATCCCCTATACAAAGATTTCACCTGGTGGCTGTTCAACTGGGCCGGGGAAGCCAACTGGGTTGCTGTCTTGTTGCTGTTCGCCGCGATCCCCTTGTTGGCAGTCGGCAAGCGTAAGGGTTGGTGGTTAGCCGTTACTGGTTCAATCGCAATCCTGATGATCAATGTACCCACCCAGCTCATCCGCACCAAAACTCTAGACTACTTTTATGGCGCAATCCTGGCGATCGGTGTGCTGGTATTCACCATGGTTCCTTATTTCAAAAAAGCTTTACTTGAAGACGAGAATGTCCCTGAGTAAATTTATAAGGGTTTAGGATAAAATAGAGACGCAGCTTATCCTGTTTTACTCAGGCTTAAGCTGCGTTTCTTTCCACCTAAATCCAAAATCCAATAAGGAGAATCAAACATGAAATCTTTCAAAAATAATGAAAAACTAGGCGCTGCCCTGTCTTTTATTGGCATCCTGCTCGGTTTTTTGGCTCTATACCTGATAGCCGTGACGTATATTCCCATCGTCGAGGGAAAAATCCTGGAGGGGCGACCTGATGAGGCAATCACTGTCAGGATTGTTCACGCTCTCATGGGCTGGATCGGCATGGCTGGCAGCGCAATCTGGGCAGTTGTTCTATTTGGTTTTCTCAATAAAAAAGAATGGGCCTGGTCCTTAGGTGTAGTAGCCGGCACTTTGCAGCTCCTGGCTGGTTTCTTCCCTATGATTCCACCAGCCAGTATTGGAATGGCGACCCCTACTCTTTGGGTCTTTCTAATCGCATTTGTACTCTGGTTTGGGATGCTCTTCATCGGCGGTGTAAATAATAAAATTATCGCCCTCGCCTTCGTAAGCGGCCTAGCTTATGTGATGATCTTCATCGATGGGGTTGGTGCGATCTCACGCTATCAAACCGTTCAGGAAGATACCTTAATCGGCATGTACGCCATGGGGCTGGTTGTGACCTGGTGGGCCGCCGCCGCCTGGGCAGTATTCATTTATTTCTTGGTCAGAGGGAAAACCTGGACAGTTGAAGTGGGTATTTTTGCTGCCTCTTTGTCAATTATTGCGGGTTTGCCAGTAGGATTAACAGATGTGGTCCGGTTGAGCCGGTTCTCGATGTTCCTTCCTGGTCCCCTGTTGAGCGCCATTCTTCTGGTAATCATCCTGCTTCCTAACACACAAAAGTTGATTAATGATTGGATAGAAGCAGAAGCATAAGGTTGTTGAACTGGAAAAGACCCATGAAGATAAAACCTGATCATTATCCTGTGATCATTATCACAACTCTGGTGCTGTTTACTTTACTCGGGTTTGTGCTCGGATTTCTTCCTGGACACAGCGGCGGTAAAGAGCGCGGGCTTTTCCCGCCCCAGGTCGAATTTACTTCCGCGCATTTCGGAAACAATATCTGATTCTCTCCTTCCCTGCGGGATCAGTATGGACACCTGCCTAAGCAATGTCCATACTGATCCCGTGGGGTATTCCTTAAAAGGGTATCGACATCAATGAAATCTCATCCAGCAAATCTGCGTAAAAAGGATTCCTCTCCTTCTGTGCGCACTATCATTCAAATTCTTTTTCTCCTGGCAACCTTTTTGATCGGTCTTCGTCATCTCATGCCGGGAGAATCTTCCAAAGGCGGTGCCTTTGATGCTTTCTGCCCCTTTGGCGGAATTGAAACTCTCTGGTTATATCTAACGACCGGGCAAACAATGGCAACCACCAATCTGCTGAATTTTTCCGTATTACTCGGTGTTCTGGGCGTTTCCCTGCTTGCGGGGAGGGCATTCTGCGGTTGGATGTGCCCAGTAGGAACCGTGCAGGATCTTCTGGCTGGATTAACTCGCCGATTAACCGGAGAAAAAAAACACATCCGTGGAAAAAAGAGCAAGTCCAGGTATCCCGTACAACTCCCTCCAAAATTAGATCCCTGGCTCCGGTCTTTAAAATATTTAATTCTGGCAGTCGTTCTTTTGGCAAGCACCTGGTCTCTTTATCCGCCGCTGCATGAAATTTGTCCTGCCAGGGCGCTGTTTAGTTTTCAATTAACCACCCCTTTGTTAATCAGCGTCTTGATTGTATTCATCGTCACATCCATGCTTAACCGGCTCTTCTGGTGCAAATACCTTTGCCCGTTCGGGGCTACACTGGCGATATTTAATAAAATCGCTCCCCTGCGCCTGGTAGTCAACCAGAGCAGCTGCACAGCCTGCGGCCGCTGTGATACTGAGTGTCCAATGGGAATTCAGAATGTTCCCGAGAATTTACGCAGCGCTGAGTGCATTCAATGTCTCGAGTGTCTGGAAACCTGCGCCGTTCAAGATACGCTTCATATTCAATTAGGATGAAACAATCCTGAAACAGAGAAATTAAATATAAGGATGGAACCTGAACGGTCCCATCTTTTTTGGAACGCTCCAAACTTAGTGGGTGCTATTGCCTGCCCAGAGAGGACGGCCAAATTCATCTCGGAGAACCACAACCTGTCCGGTGCTGAGATTGCTTATCTCTGCCATTTCAAACGCATCCTCTTCAAAGAAACCTCGCAGTACAACCTGATCTCCGGAAAGGAGTTCAAATCCCTGCTCCAGGGCAAATCTCCAGGCGCGGTCAGCAACACTTATGATTTCTCCACTGTCGATTATTACCTGCATCTCTTCGGTGGATATGGAAAAGATCGCGCCGGTAAGGGAAGCCCAAACATATTCCTCGTTTTCTCCCAATCCTGAATCTTCATGGTCATCTCCGTCTAGGGACTGACCGCTGCCATTGTTTCCTTGTCCGCTTCCCTGCCCTCCCCATGATTGATAATCAACCGAGCCTGCATTTTCTCCAGGAACTGCTTCTCCTATTTTGGCGGAGGTACGATTGATTGCGCCAAGGATTAAAATACCTGTAAGACCTGCGTAGAGCGTCCAGAGGATTATTTTCTTAAACATTCTTTCTCCCTTAAAGGGCTGTTCAGCCCTATTATGCTTTTCTTGCCTAAACCTGCTGTGCGCTTACCGGTTGATTTGCCTGGTTACCTTTCAGATTCTTACCGAAGGCTTGCCCATATTTCCGGAAAACTTTATAAAACCATTTCCAATGGAAATAGAAGTGCAGTGTACTTGCCGCAATGGCTATTACACCACTCCAAGTATGGATTAAATCCCAGGTAAGGCTGGTAAACAACCACATCGGATCGGGGATAATCGAGTTATGGAACGCTCCCGGCACCAGCAGGAAATACAACCCGCTGAGCCCGCAGATTAAGCCGCTTAAACCGATCATGATATTAATCCCCAGGTTAAATTGGCTGTATTTATTTAATTTACTCTTCCCGAAAACCGTTTTTACTCCGCTCTTGGTCATATTCATGATCCACTTCCAGTGTAGAGGAATATGCAAGGCGGCAAAGGCCATGATCGCAACACTGGCCCAAATGTGGATATCACTCCAGGCGTGGCGTTCAAAGAAGATCGTTACGCCATAAAGCGGGTTTCTTCCTCCTTGATAGCCGGCAACAGGTAAAAACAGGAAAAAAATTCCTGAAATCGCGGTGATTAGCCCTGAAACAAACAATAAACTGTCCAATATTAAATTGTTCCTGGTCTGAATTGATACAACTCTTTTTTTCTCCATTTAAAAATCTCCCATTCTCCCTCGCCGAGAAAATCAACAATAAAAGCGCGGGGTTATCATCATTAATGCAAAATCATATCAAATACATATTAATAAATTATGAAGATTTTATGGGAGTTTTGCGAGGTTTTCGGGGAAATACACGAAATGCGGTTATATTTTAATGCCGGGTCAAGTCACTATATTTGAGCTCCTGATGATATACTTAAGCCAGAAAACTTATTTTCTCTTGCTGCCCTCTTTGTGCCTTAAATCACAGACATTTAGTAGTTCTTCAACAACAAGTCATAGGTGCAGCCAGGTAATTATTTTTTCTGCGACACTTGGTCCTTGTTTATTGTCCTCACATTTTATAAAGGAGTTTTGCCATGACCTTATTTGATCGTTTGATCCTTCTTCTGACCGGCCTGACAGCCATCTACCTGATCTGGCGGTTTTATTCCCGGTACAGTGAAGAAAAGGCCCGCTATGATATTTATTACATGATGGGCTTTGCCGTATTGCTGGTCTCCGGCCTGTTATTGATTGCCTTCGGCTGGGATATCCTGGCTTCCCCTTACGTGCTCACTGTAGCAACCTTAATCCCGCTAGGTGTATCTATGGGATTAATGCACCAATTTGTGCCTGATTACAAAAAAGCATATTCCTGGTTCTCCCTGGTTGGATTGCTGGCAATTGCTGTGACCAGCATTGGAGGCATGTCCTTAAAAAGCATTGCCGTACCGGTATTCCACGGCATAGCCGGGCTGATCATCTTCGGTTTGCCAGTTTATAAATGTGTCGTCACCAAAGACGCTCCCAAAGGTTTTGGATTAGTGGGTATCGGCGGATTATTAATTAGCGTTGGCGGGATTGCCCTGGCATTTATCGTGGCTGGGAAGCAGCTGTTATTCTTCAGCGCTGATTTTGTCTTTGCCATCCTCGCACCATTGCTGCTGTTAATGACGCTGGCATTCACCTGGGGTTTTGTGAAAGAAATCAAGGCAGAATAAATTTGCCTGGGGCTGTTCAATAGTACCCCCTCAACTCCGATCTCCTCGTATTAAATGAAGCAATGATAGGTATACAGCATACCTATCATTGCTTTTTATTTACGTCCCAGAGTAATCGCAATTCTTTTACAGACAAGTTTCAAGTCAGGAGCGTTTATTTGCCATTTAAAATCAAACAGGATTGGGGCTAATCTTTGAAATTTCACCCCCCTTTGAAATCTCATTTCAAACAGCTACAGCTGTTTAATTAGAAAACCAATCCTGTTCTTATCTTGATGTCTGGTAACTGCGCTCTGGCAATATTAGCTGCCTTTTCTTAATCAAGGCAGCAGTCAAGAAGATTTTTCTTTTCTCTTAAATCTTATGTTCTTGGGTTATAACCTGCTCCGAAAATAGGATTAACATCGCCCGCAACACAGTTATAAATCCGCCTACAGTCAGGGTTGTTCCAACAACCAGGAGAGGAATTTCTAGGACATACACCCAGTTCTCACCAAAATATGTGTGCGAGGGTCCTGCCCAGGCAAAGATTGTCAGGGCTGTAATTCCGACCAAAATAGATACTATGCCGGCAGTTGAATCCTTTTCAGCTTTTTCCATAGGTTGGGAAAAATCAACTTTATCCTTAATCCCCGGCAATAGAAAGCTCAAGAAAAGGAGCAAGGTGGCTAGATTGATAAAGAATTTCACATTGGCAGGTGTGGCTGCTCCCCTTAATATCAGAGATGCGAAGAATTGTGTCCCCCCCAGAACGGTCCCAATTGCCAGGACTATCAAGGTAAAACGGTAAACACCTGGTTTTCCCCGGATCAGTTTGATCAAAGCCATTACTCCCGCAATACCCGTCAAGACTGTTGTAACCATAACGATTTGATATAGCCAGCGATAATCCATCAATGCTTTAAAAGCCATTCTGTACCCAATGTTGTTTGAGAACGCAGCACAATATGTTCCCGCGCCGCCGAAGAGGTTCATCGCAGCTGTCATACCCATCATGACGATGGCCGAAATCCGAAGCACTTTCATTGATCCTTTCATTTTATTTATCTCCTGAAATATCTACACCTTCGTTTACGGGAAAAATGATCACCCTAGGGAGCTTCCACGCTCTCTTCCAGGCCCCATGGATTCTCAGAGAAATGGCATCGTTCACAAGGCGCCTCTAATACAATTTCGTGTGAGGTGAATGGAATTATGCCAGTCTCAACTATTGTATCTGCTTCCCCAACATTAATCTCATATACCCAGGGAATATACGTAATCCAATAACCCAACTCTTCGTCCGGCCCTACTTCCCAACCAGCGCTGTCATGACATGCCACACAGGAGACATCCTGATGTTCTTCGTCATGACCTACGATAGAATCAGTGGAGCTAAAAACATCTGGATGGCAATCAGCAGAATCGCATGACGTCGTGGAACTGTGTGGCTGATGGCATTCCGTACATTGCATACCGGTATGATCGCCACCGACCACCACCGTCACATGTTCTGGGGCTTTACTCGCCTCATGGCATTTCAGACATAACTCTGTTGTTGTCTCAACACTGGCATACTCTTCAAGAGCTGGTATCTCTAACCAGGTATATTCAGGTTGGATGTTTCCTTTTTTGTCCTCTTCGTGACAGACCAAACAAGGCACATGCGTCCAATCATTTTCTGAAATGAAAGGAGGTGGTTCTTCCAGTTCAAATTTACAGACCAGGCAGGTTTCGGGGATATCATCAAGGGTCGGCTTCCAGTTGATTGGAGCGTGACATTGAGCGCAAGAGTTATTTTTTCCCTGATCATCAACAACAAATGCATTGGCATGCGCGCTTGTTTTCCATAGTTGTTGGGCATCAGCTATTGGATCGAGATCAGGTTTGCCTTCAGATTCTTTGTTCCCAGATCCTCCATCTGATTCGCTTTCAGGAGTAATTTTCTCGCCCGGATCTCCCTGTACTTCTGTAACCTCCTCAATTGAGGTAGGTTGACTTTCGGGAGACTGGCATCCAGCCGCCAAAAGTACCATAATTGCTAGACTCGAGATTAATATTAAATGACCAATTCTGTTTTTCTTCATAATTTAACTGCTTCACTAATAAATAGGTAAGTGGGGCGAGAATAAATTCTCACCCCACCAGTAACTTATATAAGTATTCTGTATGGAGCTTCACCCGCTATGGCGCAGGGGATCTACTCCCGAGAACATGACGCAAATCCTATCCAAGAGCTAGGGCTTAACCACCATTAATCTTCTGGCGGTGCCGGAATCTCGCCATCTGCTGTGCGGACGGTGAGTTCCCAGAGATTCTCCTCGAAGTGGCAGCGATCACAAGCAACTTCATGGACGATACTGTGTGAGATAACGGCTGATGTTGTGGGTCCTGATCTGCCCATTTCGGTAAGTGTAGTTGTCCAGATATCGATATCCTCAGCAGGGTGGGGACCAACATCTAAGCCTGAAGCATCGTGGCAAGCTATACAAGACACAGTGTCTCTCATCTCACCGTAGGCGCCTTTTGCATGCTCCGCTGTTTCAATATCTTCAGCATGGCAGTCCACGCATTGCTTCGGTTCTGCGGTGTGTGGATCATGACAATCGGTGCAGTAGGTAGGAGGAGCTTCCTCGCCCATAAAGCCACCGTAATTAAGGTGGGCACTTCCTCCCAGGGTGATTTTATGATCAACCCCTGAACCAAAGGCATTACCCGTAGTGGTCACATGACACTTTTCGCACAACTCAGTTGTGGTGCTGACCGGTTGGTATTCCATTGCTATCGGGTTGAGCCAGGCAACTTCAGTAGCATATCCATCTTCCATCACATGGCAGGATGCACAGGGAATAGCTACCCAGTCTGCTTCCTCAATGAGAACGTTGCCATCTCCCACTGTCATTTCTTGACCGGGGAATTTACAGGAAACGCAATTTGGCGGTCTACCTACAGTCGCTTCCGGGTTCCAGTTCTGGGGGGAGTGGCAGCGAGCACACCAATCGTTCGGCCCATGGCCTTGATCATATGTGCTGTGGGGGCCACTTTCCCAAGCTACGTGATATTCCGCTTGATCTTCCGGTGCCTCGGTCGGTTCGGGAGGTACTGCTGTGGGTTCAACGACAACTGTAACCTCTACCTCTTTAATTTGAATTTCTGCTGGCGGCGCTTGACAGCCACTTACTATCAGCAGCAGCAAGACAAAAGCTCCTATGAGTACTAATTTCTTCCTTGAGATTAACTCCATAATATCCTCCTAACAACTACGTCTAAGTTTCCTTTACTGGCACAATGACTGAGAGATATTTGATCCTACTTGTTCTTTATATCACAATGAAATTGCGTTGTAATTGATTTGCGTCAAGTACAAACAAACCTCGTCAACTGACCTTATAGATAGAGAGTCATTATCTGACTGTTGGAGAACCAAGAATTGGCTTTCAAGCGAGTAAATTATGCTGGTTTTTCCCCAATAAAATCGATTCCCGGGCTGCCAATGAAACCAATCGTTTAACTACCTGCTAGATCAGAATTCTTAAATTAGGGGAGGGCGAATCCTTCAACACATCGATAATAAAATGAGGGTGAAATTGCATGGCTGCTAAAGGATAATTCCTCTGTATCTATCTCAATAGGATATAATTAAAGGTAATTAGAGGTAATTAAAGGTATTTAGAAGGAAAGCGGCATGGAAAAATATATCAAGCTTTTAAGTAGTGTTTCACACTTTAATAAACTTAAACCTTCAGACTTGTTGAGAATAATCAATTCAGGTCACCTTAAAAAGTATAGGAAAGACAAGTTTATCTACCATCAAGGAGATCCAAGCGCAGGCATGTATGTGCTATTTTCGGGGAAAGTGCATATTTGCAACTACAATTGTGATGGGCAAATTCAAATATTTTCTATTATTGAACCCGTAATCATGTTTAATGAGTTAACAGCAATCGATGGCGGCCCCAATCCCGCGACTGCAATCGCTGTTAAGGATTGTCTCACCTGGAATATTGACTATGAAGCCTTTGAGGCCCTTGTAAAACAATATCCTGACCCAACTGTAGGCCTGGCGATGATGCGGGTATTAGCTGGCCGCACCAGAAATCTAATCACCCTCTGTGGAGATTTATCTTTCAGATCTGTTCTCTCTCGATGTGTAAAATTAATCCTGGAACTTAGCAATGATGGTACAGAGAACATCGATCGAGGCGAGTTTCCCCTTGCTGATTTAGCAGCGAGGGTTTCTACTGCTCCCGAATCCATCAGCAGATCCCTCAGCTGGTTAGACAAACGAGGATTAATCTCCTGTGATCGCCAGCAGATTACAGTGCAAAACACCTCGGCTTTACTGGATATGGTCCTGGAAGAATCTTAATCAACAGTTGCCAGGCGGAGGAATGGAGTTGCGCCAAAGCCAATAATATCTAATCAAAACTCCAATCCCAGCTACCGCCGCTTTCTTTTTAGGGGTTTTCACCAACAGAATACATTCTAATACTCCGGATACCAAGCTGGAAAAGGGAGCTCTGCTAGAAAATTTACGCTTCCAACATTCCCTTCAATTTGCCTTTTGTCAAAGACTTTTAGTCGATCTTGTGTTATTTTATTCACAACGCCAAATATTTTATTCCGGGCAGAGAAAATTTGTCCTAATTCTGAAAAATAAAATGACTGGAGTGAATTTTCGGTGTCACCTGGAATCTGCTCGAATTTGCTTTTCTGAAATATCAGAGTAGAATAGTAGCCCAGGAGACAGAAATATCATTAAGTAAGGGTGGGTTTTTTTCGCTCTTATATCAAATTTCTAGGAGTAACATTTATGCAAGCGATTAAAAAACGTTTAACTTACCTGTTCACCTCCACTCGGGGACTAGCCCTGGTAGCAATTGCCGCTGTCGCTATAGTGACAGCAATCTGGGGAACCCTCTCCGGGCCGATGGTGGAGTGGGGTATTCGTGACATTACGGTAAAAACACTGGGGATGGATCTTTCACAGGCTGACCGTGAAGGCCGCATCATCATGCTTTACCATACGATCGCGATGACTATCCTCGCCATTGAAGTCTATTTCATCACAGAAATCGTGCCAATGAAACGCAATGAGCAGGTGATGATCAACGCAGTCATCACTATCGGATATCTCACCGCTTTAATATTCGGCTTGTTATTCGGGTATTTTGGGCACAACTACGCATTTCATGGACTTTTCCTGGTCGGGCAAACTCTGGTCTTTTTCTCAGGGATCCTGCTGGCTGCGGCACTCTGGCCCTGGAAAAAAGAATACTATTTACCCGAAGGTTCCCCTTATGCCCGCACTAAAAAAGGTATTGATTGGGAACGGGCGGCTTTCTTCACCATGGCTGTTGCTACTTTGCTTTCTGCAACCTGGGGAGCTGTGA
>JAIORG010000265.1 GCA_021108255.1 Anaerolineales bacterium | reverse complement strand
GAAAGAATTTAGTACGCCTGACAAAAACCCCATATCAACATGATGAAAATTCAGAAGTCTCCCCTGATGGCGCTAAAATTGTTTGGTCCCATTCAGATGGTTCACCGGGAGAAGCTGTTGATTTGCATATTATGGATATTGATGGAAATAATACTGCTCGTATAACTTACTTTAGCGATGAAATAAGAGACGAGAAACATAGATGTAATGAACTTGCCTGGAGCCCTGACGGCAAGCAAATAGCATTGGCATTCGGCAAAGGTGATAATCATGCAGAAGAAACCAGCATGATATACATGCTCACATTTGAGGGAGCATGTGGAAATTCCAAGTAATTTAGGCAAAATTATGAATAACAAAACAAAAATCGGATTCATAATCGCGATTTCGTTCATATTGGTTTTAATCAGCGGCTGTCTTCAAGATCAGTGCGGCGACTGAATCTGCCAGCCGAGAGAAGAAAGGAGGGAGAGCTGCCCTGAAGATTGTGATAAGACTACCTCAGATATCACAATAAGGACCATTACAGAAAACGGCGGAAATATTGACTGGCATCACGAGAGCAATAAAATTGCTATCGGAAAATTAGGCGGTGATAGATATTTCGATGTCTGGCTGATAAACCTTGACGGAAGCAATGAAAAATGCATAACCTGTAACCATAAAGACCTTCCAAACAAGCATATTGGAAACGCTGCCTGGCATCCCTCTGGTGAATACTTGGTAATTCAGGTAGAGAAATCTATAGTTCCCAAGATATATGATAATTTGGCAACTCTCGGTGCAGGAATACTTAACGATCTTTTTCTAATTACCAAAGATGGTGAAAAAATCTGGGAGCTTCACAGAGTGAATGACACCATTAGCGATGATTCTTCCGGCATTCTTCACCCTCATTTCTCTCATGATGGGAAAAAACTTGCCTGGGCTGAGCGAATCAAAGATAACGGCAGGCCGTTTGGAGAATGGGCAATCAAGATCGCGGACTTTGAATTTTTCGGGGATAGCCCCAGGTTATCCAACATTGAAACTTTACAGCCAGGTTCAAGAAGCTCTTTTTATGAAACACATACGTTTTCCCCAGATGATTCTAAACTTCTGTTCACCGGAAACCAGGATGGATCGTTAGAGATATATGAATTGGAAGTTGCAACAAATAATGTAAAAAGGCTTACGATTAATCCAACAGGATGGGATGAGCACGCAACGTATTCTCCGGACGGAACAAAAATAATTTGGATGTCAAGCAAAGATGTCCTGTTTAACAGCTCTCCATTTTATCTACAAACAGAATTTTGGCTGATGGATGCGGATGGGAACAACAAGAGAAGACTTACTTATTTCCACGAAAAAGGTCATCCACATAATTTTAAAGAAGCCGAGAATGACATTGCTGTTGCAGCGGATAATTCGTGGGGACCTGGTGGCGATCAGTTAATTGCACTAGTGATTACCTCTGACCCAGAATCAAACGATAGAGATAAAGGGAGAATTTTACTAATTGAGTTTGATTTCAGCGAATAGAACAGCTCAATTCCTGATGACTTCGCGCCGGTTATAATCAGCGATTGAGCGAAAAAACAAAGGACAATAACTAACTTATGGAATGATTGTCGCTTCCCTCAGATGCAGAAATATATTTAAACTTGTTCCCTGCTATGCATGATACCCCTTGGTAGGTCATGATTTTCTCTGTTATTTACCTTAAGTAAACGACTGACCTACCAATCCTTGTCTCTCAAACACTATAATTAAAGGTACCGTAACCAAACATAGCCGCTCGCCAGGATCAGGGACATCACTGTAACTATCGAACCGTAACGAAAGAAGTGCTTGAAGCTGATGGGGTGACCGCTTTTTTCGGCCAAACTTACCACAACAACATTCGCTGCTGCGCCTACAAGGGTCAAGTTGCCGCCGAGGCATGCACCCAGGGCTAAAGACCACCACAGAGGATCTATAGACATTACCTGGCCTAAACTTTCTACAATCGGGATCATGGTAGCTGTATAGGGAATATTATCAACAATCCCGGATGCGATTGCGGAAAACCAGATCAACAGAATTGAGGTCAATTGCAAATTGCCGCCTGTTAGGCGCAAAGCCGCATCGGCGACTATTTCAATTAATCCCACTTCGACAACGGCTTCAACCATTATGAATAAACCAAAGAAAAAGAACAATGTGGTCCACTCAATATCACGCAATACATAATGGGGATCCGTTTTTCCCCAGAGCATCAGCAGAGTTGCCCCAGCTAAAGCAATGGTTGCTGGCTCCAAATGTAATGCGCCATGCAGTAAAAATCCAACAATCACCCCAGTCATAACAATCAGTGATTTACGAAGCAACACGGGATCTGTAATAAGAGCAGCAGCATCCACTTCAGTAATATCAACATTGTCTTGATCCAGAACAGTTAAATCCTTTTGGAACAAAGGTCGGGCCATACCAATAAACACAATCAAAATTATCACTGCTATTGGTCCCATGTTTGCAGCAAACGTCACAAAATCGAGTCCCGACGCACTGCCAATCAGGATATTGGGAGGATCTCCAACTAACGTGGCCATGCCGCCGATATTAGAGGCCAGAATTTCGGCAATCAAAAACGGCACAGGACTGACCCGCAATGTTGAGGCAACAAATAAAGTCACTGGAGCAATCAAAACAACAATGGTCACGTTATCCAAAAGGGCTGAAGTAACTGCGGTAATCAGGGATAGGATTACGAGTACCTTAAAAGGATCACCTTTTCCTAAACGAACCGCTTGCAAAGCTATCCATTGAAATAACCCGGTCTCTTTCAGGACATTGGCGATTACCATCATGCCTGCTAGAAGAAATATAACGTTCCAGTCTATGGAATGGAATGCAGCTTCTTGTGGAATTACAAACAAAATCATCGCCACACCGCCTAAGAGTGCAGAGATTGTGCGATGGATTTTTTCACTGACAATCAGAGCATAAGTAAAAAGAAAAATGCTTCCTGCCAACCAAATAGAGGTCATTATTTATCCTCCGAGATATCTTCGCCATTCTTGATCTGGATGCACAGTGACAGCAATTCGAGTAAATTGATATACCCAATAACCTGGTAGCGTTCGTTGACTACAGGCAAGCCAGGCAATTTATTCTCATGCATTCGCTTGAAAGCTTCTTTTACAGTCTCCTCGGGCTTGACCCAAACTGGTGGTCTCATGGCATCTCTTGCTGTGAGCGCACGGGTCTTGTTTGCATAGTCCATTAACTTCTCAAGGTCTGTGATCTCGCTGAGAAATTCTTCTGGCAAAATATGGACAAACAAGTCGTCGGCCAATGTGCTCAGTTCCAGCAACCCAACCAGCCGATCATTTTCCGCGACGACTGATACTACATGCACATTCGGATGGGTTAGCATAGCTCTAGCAACTTCATCTAAGGTAGCCTCGGCTGAAACGATCGTTGGCTTGAGATCTAATAAAGAATCCACAATTTCAATATTGGTATCGCGCAAAACGGTCCAGCCTGATCTGAGCGAAGGGGGAGACACTTCTTTGTGTGATTGGAGATTTGCCTTGAACAGCCCAATTGCCTGCGATACCGGCAGCACTAAAACTACCCCACTATTTGGCCGGTCAAAACCACCAACAACTCGCTCCGCTTCAGCAATGGCACGCGCCAATAAATCTTCATCCTCAAATACGGCAATCACCGAGCGAGTTTGAACTTCCTTGGCTTCAAAGAGGTTATTTATTGCACTCAAACCAACCTTGCTGAGCCAGTTTCGGGAGGCGTGCCCACCAGCACTTTTCAGTATGGTGGTCCCTGGGACGCCAATCTCCCGCCAGACATCTAACAATTCTGGCAAAACACTAATATCGTTTAATATAATCAGTAGCAATTTTGTCATTTTTTCTCCTATGATTTCAGATACGCGCTATAGAAACGCATCCCGAAAATATTATATTTTTACAGTGCCGAACAATTTACAAATATGTCTTAATATCCTCCGCGCTTGATTCTTTGGGGAAATAAAAAGCAAGCCCCAAGCGTGAAAGACCAATCACCAGGGTAGAAACCCCAATGGCTACAGTTAATTGGAGCGGCGTTTGCAACATATCACGCGGCCAAATGAGAAGAGCCGGCAAAAGGAGAGCGGCTATCCTTAACGCCATCACCCAGAATGATTTTTGTTTTTGAAAAGCTGGTATTTCCCAGCGGCACCCCAACCAGGAAACTACCAATCCAATCAATGTCCCCACAATAACTTCGAAAGCAATAAAACTTGATACCGGTTGGTGAGCTTGCCAACCCAGCACCAGGAATAAAGTTAGAATTAAAACAAAACCAGGCCAGGTATTCAACGGTGCCGGTGGTTTTTTCTCATGAAAGCCAAGCTTGTAATGTTGGTTTAGCCACATGAACATCATCACGCTTACTAACGCTGCTGCTACTGCCGAAGCTCCAGAGATATACGAAAACCAATATGCAAAATACACTTGCCCCACTCCAATCCAGGAATGCAATCTGGGCGATACTTTTCGGACCAGATAAAGCCCAAACAATGCAGTTACAACACCAAAAAATGCGCCGCTGAAAATTCCTCCCATATAGTGATCAGGGGCTTGAATAGCTACCTCAACTTCGGTGAGCAGGAATACTAACGTGAGCGGTCCTACCTGGCTCATATAACTGGTGCCAGATTCGGGTTCGCTTGCTCTCCAAATCATGCTGGCTGCGATCATACCGAGCAGCAAAGCTCCAGTCCAGTTCAATGCGCCTCCAAACCAAAGTGCAGAACCCAAAACAAGCATCGTTATTCCCCAGAGTGCAACACTTTTCCAGCCTCTCCAATCTGCGTTGATTATTCGACGGATGTTTTGCCAAAGGAGCAATGGAAGCACCAAGCCTAGAACCAAATCCCAGGGAATGTCCAGCGTATGAGCAGGCGGTATGAATACCAACAAAACCCCTATCATTATGATCACTGCCGCCCAACGCTGCTGCGGTGGTTTGGAATTGAGCACTCCGCTCAACAACAATAAAATAAAAATCGTGTGTTCGAATTCAATCATTTAATTACAACCTTTTGTTTTGTGCCCGGAAAATCAGTTTATCTGTAACATGTTCGTAAAATAATTCCCGGTGCAGTAAAAATAATAATTATGCTATTTTCCTTGATTAATCTTGCCGGCAACGGGTAAAGCAGCAATATTTTTCCGGTTCTGCTCAAATTTTCGGTAAGCGAGAACGCCCGCCCACAACAAAAACCCTCCACCTATCAGCCAGGGCGCTGCGCCTTTGACTAAATCGCTAATGCGCCACCATTCATGACCAAATAAATAACCGGCACCAAGCAAGAACGTGCACCATATATAAGTGCCAATCAATGTGTGAATTAGGAACTTCAGGAATTGCATACGCGCCAGTCCGGCTGGAATGTTGATCAGTGTACGAACGCCAGGAATCATCCTCCCGAAAAATATTACCCCTGTTCCCCACCGTTGGAATTTCTGCTCGGCTTTCACTATATGTTGCGAGTCAATGCGAAACCACTTGGCCATGATATCCACAATTGGTCTTCCGCCTAGATTTGCTGCCCAGTAAGTGATGGATGCGCCAATCGTACTCCCTAGAGCAGCAACCCCTCCCCAGATAAAGATACTGTGAAAAGGCTCTCCGTGGGCGGCCAGGAGCATCCACCCAGCCAGTCCTAAAATAATCTCACTTGGGATAATTCCAGTAGCATTTTCAAATATCAGCAAACCGTTCACTCCAATCCATCCAATCGCATCGTAAATACTTTGTAAATTGGTTATTATTAAATTTTCCAACTCAACTAACATGCTGTCTCCCGATATCTTCTTATTCACAAACTGGACTTACTTATAAATTTACATCTTGCGAAAATAGGGCAAAAGCCTGCAAGACCAGGGCTAATCTATCTTTGCGAGACAACCAGCCATTACGAGCCATCCGCAAAGTACTGGCAGCCTGATAGAATCTAGCCCGGTGTACAAGATTATCCAAATTCCTGCTCAAATTTCCTTCTTTGCAATATGCAGCAGCTAGCTCATTAGCGAAAAAATCGCCTTCTGAAAAATTGCCTCCATATTTATTTACACAATGTGTTACCTCAGCCATCAAACGACCTAAATCAGCTGCAGGGTCAGCGAATTCACTTCGCTCCCAATCGATGGCTGCAGCACCTCCATCTGCTGGAAAGATAAAATTCGTAGTGGTAGCATCGCCGTGATTCAAGGCTAGCGGAAAATCCCACATAAGTTGACCCTTGGCCCATTTTTCGATTAATTTACCCAACCCGCATTGAACAGCAGGGTGATTTTGAAGTACACCATGCTTGGCCAAGTTATCGATTAGTTTATAGGTGTAATCTGCTGTTGGTCCAAAATCTGGTGATGATTTTTTTTGAATTCTGAAAGTATGCAATTTCGATAAGAGTTTGCCGACGTTTTCAAGCGATTGATACAATTCTCCAGGTTGGCTGCGGCGGATAACAATTTTATCTTCCAAGGTAAGGCCATCTATGAATTCCACAAATAGTACCCCACCCCATACTCCTAAAGGTTGGACTGACCGTAATTCTTGATCTGGACCCAGGCAGTCCCAGGCTTGCTGGGTACACTGGTATTCATGTCCTGAATGCCGGAAAGCATCTTCTCCTGTTTTGGTCGCAAAGAACTTGGCAACTATTTTCCAACCAGTTGTTTTTTCACGGAAAATATATGCGTTTGACGATAAACGGGCAGCCTGCCAAATATTCGGGGTGATTTCTTGATTCCAGAGAATGGTAGATAAATGCTCAATTAATGGGTCAGATCTGGGCATTGAAAACCAGTTACGAAATTTCCCATCAGGCACTACCGGTGGAGCCGCCAATTTCTCTGAAAAATCAATAAAAACCTCTTTCATATCTCTTCGTCCTGACTATTGATGGGCATTCCAGATCCAACTACCCGTTTACATTCAGGGCAGCGAGAAACAATTACCTGCACCCACTTTATCCCTTTAGTTGTGTCTACCTCCGTGCGGGTCCTGATCTCTGCAAACCTGACATTTTTTTCGCAAAGAGGACACTGCTGCTTATCTTTAATTTTATTCATTGTCCTGAGATCCATTGACTGCACGTATCAACAATACGGGGACTTTTACACTGCGCGCCACCCGGTCAGCAACACTTCCCATTAACCATCGGCTTATCCCTGACTGACCGCGCGTGCACATCACGACCACATCCACCAATTCCTTTTCAGCGAAATGAACAATTTTCTCATGAGGCCTTCCGACCACAGTAACACTGGTGATTGGAAAACCTTTACCTTGAACGCGGACAGCAACCCGATCCAAATATTCATTTGCCAATTCCCGCGTTGCGGCTTCTGCTCTCTTCACTGCACCAGGTGGCAAGTTGAGATTATTGTCCAAGGGCACAATGACTTTTAAAAGAATCAAATTACTCTGAAATTTTTCAGCGAGTGCAACGGCATGCGGCAAAGCCTTTTCCGCTAGAGGCGATCCATCCAGGGGGAGTAAAATACTTTTATACATTTCTCTCACACTCCAGGTCTGATTCGTATTTTGATATCCTTTCAACCTCTTCATTAAAATTGGAACTAGGAATTAACTGT
The DNA here is from genome assembly GCA_021108255.1 of Anaerolineales bacterium. Taxonomy (GTDB): domain Bacteria; phylum Chloroflexota; class Anaerolineae; order Anaerolineales; family UBA11858; genus B10-G9. The sequence goes on along the minus strand of JAIORG010000265.1, from coordinate 33,713 downwards.
TCAAAGTGCTTTCGTTTTGTCATAAGCGGAAAATAAGTGCGCTTTTATCCCTACTCGCTTTCCTAAGTCATCCAAAATATGAACCCACTGAAGAAAAGCCCAGCGAGTAAAATCACTACAAAAGAACGAATAACGGTCCGGCGCAATTCTTGTGAGCCAGTAAAATATACGATTGCGCCTTTAGAGATTGTGTTCATGATCACAGCAATGATAATTGCTATGCCAGCTACCCTAAAATCCATTTTTGCATTTAAAACCAACCGTGAAACACTTAGCGTGATCGCATCCACATCAGTCAATCCTGCTATCGCGCTAGTAAAATAAACTCCAATTGATCCAAAAGAATCCTGAGTAAATTCAAAGACAATCAAAACTACCGCAAAAGCTAACCCAAATTTGATTGCGGTTGATAGCTTTAGTGGATGAGTCAATTTGACTGCTCGATCAAGATTGTGTTCATCGGTCTTGTTTTTACGCTGAAGATAAAAAACGATCGTCAATCCAGAAACCAGCATTGCAGTGAGAGGTAGGCTGACTACACGCAGCAAGGGCGGATAAATTGCTATGATTAACAACAGCACCCGAGGAATCATCACACTTGAAGCCATGACTACAGCCCGCGCATAATAAGCTGACATTTCCGGATGCTCTCGGCTGGCAGAGGAGAAACTGATCGTTGTAGCAGTACTGCTCGCCAAACCACCCAAAATACCAGTCAGGTTGATGCCCCGAGAAGGTCCCAGCACTTTCATCATCACATAACCACTAAATCCAATTCCAGACACCAGCACAACCATCAGCCAAATCTGAAATGGATTAAGCAAGCCAAAGGGATCAATTGCCCTATCTGGCAGCAAGGGTAAAATGACTGCTGCTACTAGAGCAAATTGCATTGCCACCCGCAGGTCTTCGTCGTTCATTCGACGGATAACAGCATGCAGTCTACCCTTCAGGGCAAGCAATAGCGAGGTAACAACCGCCAATGCTATGGCTATCTTTCCCTGGTCCCCCATCACAAGTACCCCGAATAAGAATGTCAACAAAACAGCCACCTCGGTAGTAATTCCAGTCTCCTTCCCGCTCCGTAACATGGCTCCCAGGTAACTCACCGTAGTTAATAAGATCAACCCCCCAAGTGAAACTGCTATCGGCAGCATGCCAAAATCTTTGACTAGAAAAGCAGTCACAGAACCCAATAACGCAATCAATGAAAATGTTCGTATACCTGCAAAGTCAGGAGCACCTTCTTTTTGCTGGAAAAATTCACGCTCCATTCCGAGCATTGCGCCAATCAGCAACGCTACACCAAAACGCCACCAGGGCTCAAAATCTAACAAGTTAATCATTGGTCCTCGGGTTTTTCAACATGAATTTATAGATGTTGCTGCGCACTATAAAGAAACCAACTACTACAGCGGCCGAGACAATTAATGCGCAGACTATTAAAAATATTTCGACCAGGTTTGTCATAACTCACCTTTGGTTTTTTTCAGTTAAATGGAATAATACTCTTTTGCTTTCCAGATGTCCTTATGCCAAACTAAAAACAACCTTAAGTTCACCTTAAGGTTGTTTTTTTATGCCTGTTTCCTGCTGCTATTTCAGTTTATATGCTTTCGTGGGTTATTGGCAGCCAGATTACAAAACTGCTTCCTTCTCCTGGAAGGCTTTCAAATTCTAGCCGCCCCTCATGGGCTGTCACCAGGTCATGCGCAATACTCAATCCTAAGCCCATCCCCTGAGGAAAGCGTGTTTCAGCGCGGCTTTGGAAAAATGGAGTAAACACAAATTCCTGATCTTCAACTGTAATTCCAGGTCCTGTATCCTGAACTCGTATCCAGATTTCGCTCCCTTGAAAACCAGCGCTAAAGGTAATTGTGCCTTTTGAAGGAGTAAATTTTATGGCGTTGTCTACCAGATTTCCGATAGCCTGCGCCAGACGGTCAGGATCAACATCGATCATTGGCAAATTGGAGTGAATATCGCTATCCCAATTTATTCCTTTTGCCTGAGCGGCTTCACGTTGACTGAGAACAAGGCCGGGCAGTAACTCATTCAGGTTTACCGCCTGCTTTTCTAATGCGAACGTACCCACAAATTGATCGTATAAACCTGTTAAATCATTGAGCAACCGCCGCAGTATGTTGATTTCGTCTTCCATTCCCGCTAATAAATCTTGCCTTAGATCTTCGTTTTGTGATGCTCCTGATTGCAAGGCCTGTACAGCTGGCAACAAAGCCCCTAGTGGGCGCCCTATTTCGTGTACCAGGTTAGAGAGCAATTTTCGCCGGGTTGTCTCCATAGTTTGTACCCGGGAGACAAATAAATTTACTGTTCGCATTAGTTCCCGGATTTCCTCTGGTCCTTCCTCGTCCACAACTTCAATTTCCTGCCCTGTTGCGAGCTTTTTAATTGAAATGTTAATTTGTAGTAAAGCCCGGTTCAAATTGGCTGATAATAGCAGAGCTATACCAGAGCCCAGTAAAACTCCTACCGTCAGAATAGCAATAATCCCCCGGCGAAGATCAAGTAGTTGATCATATACATTTTCCAGATGATAAGTCATCTGAATAACACCAATAATGTTTTTAGGCTCTTTACGGACAGGAACAAAGACATCCACGATGCTGGCTTCCTGTTTTACGCCATAAGCAGTTTGTATTATTGAGTCTTCTAACTGCGCTTTTTCAAGGTTAATGGCCGCTGGATTTCCTGAATTTTGGACATACGGGTCTGTTGAAGCCAGATATTTTCCTTGCGAGTCAAACACTGTTACAAAAGCTCCCAAGAGTGGCTTAAGCCTTGTGAGATAAGCTTGAGCATTCTCAGGATCATCCCATATATCAGATTGCATGGCAGCTAATTCTGCTAACAGCTTAGCTTCATTGGTTAATTCATCTGCCATATTAGGCAGTAAGATTTGAGTCTCCACCAAATAATCTAATGCAAATCCAGCTAGCAGGATAACAATAATAAGTGGAAGGCTATGGCTGATTAGCAAACGGGTTCGCAGTGATTGCATTTTTAGTTACCTTGCGAAATTAGCTTATATCCAACACCACGAACTGTAATAACTCGCTGGGGTCTGTTTGCGTTTTCCTCAAGTTTTGTGCGTAAAGCCCTGATGTGAACATAAACTACCTGTGGTTGGCCTACATATTCTTCACCCCAGACCGTGGATAGAAGGTCATCAGTAGATAAAACATGCCCCACTTGCTGTGCAAGTGTGTTTAACAACTGAAACTCAATTGGCGTTAGATCAACTGGTTTACCACTAAGGTTGACGGTATGAGCCCGCGGGTTAATATCAATATCTCCAATAGAATAGGGGTCAGATGATGATGAAAAGGATTGGCGCTGAGACCGCCGCATCACGGCTTTGATGCGCGCAAGGAGAATATTTGTATCAAAGGGCTTGGTAATATAGTCATCAGCTCCTAATTCCAACCCTAATATCTCATCCAGTTCCCGGTGGCGGGCAGTAATAAAAATTACTGGAATTTCTGTGTTGTCTTTTATATAGTGCAAAGCATCCAACCCATCCATACCAGGCAAGCCGATATCCAATAAAACTAAATCATGAAGGCTATCTTGAATAATTGACAATCCGTCTTCGGCACTTGCGGCCGTTTGCACCTGGTAGCCCGCTTGTCGCAAATGAAAACTAAGGCTCCGGCGAAACAATGCATCATCGTCAATTAGTAATATTTTTCTTGCCATATGCGTATTCTACCGTGCCTATCCAAGAAGTACCAATGTTATCTATTTTAATCCTCCAAAAACAAAAGAGAGACCCTGACAAACAATTTGAGTCAATCCATGAGCGCAGATAGCAAAAAACGTTTAAAAAATCAACACCATGAACCATTTAATTTCCAGCAGAATGGAAAAACAAAATATTTGTTGATAGTGATATCAGTGGGGAACTTGTACCAGCTGAAAGAGGGATACTGTAACCTTCCTCGTAAACGTATCAGCTGAAATTACCATTAAGCAGCATTAATTGATTGAAATCTGGAAGACGATCACCTGGTCTATTTTTTTGCCGACCATAATCTTTCAGCCGCAGATCTTGTTCTCGATAGCAGGAATGCCCGATCAACATCTAAAACCTCATAATCCCGGACTCTTATCACCCCGTCAACCATCACCATGCTGACATCGTTTGCATTACGGTATAGGAGCATTTGCTCAAAAAGGTTATGCTCGCTCAATAAAGTGGGAAGATTTCCGTCTATCAGTTGGAGGTCTGCTTTCCAACCAGGCTCAAGTCTTCCAACTTTTTCCAGGTCAAGAGCGCGCGCTCCTCCCTCAGTTGCCAGGTGCCAGACCACATGAGCCGGCATCACGCCAGGATCCTGATGGTAAGCTTTATGAATCAGGAAAGCTCCTCTCATTACCTCAAAGAAATCATCAATGTATCCGTCGCTGCCTAACCCCATCGTAATATCTAATGCGGAAAGTTGAGGAATTGGAGCGATGCCGCCTCCCACTTCACAATTCGACAACGGCTGGTGGCTTACCCTGATCCCTTTTTCGGAAATAATTTGAATCTCGGCTTCATCCAGATGAACGCATTGCGAAGCCAGCAGACCCGGGCCTGCTACGCCAAGCGAATCATAAAATTGTATGGGCTTCAATCCATATTTGCTCGATGTGTATTCAGGTTCGTAAGTTCCCTCCGAGACATGGGCTTGAAGAAGCACGTTTCTATCACTTGCCATACCGAATGCTGTGCGAATAAAATCAGGCGAACAGGTGAAGGTCGTATGAATGCACATCAACCCGGATACCAATCCCCCTTCCTGATTACAGGTATCAATGAAATCAGCGTTTTCTTTCAGTCCCAGCTCTCCATTTTTTGTGCTTATACGTTCTGTCGCTTCAAATGATAATATACCCCTCATACCGCTTCCTAGAACACGTTCCCTTTGAGCGGCTAAACAGCCAGGTAAAGCAAATGGCGCTTCAGTACAATCAAAAAATGAGGTGACACCGCTTTTGAGCATATCTGCACATCTCAAATCGGTCGCAACGCAAATCATTTCTTGATCCAACTGGTTTTCAACCAGCGGCCACCAAAAATCTTCGAGAAAGGGCCAAAAACCAGAGGGAGCTTTATCCAGCGGGATGCCGTGTGCCAAAACCCCATAAATATGAGTGTGTGCATTTACGAAACCTGGCGACAGCACTTTACCGGGTGCTTCCAGCACTTCGTCATCCTTGAATTTTTCTCGCAATTGGTCATTGCTGTCTACATCAGTAATCATGTTCCCGGAGATACGGATGCCCCATTTTTTCTTTGGCTTCTGAAGAGCATCAATGATCAACCAATCTGGGAGAATTAACATTCCGTTCATGTATCACGCCTTTTCTTAATTAAAATACGTTCAGTATCACTTACCTACTATCTCAGGTTTACCGATTGGATATCCGAAATCGCGCTTTACGGGAGCGGCTGCAAATTTACCTGGGGTGGTCCGCATTTCAGATACTTTCCCTTCCCTTTGATATCGATTGCTTTCCCATTATTTATGATAACTTCGCCGCGCAGCAGTGTTTTTACAGGATATCCCTGAAGTTCATAACCTTCATAGGGGGTGTAGTCAACATTCTCGTGAAGCATGTTATGAGAAATTGTCTTTTTCAGCGTTGGATCGAAGATAACGATATCTGCGTCAGCTCCCGGGAGGAGTGACCCTTTTTGAGGATGAAGCCCAAATATGACAGCAGGATTGGTGCAGCACAGGGACACCCATTGATTCAGGCTGATTAAACCTTTGGCCACTCCAGAGGAATAAACAAGGGATAATCTGGATTCTATTCCGGGAAGGCCTCCAGGGATATCTGTAAAACGTTCGCTCCCTAAATCCTTCTGCCCTACAAAGTTGAATGGACAGTGATCTGTGCCAATTGTTAGAATGCTTCCGTCGCCCAGGGCTTTCCACAACGCCGCGCAGTCTCCGCTTTTTCGCAAAGGAGGTTGGCATACATATTTGGCGGCTTCGAACCCAGGTTGCTGGTATTCGGCTTCCGTCAGCAGCAAATATTGGACACAAGTCTCACCAAGTACATTCTTCCTCTGGATCTGTGCATTTGCCAGCTCCTTGGCTCCAATAGCTGATGAAATGTGAACAATGTAAATTGGCGCGTCTACAGCCTCTGCCAGGGAAAGTATTCGCCCTATCGCTTCTCCTTCAGCTATTGCTGGGCGGCTGAGCGGGTGAAAACGTGGAGCCATATTTCCGCTATCGATCAGTTCTTGCGTAAAATGTTTGATTATTGAGTCGTTTTCGGCGTGGACTATAACGAGGCCATTGTAAGTAGAAACTGCTTTCAATATCCTCAGGAATTCACTATCTGATAAACGAAAGCCTTCATAGGTTGTGTAGGTTTTAAATGAGGTCACTCCGGCATTTATCACTGCAGGAATCTCTTCCAGTGTATATTCTTTGGCATCCGCCAAAGTCATGTGAAAAGCATAATCAATGACTGCTCGGTTTTCTGCCAGTGATTTTCTGTCAATTAATGCCTCAACCAATGATTGCTGAGGCAAAGCTTCAACAAAATCAATGACTGTCGTAGTGCCGCCATAAGCGGCTGCCAGTGTTCCAGTGAACCAGTCATCACTTGACCTTGTTTTGCCAACAGGCATTTCGAGGTGAACGTGGGGGTCAACTGCACCGGGAAGAACATACAATCCACTGGCATCGATCGTTTTCTTTCCAGATAATTTATGACCAATGGCAGCAATCTTTCCCGCATTAATCCCCAAATCAGCCTTGAATGTATCTGATGAGGTTACTAATAGACCATCGTGGATTACCAGGTCAAAGGACATCGGGGCTCCATGGAATAATTCGTTTTCGATCAAAAGACGGCAGGTTGCATCTCCTGGGTGAAATGTAAAACGGGCTGCGTTTATACCAGAGGCTTCACCTCTCGAGTTTCACCGTATTCTTACTATTACCAGAAACTTTTATACTACTGTATTATTTTACTCGTCAGTGACTTTGGTTTGCAGACAGATGAACACAACCCGCAGGACCTGCAAATTTCTTCTATGAGTGACATCTGAATATTCCTCTCGCGCGGCATAATCCCGGAAATTTCCCGGGCATTATAGGGACATACTTCCACGCATCTGCGGCAAAGAGTACAGAGAAGAGGATCAAAATTAAATTCTAATCCATTTGAGATTTGATTGGTGTATAGCTTGGGTAAAGCATATCCAATGATCTCTTCCAGGCTGGTGTACTCAAATTCCACAAGCCATCGATCTAATTTATGCAGAGTCTTCGAAAACCATTCATTTCCGTAAAGTATTGGGGCTGAACACACGCCTACAGCATCGGCCCCTGCCATGGTCATTTCGATAATGTCTTCAGCGGAGAAGACTCCACCAGTACCAACGACTGGCTTGTTAAAACGTTTCTTAAGCTCCGCGACGACAGAAAGCGCCAATGGTTTGATTGCTGCTCCTGAAATCCATCCCTTGCCGCCTTCACTTGCCAACATTGGGCTGCCAGTTTCAATATCGATATAAAGAGCAGGGCCAATAGAATCAATAGCAGTGAACCCGTCGCACCCAGCATTCAAGGCTTCTCCGGCAATGGAAAATAATTCACTTCCCCAGTTGAAACTCAACTTGGCCAGAATTGGCAGGTCAGTCTTTGACCTGATAGCAGTGATCAGCGGAATTATTGAATCCCCTGAATAGGAGACGCATTCAATCATATCTACGGTTTTGCATGCTACCAGAGGCTCGACAAACTTTTCAATATCCTGAGCAGTGTGTCCAACACTGACAATCAAAGCACCAGGATGGTCTTCAAGCAGAGGAATTTCCTGGTAAACCCATTGCTCCCAGGAAATATCTGACCATTCTTCCGCATTAAAAAGTGTGTTTTGTGAGCCTTTCGATGAAGGCTTTATAAGATGCGGTGTGGGATTATCAGGCAGCGTTGACCGAATAGTCTTGGTAACAACAGCACCAGCGCCTGCCTTGTATGCTTCTAATAGGCTTGCGGCGTTAAACGATCGTGGGCCCGAAGCCAATACTAGTGGACTTGGCAATTCGCAATCAAACAATTTAGCGCGCAACTTGGCAAAAGCAAACTCTTCATTCATAGTGGATCCACCACCTCACCATCGTATGGCCTGGCCCATCCCAGGCGAGAACGAAGTTCCTGGGGTTCTCCTGTCTCGATTGCATCTTTGAGTTGATTAAATACCTCGTCAATACCCAGATATTGCAGCTTTCTCTCATTGGGCAATCCGGTTTCGGTATTCCAATCTCTCAAGGTGTAATATTCTTCCAGCATCTCAGATAGATGGCAGACACTTCCTTTTGCATTACCTGATGGCGAAGGCACTTTGGTCATACGCCAGGGAAGAACATCATCAGATTTATCAATACCGTGAAGGGCATTGTAGCAGCGTTGTAAATTATAGATTCGCTCGCCAATCCGTTTCAACTCTTCCACGCTGAGAGACAAACCTGTAATCGCGTTTAGGGCATCGCATTGTTCCTGCCAATAAATTTCTAACATGACAAAAGTGCCACCAGATTTGCAATTACCGCTAGAATCTACTATAGCCCCGTAATCTTCACCATCCTTTACCAGGAAGGCTTTATATTTTGTTTCCAGCGGGTCAACCAATTCGGGAAGCTTATCCTCTCCATATCTTGCCCCAGCCCCGCCGGGGTATCCAGTTTCATCAGCTACAGGAAAAGCTTTGAGATGATCTGCGCCTCTAGATGATGTGGCATGGGCAAGCCCCATAGATTGTTGAGCCCTACCATCTTGTGAAGGAATATCTTGCCCTTTGACATGCATGGCATATCGCTCAGCGCCCTTGCCCAACCGTTTCGCGGCCCTGGCAGCACCTTCTGCAAGGAGATCACCCAGGTAACCCTTTCGATATGCAATCCGTTCCAGCAATTGAAGCATTGTGTGATAGTTTCCCCAAACAAGTTCTAGCCCATCACAATCTTCAGTTGATAGAATTTTTTTCTCGGCAAGTTCCATCGCAAACGCAATAGCACTCCCAACCGATATTGTATCAATTCCTAAGTCGTCACAAATCTCATTGGCCTTGATTATCGACGGAAGATTAGCGTTGCAGACTCTTGCTCCCAGGGAATTCAAGGTTTCATATTCTACGCTCGTAGACAAACTGCCGGCGAATTCGCCTTCTTTCACCGCGTATACCTTATCGCATCCAACAGGACAGCTGTAGCATGAGATATCCCGGATGAAATGTTGTTCATGAAGTGTATCTGCTGAAATCTCATCAAAATTCTCAAAACTGCCGTAACGGTGATTTTGTGTTGGGAACCGTCCCATATAGTCCATTAAAGCAACAATACCTGGTGTGCCAAATTTACTTGCACCCGGGAAGAATTCATTCTCTCTTATTGCCAAATGGTGCTTTAAAGTAACTTCTAGAGTACGTTCAGGATCTGCAACCTGGAGGCTCTTCGTGCCGCGGATTGCAATGGCTTTCAGGTTCTTTGATCCCATCACGGCACCCAGTCCAGAACGAGCCGCACTTCTCCGGGATGTCACCTGGATCCCCGCATAACGGACCAGGTTTTCTCCAGCAGGGCCGATTATGGCCGTTTTTAGATCAGGCTGGTTGGTTTCATCACGCAATTGATTTTCCGTTTCGAAAGTTCCAAGCCCCCAAATATGTTCTGCTGAACGTATTTCGATTTTCTCATCTATTAGATAAAGGTAAACGGGTTTTGGTGACCGTCCTTCGAATATTATCAGATCATACCCTGCGTGTTTCAATTCAGGTCCAAAATGCCCGCCAGCATTAGAGTCTCCGTATATATTTGTCAGCGGGGACTTGGCAATGAACTCAACCCGGCCTGAATTTGGAACCGGAGAACCACACAGCGGACCAGCAGAGACTATCAGCTTATTATCACTTTCGAGAGGATCAACAGCTGCCGGAACCTCATCCCAGAGAATTTTTACACCAATTCCATTACCACCCAGGTAATTTTCGACCCACTCAACTGGCAAAGGCAACGTTTTAATTTCGCCAGAGGATAAATCTACACGCAAGTATTTTCCGGCATAGCCCTGGTAGGGAAAATCTTCTTTAGTGCTTTCTGCTGTTTTAATTTTAGGAGAGCGGATCTGTCTTTCGGGAATTTTTCCGAGTTTCGTCAATAACTTGTCATGCGTCACCTGCCCGCCGTCGTCATCGCTAATCGTGATCACTCCTGGCTGGCATACTTTCACACACCAGGGATCGCCATCGCACAGATCGCATTTCAACACCACTGCTTTACCCAATTTGCCTCTGCCAGGCAGGAGATGAAGTTGAATTGCTCCAATTTGACAGGCGTCCACACATTTGCTGCATCCCGTGCACAAGCTTTCGTCTATAACCACAGCTCCCAGGTTATTCACACTGATTGCACCTTGTTCCGGACAGACTTCTACACAGGGCTTGTCGTCGCAGATAGCGCAAGTAATTGGCAGAAAGCTGATTTCGGAATGATCTTCCCAGACATGTATACGAGCCAGTTCGGGATTTACTTCTCCTTCTTGTTTCAAAGAACAAAAAACAACACAAGCCTGGCATCCTGTACATTTTTCTGGTGAAATTTCAAGGCGCATATCAGTCACCTTGCCCGAGAGAAATATCTTGCAGACCCAATCTTACAAGTGTTTCAGATGAAGGATGTCCCTGTTCGTCCCAGCCGCGCAATTTGTAATAACGATCAAGCATGGCATTCCAATCGTGGATTTTGCCAGTTGCGATGGGAGATGCAGACCTGTGGACTTCATCTGAATCCGAATCAGTTTCGAAATCGTACACATCTAATGGTTCCTCGGTAAATCTCAGGGGCAGCATGTCATCTTCCCTTTTCAAGCCATGCAATTGATTAAACAACCTTTCCAGATTTACTATTCTTTCACCAATTTCAAGAAGGGATTCTTCTGTAAAATCATATCCAAGCGCTTGCAATCCCTTCGCGAGGTCTGCAGGCATTACTGTGTAAGTTTCTGAGGTACTGAATTTGCAGACACCGAGAGAATCTACTACAGCGCAAAAGTGTTCCCCATAGAACACAATATCCGCTTTATATTTTTCATTAGATAGTTCCATCAGTTCTTCGAGAATCTCCTCCGGGTAAAGTTTCCTGGCCACTTTCCAGTTGCCAGCCAAATCGAGGGCTGGCATTCCATAAAGATGGTCCGCGCCTCTATTGCTTGTAGCATGCCCTAAGCCGAAGGATTTTGCTATCCGCGGCTCCTGCCTGGGAAGCTCAAGCCCTTTAACATGCATGGCATATTTTTCGGCGCCTTTACCTATCTCACGCGCAGCTTGCTTCACTCCTTTTGAGAGCATCTCGCCTAATCCATTTCTAAAGGCAATATCCTTTATAAGCCCCAGGATGGTTTCAGAATCTCCCCATTCCAGAGAATGATCAGGGTGATCTAACAAGCCTTTTTCGTGACACTCTAGCGCAAAGGCAATTGTCACACCAATAGAGATGGTGTCCAGTCCATATTCATTGCACAGGTAGTTGGCTTCGATGACCACTTCTGGGTTCGCGTTCCAGCACATAGGGCCAAAAGCGTTCGCGGTTTCGTATTCCGGACCTTCAATTTGGATATCTTTGCCATTAGTTTTTAAAGTAGATTGCCTCGAGCAGCGCATCGGGCACATGGCACAGCCCAGTCTTTTCGTCCAGTAGCGGCTAAATGATTCAGCGTCAATATCACGGATAAAAGGAACTTGAGCGGTTTGATGATTCTTGGCTGGGAGATCGCCAATGATATTTTTGATTGACATGAGGAACAGGGTGGACTGTTCCCTCAGTAGCTGAGAGTTATCATCGTTGATCAAAGATTTCGAGTAGTCCTTTACCAATTTTGAGAACTCAGATGGAGAGGATTTTTTCTTTTGATCTGAGCGTACGTGCAGCGCTTTGAGATTTTTGCTGCCCATCACCGCCCCCGGGCCGCTGCGCGCAGCAGCCCTGCCGCCATCATTAATGATAGCGGCCATAGGAACCAGGTTCTCTCCAGCTTGACCAATTGAAGCCACGCGTCCGCCATATTTCTCCCGCAGCGACCTTTCTACGAACGAGGTGCTTTGTCCCCAATATTCCTTAGCAGGAAGTAAGGATATCTCCTGGTCGATTAGTTGGATTATCACAGGCTCAGGAGCCTTACCGGTGATAACAACTGCGTCATATCCTGCATAACGCAGTTCAGGCCCAAAATGACCACCTGCGTTGGCATAGCCGTAAGCACCAGTAGCTGGGGATTTGAAAGTCACATGATAGCGTGAGGAGGTCGGCCAGGGAGATCCGTTCAACGGCCCAGTGGTGAAGATTAAATAATTCTCCGGATCAAAGGGGTTGATCGAGATATCCACGCTGTCAAATAGAATCGATGCCCCTAATCCGCGTCCGCCTAACCACTTTTCAAGTTTAGCGTCCTCAGTTTCCCGGATTTTTATTTTCGATGAAGTCAAGTCAATTAATGCAGTGTACGGCATGATTTACAGTCTCCGAGAATTTATTTACTAAACAAGCACAGATATTTATCCAACACCAGAGAAATCATATCTTTCATGCTTCGCAGATAGTGCCTATGCGAAGCATGAAATTAATATGCACTTACTGATCTTGCAGGTTATCTAAAAGGACACCATCGACAACTTCCTTGGCGTGATCCAAAACTTCTTGAGGGCTGGATGTTCCAAGCTCGATAGCTTCTATAGCCACTCTTAATTGCGCGTCGCTTGATCCCAGGGCCGAGAACAATGGTATAGATTCTGCATATTCCAGCTGTAATATTGCCTCTTCAGAGCGATGATTATCTTCAAGGTAGCTTTGCATTTCAGGCCACTCCAAAGCTGCTTTATAAATTGGCAAATAGCCAGTATGTGTTGAAAGGTATAGAGAGCTTTCCTGATTGGCCATATATTTAATAAAGGTCCACGCTGCCTGTTTGATTAATTCATTGTCATGGTCCAGTATGATCAAGCTGGCGCCTCCAACTGGAACAACTCGTTCTTTCCCTGCAATAGTGGGGAACATGGCCACTCCAACGTCAAATGGCGCATCTTGAATGGTGCCAGGGACATTAGAACTGGACATCAATAACATACCAACCTTACCTGCCAGGAAGTCTCCCTTTGATTCATCGTGCTGATTGGGCGGCATAATTTTGTGCTTGTGTACAAAATCTCCCCACAAAGTTAACATCTCTACAGCTTCAGGACTGGTATACAAAACCTCGGTTTCATCGGAATTTACTATCTCCACTCCATTTTCCATAAACATGGTGCTCAAATACCAATGAGTATCGTCCTTGGTATTGAATCCCCATTGATCAATCTCGCCATTATCATCTGTATCGGTAGTTAAAAGCTGGCCATATTGAATGACCTCATCCCATGTTTCAGGTGGTTGATCGGGGTCAAGTCCTGCGCTGATAAAAAGATCGCGGTTATAGAAAAGCATCGGCACAGAATGATTGAACGGCATGCTCCAAATCTGCCCGCCAGCAGAGTTATAATCCCAAAATACTTCCCAGATATCATCGCGGTCGAAGTCGCCCGATTGATTTAAAAAATCGGTGATGGGGATTATGGCCCCTGTATTACCTACCAGAGGCGCACCGCCAATTTGAGCAACAGCAGGCGGGGTTTTAGCAGATAGCGCATTCCATAATTTTGCCATGCTCGATGCGTAACCGCCCTGATATGTGCCAATAACCGTTATTTCAGTTTGTGATTGATTGAACTGGTTGACAAGCTCCTCAACAACCTCCCCGCTATTTCCCCCCAAAGCATACCAAAACTCGATCGTGATATGACCATCTTTATCAATAGTCCCGGCTGAATTGCTATTAGCATCTCCTCCACAACCAACCAACATCACAGATGATAAAGCTGCGATCAACACTATTGCCTTTAATATTTTAGTCATTTTCTTGCTCCTTTTAGCTACTGCACTTCTTTTCGATCATCCCTTTAAACCAGTGGTAGCGATGCCTTCGACAAATGATTTCTGGACAGTGAAGTAAATCGCGACTACGGGGAGTATCACTATCATAGCTGCCGCCATATAGACACCCCATTGAGTGCCTCCTTCCTGGCTGACAAAATAACGCAGACCAATCTGGAGAGTTCTCATCTCCTCTCGGTTGGTTATGATTAGCGGCCACAAATAGGCATTCCAGTTGCCCATAAAGGCAAACAAAGCCTGGGCCGCCAGAGTAGGTTTGATCAGAGGAATGCAAATCTGCCATAAGAATCTAAGCCTGGAGCAGCCGTCCAATTTAGAAGCCTCTTCTAATTCAAGAGGGATTGTCATAAATGCTTGCCTGAGCATAAAAATGCCAAAAGCGTTGGCAATAAATGGCACAATCAATCCCTGATAAGTATCGATCCAGTGTAATTTTTGGATGATCAGGTATGACGGCACCAGAGTTACCTGGGTTGAGATCATTGTAGTGCTCAGGAAAAGACTGAACAAAAATCCTTTCCCTTTGAATTCCATTCTCGCAAACGCAAAGGCAGCCAATGAACAAGAGACCAGTTGTCCAACTGTTACACAAAGTGCAACTATCGTGCTGTTATAGAAATAGCGAGCAAATGGAGCAGCCTGGAATGCATCCACGTAGTTTTGAAAACGCCACTCTTGAGGCAACCACTTCGGCGGATATGCAAAGACTTCCCCGGGGCCTTTTAATGAAGTTGAGGCCATCCAAATAAACGGCAGAACAACAACAATGGCACTAATGGTCAATACTAGATACCATGACCCTTTCCCCACTGCCGATTTGAATTTTTTCGATTTGAAAAAACTATGCGGTTTAACCTTGGTGACAGATATATTATCCATAATGCACCCTCTTTTCTACAACTTTAAACTGGATAAGGGTCAATACTAATATAAATACGAATAATACGATCGCCACTGCCGAAGCTAAACCAATCTGGAAATATTGAAATGCGTATTGATACAGGTAATACGCCAGGGTTGTAGTGGCTCCTAAAGGACCACCCTGAGTCATTATGTCGATTTCGGCGAAGGCTTTAAGTGAGTTGATCACTCCGATAATCAAGATATAAAAAGTAGTTGGGCTTAGTAAAGGTAACGTAATCAGTCGGAATTGACCCCACCAATTTGCTCCATCAATTTCAGAGGCTTCGTATAAATCATGAGGGATCGATTGAAGTCCTGCCAAAAATATTACGATGTTATATCCCATCCCGCGCCATACACCCAATACAATCAGGCAAGGCATAGCTAACACCGGGTCGCGCAACCAGGACTGAATCGGCAGCCCGAATCTTATCAATAGAGTGTTAAACAAACCGTAATCTGCCGGGTGGTACAACCACATCCACACGACCGAAATAGCGGCCATTGATGTCAACGTGGGCAGGAAGAAAGCTGTTCTGAAAATTCCCACACCAGGCAACCTGCGATTCAGCATCACTGCAATCCAAAGCGAAACGCAGATATTGATTGGAATGCCCAGCATAAAATAGAGCGTATTCAACACGGACTTCCCAAATTCAGCCGCTCCAATATCATCTACAAATAGAAATTCAAAGTTACTCAGCCCCGTGAATACAGGGTCGTAAGGCAGATTCCAGCGAAAGAAACCGGCTACCATAGAGAATATTGCCGGGAAAAAGGTAAACACGGCAAAAATCAATATACTTGGAGCCAGAAACGCGTAAGCTGCCAGGGATTCCTTTCTCTGGCGTTGTTTCCTTTGCAAACTAGGACTTAATGTATTTTTTGCAAGTGATTCAGTCTTGCTCATGTGATCACCTCGTTGATTGTCTTTATGCTCTGTGCAAGAGCATAATTTATTCTTTCCAACTCCCAATTAATCAGATTGCCGCCTTTGAGTTCGAGCGTAATCGTCCCTTCCATTCCAGCATCCATAAGGAGCTGGATCCAATGCTCGTTGGGAACTTTATTAAATACCAGAGGAAAATGGTCCTCGCCGTTATTATCAATATCATGAACGTGGACATGAACTACATGTTCCAACCATTCCTTGGAAGGGTCTTCAGTAACCCCGTGACGAATATCGTGACCCATATCCCAACAAATTCCAAGCCGGGGATGATCTATTTCAGTCACGAGTGAGAGGACATCCTCTCTTCTTTGCCCAAACTTTATAACTCCTGGCTTGGTAACATCGAGATTTTCAAGGGCAATGGTAAGATTTGGAAAAGTCTCCAGAGCCCAGGTAATAAAACCCTTTGTATCTTCACGCAGTTTTTCTTTGGTTACCTTCCCCTGAGATTCTTCCTGGCTCCTAAAAGTACTGGAATCTGGGTGAGATTGATGCAAAGTAGCGCCGTGAACGACGATTTCTGTGCGAAAATTATTCCTCACCCCCCAGGAATCTGCCAGAGACCACAAAGGTTTGTTGATATTGCAAATTTCGTCACGCCTTATACCGCAAAAATCGTACAGCGAATAATGGGGCCGGTAAGGAGCATGGAAGCAAATTTCCATACCGATGTCAGAGCAGGATTCCATCAAGGGTTCAAATTGCTCCCACCCGGGTAAATTTGAGTCGACCTCAAATTCCAGGGATCTCAAGCCGTTATCCCGCAGAGGGCTGAGGAATGATTCCAAGTCTGTGCCAGACAACCAGAGTGGGTGTATGTTAAAACCAATCAGTACATTTTTTTTCAAGTTATTCATTATGATTCTTGTTATAGCTGCATAGCGAATGGTTTAGCTCAAGATCACCAAACTGCAAAGATAGATAAGAGTTTTTCAATCTTTCAAAAAAATGGCAGGTGTATTGATTGCTTTTATCTCTCCACAACTTTTTAACTTTGCGTAACATGTCGCCGCCGGTTATTTGAAATTTAGATTACCAGGTTTATTTTTTTGTATTTCGAGCAATTTCTACAAGGTGCTGTGCTTCAAGTTCCAGGTCCATTTTGTTGACTTCCAAAACCACGTCCAGTAACTGTTTGTCGATGTGACTTATCCCTTTCCAGGCTCCACAAATAGCGCCAGCAATAGCGGCAATGGTGTCAGAATCTCCGCCAATATTTGCTCCCAGAGCGCAGGCTTTCATCGGATCCCCGCCTGCCAGGCGGACAATTCCAAAAGCCGTGGCTACCGACTCAGCTACCAGCATATCCACTCCAACGTAATTGTAGAGTAATTCCAGGGCAATTTTCTCATCATCAGCATCTTGCACTAAACGGTCTGCCAGCTCGATGCGTTTGTCAAGTCTGGTGCCCCAGGCCCAATTGCCATTCTTGCTTCCTTCCCTGGCGCCAAACTTTCCTGCTTCAATTATCGAGTCGATTGACGAGTCTGTTGTCATTGCGACGGCAATAGCGGCGGCCACAGCCCCCGCTCCAGCAGCGGCAACAGTTGTGTTGTGTGTGGGAACACATGAGGTGTATGCATCCGCCACAGCGTTGCGCTGGTCTCCATATCTTACGATTCCCACTGGAGCAACCCGCATTGACCCACCATTGGTTTTACCTGAAGAACCACTTTCCTTTGGACTGCAGCCATCTTTGATAGAACTCAGGGCCTTACTTGTGCTCGGTCCAATGAAAGTTGCTAACTCATCTTCGGGGATTCCATCTGCCCAGGCGATAAGCTCCCGGGCAACATCCTCGGGAGATAATGTGCCCTTACCAGTATAGGCATGAATAATTGCCAGGGCCTGTCCAGTATCGTCAGTTATCGAACCAAGCTCCATTCGTGAATGAGGGTGCCACTCCAGAGGTTTAACAAAATCTTGAACCCAGCCATAATTTTCTGAGATCAATTCCGGGGTCATAAATTCCGTTGGCATCCCCATGGCATCCCCAATTGCCAGGCCAGCCAGACACGCGAAGGCTTTTTCAAATATTTCCATTAGTTTTTTTACATGAGGGGCGCAAATTGATTCACGCCCCTCATGTCAATGATAGGATTTACCCTATTTGAACTTAAGTTCGGCTACCCACCACATCCAGCTGTCGTCGGGATATACTTCTTGTGCGTCGGCACCAAAAGCAATCTTCACCGGGCCGCCAAGGTCATCACCAAGGAGAGCGCCGCTCAGATAGTGAACCATCAAGATATCCATATTCTTGGCATCTTCGATGGCAACCTCTGCAGATTTTCCGTCAACCGCGATAACGCTGATTATGGTTGCATCTGATCCGGGTTTGACAATGTCAATTATTTCAGAGAGTAAAATACCAGCATATTCCTGGCCTTCACCCATCCAGACATCATCAATAACCAATTCCACTTTATGTTCTTCAAATCTGGCTTCGTCAAAGACATAATTGTCGCCAGAATTGGTGGTTTTGATATCACCGGTGATTGTCAAGATCGCATCGCCGACTTCGCCTTCTTGTGCGCAGCCAGCCAGCATTCCAGCTGTCAATAACACGATAATTAATACAAAAATACTCTTTCTCATTGTTGTGCTCCTCTTAAATAAGATAATTAATCTTCCGATACAGTGTTTATTGTAGTATCGAATGCTTTCTATTCGGGAAAGAACTACTCAAGCTCCAACCCGAGAATTTCTCATAGTATCACCTCCTTGCATTGCATTGCTAGCACCTCTCTAGCAGTGACTACATCAGTGACTAAGGTTTTGATATAACCTCCCCGTAATGCACCTACCAACGCCTGAGTTTTTTCTATTCCGCCAGCAGGAACAATAACCTCCGGTATTTTCCGAAGCTGCTCCAGGTTTACCCCCACTATACCGGGATCATCCATTACGGGTTTTCCCTGGATATCGAAAAAGTTGCCGCATATATCACCAACTCCACCTTCCGATTTCAACTTGGCCAGTGAAGCAGCTGTCATATGATCGGTAAAAAACATAGATGACTTTTTCTGGAACTCTACATGTCCAATTCCCACAACAGCTATATCCAACTTCGGCCAGAGCTTGGCAATTTGTCTTACCTCGTGTGTATCCATGATTGCTTTCCATTCATTAATATCTTGAGTGAAAGCTGGGGCATAAATCGGACGATAAGTCCCTCCAAATGCTTCTGCCAGAAGTCGAACCAACTCATTTACCTGGAAAGATGGAGCCATATCGCCCGCCCCCCCAATCATTGGGACCACATTAATCCGCATATCTTTGCTATTTTGAAGATTGCTCACTACTGAAAACAGGGTTCTTCCCCATCCAACTCCAACACAATCATCGTCTTTCACTATTTGCTGTAGATAAACAGAAGCCGCTACTCCAACGCTATGTCTTAAACCTTCCTGGTCTAAACCAACACCTTCAGTCAAGACAACTTTGTTTAGATGAAAGGTTTCTACCAATTCCGCCTCAAGGTCTGGCTCTGAAGGTGTCGGGTCATTGATGACTATATTAACGATCCCATCATCTCTCCCCTGGATAAGTAATCGCGATACTTTCTGCCGGGTTATGTTTAACCTTCCCGCAATTTGCTGCTGGGTTAGGTTATGTTCGTAATATAAGCGAGCGACTTGCACAATTAGTTGACTATTTATTGATCCCTCACTTCTTTAGTGGAAAACACTGGCTTCAAACCCGGGTAAATATCCAAGTATTTTTGGAACAAATCTTCATACACAGCCGCATTCAAAATATTTGGCTCGATCGTCTCTTTGAAACGCAGCATATGGGAGCAGGCTTCCTGTATTTTCGGGAATATCCCGACTCCCACACTGGCTAAAATCGCTGCTCCTAAACATGCCGATTCTTTGATTTCAACAGGTTTTACAGGCCGCTGGATAATATCTGCTTTAATTTGGTTCCAGAACCTGCTCTGCGAACCACCGCCGCAGATTGTTAGATACTCTGCTTCTTTCGCGTTAATCCGCTCGCATATTTCCAGAACGTTTCTGATTGCATAGCCCACCCCTTCGTATACTGCCCGGACACAATGCCGCAAGTCGTGCGCCCCTGCGAGACCGAGGAATCCTGCCCTGGCGTTTGGGTCCCAGATGGGTGCTCTTTCGCCATACAAATAGGGAAGGAAAATTACCCCATCACTTCCAGCTGAAACTTCCTCTGCCAGCGACTGCAGCTGGTTGAACCGGCTGTGCGTACTGCTCTGCTGAAGAAAACCATCCGAAAGCCACCTCAGGGTATCGCCACCAGCCTGAGTGGGACCGCAAAGAAACCGCAGGTCATCTCCAAGCCTTGCCAAAAATACTGGACCTCCCGGGTATTCTGCTTCCGAGTACATCGAGATCATTTCAGATGTTCCGGAAACATCTACAGCGCCTCCCGCCTGGGTAACTCCACCTGCCAGGTTTTCGCACCAGGCATCTATTGTTCCTACAATAACAGGTATCCCAAATGGCAACCCTGTTTTTTCTCCCGCGCTCTTTGAAACAACCCCTAATGGTTCAGTTAGCGAGAGAGCATCCGGCATCTGATTCGTGGACAGGCCCAGCAGAACAAAATAATCTTCTTCGTATTTCCCTGTATCCGGATTTACAAGACTATACGCACTGTGAATATCTGTCTTCGCTTCACCAGTCAATTTCAAACCGATATAATCTTTCGGCTGAAGAATAACCCGTGCTTTATCCCAATCGACTGGTAAATTGTCACGGATCCAGAGCAACCTGGCGGGTGGCATGGCTGGGTCTTCCCCTATTGAAGTGCCGATCCATTCGACTGCCTGCGCTCCAGATATATTCTCTGCCAGCCATTTAGCTTCTTTTTTAGCGCGCCTGTCTCTCCAAATGATAGCTTTGCCGATAGCATTGTCTGATTCGTCTACCAACACATGACCGGGGCATTGACCGCTCAATCCCACTCCTGCGACACTGGCGGGGTCGATTCCTTCCATAATTTCGGTGAGAACTTTTTTGGCTCCCTCCCACCATTCATTCGGGTCCTGTTCCGTCCATTCAGGATGAGGAGAATAAATTCCGTAATTGGCGCGTGATATTGCAACTTCTCGACCTTTCAGATCGAACAGTCCAGCTTTTACAGACGAAGTGCCAATATCTAACCCGACAATCAACTTACTCAATCCGTTATCTCCTTTAAAGCCTGGGAAACATTGGCGCCGCCGTGAACTAAAGCGACTAAAGCCCTGCACACACTGGCAGGATTGGGGTGCTGCCAAACATTTCTTCCTATCGCCACCCCGTTGGCGCCGGCTTCT
The DNA here is from genome assembly GCA_021108255.1 of Anaerolineales bacterium. Lineage (GTDB taxonomy): Bacteria > Chloroflexota > Anaerolineae > Anaerolineales > UBA11858 > B10-G9. The sequence goes on along the minus strand of JAIORG010000265.1, from coordinate 12,551 downwards.
ATTGCTTCTGCGATATTCTCCAACAACGCAGCTGGTTCATCCATTTTTGCCCCACCCAGCACGACAACTGGGCGATAGCAGCTCTGGATGGCTGTCGCAAAATCAGAAGCCGGACCAGCATAAGGAGCCTTGATAAGATCAGCTCCCAGCTCGACACCAATCCTCATTGCAAATTCGACATCTTCGACGGTCACCTTTCCATCGTTTGTGCCCTTGACAAGCATTTCTGCCAACAGAGGCATATTCCATTCAGCTGATTGCGAGGAAAGCGCGGCCAGATTGCGCAGCGAGGATGGCTCTTCATCAAAGCCGATCATTCCCATACAGGCAACGGCATCAGCTCCCAGGCGGAGGGCATCCTCAACAGAGAAACTCAACTCGATGTCCCCCATAATTGGACTGCGCATGGTTGCTCCACCATCTACACGGAGAATCAAACCTAGATGTCCAAATTTTTCACAAAACATACGGGCAATTCCCATTGTGGTCAATACCGAATCTATTCCGGTGTCGACAATATCATCGATGAGTTGTCCCGGGTTTTCTAATCCTCTAATTGGCCCCATGAAGGCTGCATGATCAAAAGCAACAATCACAATTCGTTTATCTTCAGCAAACAAGCGTCGTATGCGGTGTTCTTTCATTATATACCTCGTTAAAGTTCATCTACATATATTTGATGCCCACCAGTGCTGGGCTTTATATCGTCAAAACGACTCCCAAACTTTGAGGTTTACTACCCTGTAACGAGAGTCCTCCTCAAAATATTACCCTGCTAAAAATTGACCATTGCTTTAAGGCCTACTCTGTCTCTGGCATACGCAATTGCATCAACGGCTTGAGCAAAAGGAAAATGAGCTGAGATGACAGGAGCTACATCAACCTTCCCGGAGGCAAACATATCTAACGCCTTAAACAAGTGCTCGGGGCCAACCCCAAATGACCCAGTCATATGGTACTGCTGGTAATGCAATTTTTTTAGATCAAGAGAGATTATTGTGCCATCCTCCACCCCGGCGAAGGCGTTAACCCGTCCACCTGGGCGCACACATTCGATTGCGCTGGTCAAAGCTTCTGCGCTGGAAACGGCAGATAGGACTATATCCGCTCCGCGACCATGGGTATATTCATTAACCTCGGCTTGAAGGTCGCTTTTAGTGACATCGATAACGACATCAGCGAAATACTGGTCTACCACTGCCAATCGATGAGGAGTCAGTCCGGCAACCATAACCATATTGGCTCCATAATAACTGCTTACAGCCGCGGCGATCGCACCCATCGGGCCATCACCGACAATCAAAACCGAATCTCCTGTTTTTAACCCCACGTCCTCGATGCCTTTGATCACACATCCAAATGGCTCTGCAAGAGCGGCTATGTCAACAGGCATATCATCCGGAATGATAAAAGTACCCCGGCTGGCAATCTCACGTGGAATTTTCACTAATTCAGCCAGTCCGCCTGGTTCAAGAAATACACTGAAAAGATTTTTGCACAGGGTTGGTTGAGAATGCTGGCAGTAGTAACACACACCGCAAGGTAAATAAGGCACAGCAACTACTTTTTGCCCCACTTCCCATCGTTTTTCGGTCTCTGAAACCTCAACGATTTCCGCGGCTACTTCATGACCAAGCGCATACTCGATATTGCCGCCTGACCCACGGTTTACCATCTTTACATCTGTCGAACAAATCCCACACGCCAATGGCTTTACCATCAAATCGCCATCGTTAAATTCCGGCTGTGGAAAATCAAATAACAGAGCTTCTCCAGGTTTACCTGCTGCTAAGCCTTTCATAATGAATTCCTCATTTCAATGAACTCCTCCAATTCCAATTTGTTCGGCAATCCGCCAGTTGCTCCAAAGTGGCTGATCTTAATGGCAGCCATTGCGCAACCCATTTCCACAGCATCAACCCCTGACAGGTCATCGAGATAAGCGTTAATAAGCCCGGCTGTAAAAGCGTCTCCAGCTCCAGTAGTATCCATGACGGACGTTTTAATCGCAGAAACCATCTCTGTTCCTTTTTCACTTGCAAAAATTGCTCCATCTGCTCCCATTGTTACCACAACGATCTCAGGCCCTGTCTCTCTCAGAGAAAGACCAGCCTCGCTTGGAGAGCAATCTCCCATTAAAATATTCGCTTCGTTCCTGCTCACCACCAGTACGTTGGTGTTTTTTAATATCGGATCCAAATCGTTCAATCCGTGAGTGACCATTAACCCTCCTGGAATGAAAAATACCGTTTTCCCATTGTTGCGGGCTGCTTCAGCTGCCGCAACAGCCACGGTGATATACGCATCACTGATACATATCACGCGGCCTCCAGTAATTAAGGGTAGCTCTAATTCGTCCACATTCTCCAGGAGCGCGGAACCGCCAAGTGCATAAATTACACGGTTCCCCTGATCGTCAAGAGCAATAAAACATGCTGCGGATTTACCTCCATCAACGGTGGTCATTGCACCCGTATCAATACCTCTATCATTCATTTCTTTCAGAAGCCATCCTCCAGCCTCGTCGTCACCTGTTTTTCCAAGAAAAGCTACTGATCGGCCAAGTTTGGCGAGACCTGCAGCAATATTGGCTCCACTGCCACCAGCATAACGAGTGTATTCTTCGGCAAAAACTATCTCATCTACACCTGGCAGCCTTGCGACCCTGGCTATATGGTCGATGGCGGCAGCGCCTAAAACAATTACGTCGAAATTTAATACCACAAGCTTCTCCGTGAACCTTTATTTCATCAGCAATGACATGACTGCTTTTTGAACATGCAAACGGTTTTCTGCTTCATCAAATACTGCCGAAGTCCAACCTTTGCCTGAGGTTTTGTCAATAACATCGTTAGTCACTTCAAATCCGCGGTCGGCAGGCAGACAGTGTAAATATATCGCGTTCTTATCCGCCATATCCATAATTTCGCTAGTGCATTTCCAATCCTTATGCTGATCAAAAATTTCTTGAGATTTCTGAAGATCGTCCTCACCAACAGGCGGCTTGAAAAACGTTTCAGGACACCATGCTTTAGGATAAAAAACATGCGCGTCCTTGGCGCTGGCCTCGAAATCATGGGAAATTTTAAATGAGCCCCCATCTGAAGTGCCTGCATATTCCTGGCATTGAGCAATGACCTCCGGATCCAATTCCATGCCCTTTGGATGGGCAAGGGTCACATTCATTCCCATCATCGAAGCATAGAGGATTGCAGATTGCGGCACTGCACGAGGTTTATGGACACTGGGAGAATAAGCCCAGGACATGGTAAAGTTAACATCTTTAAAACCGCCGAATTTTTCCTTGACTGTAAAGATGTCTGCCAGCCCCTGGAATGGATGGTAAATATCATCTTCCATGTTCAAAATGGGAATATCTGACCAGCGGGCAAATTCTTTCAACAGGGCATGTGCGCCGCCATATTCCCACTCTACCGGATCGCCATAACATCGGATGGCAATGGCATTGCCCATGCGGGAAAGTACTCTAGCGACGTCTGAGACGCGCTCAGTCGTGTAAGCAATTTCCTTTCCTTCAAGGGCGGGAGTGTAAATCTTTGTGGGGTCCAGGAAATGGGCATGTCCACCCAGCTGCGTCATTCCGGCCTCAAAAGAGTTACGCGTACGCAGAGACTGGTTATAGAAGATCATAAACAAGGTTTTGCTTCGCAAAAGGTTATCGTGATATTTTCCCATTACGTAGTCTTGCTTTAGCTCTTCCGCTACACCAAGGATAGTTTCGATCTCTTCCCTGGTGAAATCAGTTTCCTTCAAGAAGTCGCGGCCTTTTAATGATTGAGTTTTCAATTTTCATCCTCCCAAATTTCATCTTCTTCAATATCTTCTTCATCCAATATTGGTCCTACAGGCACAGAAATCTTTGGCAGCCCGATCAACAGCGGTGTTCCGATGGCTGCAGCAATCAATCCAAAACCAATTCTCTCTATTGGAGAAATGAAGAGAACGCTGAACCAGATCGGCGCAGGAAGCGCAAACATCACTAATGCCCACAAGTTTCCAATTGATTGAGCTATCAAAACTCCGATCAGTCCACAAACGAATATTCCTAAAAATAACGACGCTCTGTTTGTTGATGTCAGCCAGTTTTTTCCCCAGATCCAGCCGATTATACAAGCAATTACACCCAGCATGTATAAAATCGGTGTTGCCCAGGCTTCACGACCCAGCGGGAAGAGATACCATACTCCGCCTAAAAACAACAAGCCAATCATGGGATAAATCCATTTTCTCTGCATGGCCAATCCGCTGGCAATAGCAGCTGCAATACCAATTGTGAATTGAAGAGGGCCAAAAATATTGCCGTGGGGAGCGATTAATTGACCAATAAAACCACCTACTCCAGCCGCGATTCCACCAGCCCAGGGGCCAAATAAAATGCCGCCCAGAACAACGATTGCATCACCAACACTTAGAGTTGCTCCTGTTCCTATTACCGGGAACGCAGGAAGCAAAGTAGATACTGCAATGATCGCAGCCCAAACTGCTATCAAGGCGGAATGCGTATTTACAAGTTTTTTCTTCATAATAAGTCTCCCTTTCGTAAGCTAATTTGTCGTTTCCTCAACGATAATTTGTTTATTAACCAGGTTGACCAAGTCCATCACCTGGAGCGGGTCTTTGGAACCCGTTCTCATTAATTGAAATTGTCCCAGACAAGCCGGGCAGGAAGTAAGCAGCAAGTTGGCTTCCGTTTCTACAGCCTCCGCCCACCTGTCCTTCCCTGCGGTTTCAGTCAATTCGGGGAAGTCGTAGCGCACAAACGCTCCGGCACCACAACAGAAAGAATCGCCTTGATTTCTCGGCATTTCGGCCAGGCGTGTGCCCGGGATTGCCTCGATGATCTTACGTGGCGCTTCATAAACACCCAATCCTCGACCTAGAGTACAAGGGTCGTGGTAGGTAATCACTACTCCCCCAGGCATTGGTTCGAAAGTTACTCTACCTTTTTCAATCTCTTCAGCGACCAATTCAACAAGATGCATCGTTTCAAAAGGCAGAGGTTTCCCTAGAACTTTCGGCATCTCTTTCTTGAAAGTTTCATAACATCCTGTACAGGTGAAAACAATGCGTTCAACACCAAGCGCCTGGTAGGTCTCAATATTATGAGCCATTAGCTCGGCGGCTTTTTGGCGCTCACCGGCGGCCATTAGCGGGTGGCCGCAGCACCATTCGTCCGAAGAAATCGTATAGTCTACTCCCAGCTTATTCAATAATTCGGCACCACCTCTTGCCATTGTTCGTTTGGAGAATGAGGGAGTACAGCCCACGAAGTAAGCAGTTTTTGCTTTCACGTCAACGCGCGATTTGTCTTTGAGCCAATCGAGACGAGTCCCAGCTTCCTTGTCAAACGGATTGTGCTCTGCCAATGTTAACTCGACGACATGCTTCAAGCCTTTTGGCGTCAGCCCTTTGGCTGCCAAATCCTCCCGCATAGCCTGATAAATATCCTGGATATCGAGCTGTTTGAGACAGTGCTCCGAACAAGCACCGCATAATGTACAGCTGAAGATACGGTCAGCCACATCCTCGTCATAGACCAATTCACCTTCGAGGATAGCTCGAGCAATTGAGATTCGTCCCCGAGCACTGTGAGATTCCAGTGAACCATATGCGTAGGATGGACATTTATGTCCCTCACCAACCCAACTGACATCAAAACAAAAAGCGCACCTCAAACATTGAAATATCAAATTTGCATCTGCATCAAGTGCCGGGTGATCCTTTCCATCGACCATTTTGAGAATTGCAGATTTTGCAGGTTCTCCACCCAGGCACAAGATTCCAGGGTTGAGAATATTATTTGGATCCAGGGATTCCTTTAATTTCTGCATCAATAGATAAGTATTCCCCAGTTTATCCATGATATAGGGAGCAATTCCGGCGACTATACCTCCGGGGGACATCCACTGAGAGAAAAGCAACTCAGCAATATCTGCCCGAACTTTCAAGCCATATTCATGCGCTTCAGGAACATTTTCAGGATAAAGTGTATCCACCCAAAGATAGGCTGCGTTTCGTGAAAAATACACATCCAAGCCCTTTGTCCTGATACCATGCTGGTCCCATTCCTTTTTGTGGGAGTCGATGTAATTATGCACCGCAGGTATAGCTTCTTTGAGAGCATTAGTTGGCAGGAAACCGGCTACCTCTGGACAGTAATACGGGCGGTTGCTGTAATATGCATCTGGCCCAACATTTCTCAACCAGGAGAACATATGACCCGTCCAGTACAGTTCAGTTGCCTTGGAATCCTGGGCGCGCCCCTTGAAAGCCTCACTGGTAATCTTGCATACTTGATATCGCGCTTCCGCATTAATATACGAATCGCGGATAATCACGTGCATGAAATATTTTCCGACAATGTCTACCGGCATTGGTCCGCCGAAGATACCGATCACAAAGGTGGCAGCTTCCTGCTGCTGAATTGCTTCGACTGCATCGACGATTTGTTCTAATTCATCAAAGGCATAAAACAAGAATTTTTCAATTTCGGGGATGCGGCGCAATCGTAAAGTCGCTTTGGTGATAATGCCCATGGTGCCGCATGAGCCTATGAATAAACCTGCCAGGTCAGGGCCATTAGCTCCTCTTTCGATGGCGATGTTTCCAGCAGCGTCATTGGCAGCTGAACCAGTGTTGATTATTGTGCCGTCGGGCATGACTACTTCAAGCGCTATGACTTGATCCGCGGTAATTCCATATTCAGTAATAGCATGCGGGACAGCGTTATATGCTACGGTGCCGCCCACAGTTGCCGAGAACATTCCGCCGCCACCTGGGCAGGCCAATTCCCAGCCAAGTTTATTAATTTCAGAATCCAGCGCATGCCAGATCACACCTGCGTCAGCTGTGACAACCTGGTTTTGCAAATCGATTTCAAAGTTATTCAATAGATCAAGCGCTAAAACTATACATCCTTCTCCTATACCGAAATCAACAAAAGTAGTTGCCCGCCCCCACATGAAAAGAGGTGTTTTAAATTCGTTGGCGGTCTTCACCAACTCAACAACTTCCTCGACGTTTTCCGGACGTGTTATGTATCCCGGCAGCCCTCCAGGCGTAGGGCCGCAATCCCTCCGGTAGGTCATGCGGTCAACAAGGGCATCTGATACATGTTCCTCGCCGCATATCTCCTGCAGTCGGGTTAATAATTCTTGCATGTAAAGCCTCCAATAATTAATCGAAACGACTTAATATCGCATCGGACAATTGTTCTACCGTCAAAGGGGTCCTGGGCAGACCTAAACTCTCAGGCAGATTCTGACTTAGCTCGGTGATTTGAGGTGGAATTATGTGGGCTTTTCTGATTACCTCTGGCTGCCCAAAGACGTCTTCGGTCTTACTGTCGAGTAAAATTTTACCGTCACACATAATAATCACTCGTTGGGCATATTCTGCCACCAGTGCCATATGGTGCGTCACAAAGACAACAGTTCGATTCTCCTGATGCAGCTTGCGAGCTATCTGCAAAATTTGATGACAGCCTTTGTAATCCTGGCCAGTGGTTGGTTCATCCAAAACCATGATCTCGGGGTTCAAAGCCAAGGCGCTGGCGATGACTACTTTAGCTCTATCGCCTTTAGACAAAGCAGGCGGGAATTCCATTTTGTCACATTCCAGGCCAACCATCTCAATAGCTTCGTCCACTCGCCTCTCTACTTCAGCCTCATCGACACCAAGATTTTGGGGACCAAAAGCAATTTCTTGCTCAACTGTTTCCGCAAAAAGCTGCTGATCTGGATTTTGCAAAACAAAGCCCACGTGCCTTGCCAAATCTGCAACTGCGACTTGGCTGGTATCGAGACCTGCAACAGTTATTTTTCCTTCAGTTGGATGCAGAAGTCCTAAAAGGTTTTTTAAGATGGTTGTTTTTCCCGATCCATTCTGTCCGATGATAGCAACAAATTCGCCTTCCTTGATCTCGAAATTTACATCATCAACAGCCAGCACTTCCCGTGGCTGGTAAACGTAGGTAAGGTGATCAACTGTGATGATTGGTTTCCTTCCGGAGGCTTCGTTGTCTTCTTTTGCGTTGGCAATTATCTCCTCTCTCCCGGATCCGTTACCCGTCTCCAGGCCGTCTTTTATCGAAACTGCAGAAGGTGATTTGCCGTCAAGCAGTTCAACAATACCATCGTGAGCTTCTTTGATAACAATAGGAAAGGTTGACAAAGGGTGTTCTTTTTCCTGGAGAGTAGTACCCAATTGCGAAACCTGGGGAGCACGAATCATAAACTTTTTAAAAAATCCAGTATCAGCAAAAATCTCTCTGGGGGTGCCGTAAGCAACTTCACGGCCCTCATCTAATACCAGGATATGATCAGCTATTCTGGCAACTTCTTCACTTTTATCAGTAGCCATTACAATGGTCATGTTTAATTCTTTGTTCAATTTCTGAATCAGCGACAAGACCTCTACCACACCGAGAGGATCGATTTGTGAAGTGGACTCGTCCAGGACAAGAATTGAGGGCTCCATTGCTAACCCGGCAGCGATGGCCAGTCTCTGTTTCTGCCCTCCAGAAAGGTCGGTCGGAGGGCGGTCTTCGAAGCCATCCAACCTCACCAACTTAAGCACGCGCCTGGCCCTTTCCAGAATTTCTTCCACAGGCATTAGCAAGTTTTCAGGACCAAACGAAACCTCATTGAGAACCGAAGTGGTGAATAACTGGGTCTCAGGATCTTCAAGCACTATCCCAACTATGGTTGATAACTTACCAATGGTTGACTCCTGGGTATTGATGCCTTCAATAAGAACCTGGCCTTTCAATTTCCCCCCAGCAGAGTGGGGAATAATTCCATTCAGAATCTGGCAAAGGGTGCTCTTTCCTGCCCCGTTCTCTCCCATAACAGCAAGCAATTCACCTTTCTCAACGCTCAGGTTCAATTTTTTAATTACAGTCCGCTTTGTTCTTGGGTATCTATACGAAACGTCAATTAGTTCTATGGCTTTATTTGTCATTTTTTCTTCTTGTGATCATACTTAAGATAAAAACATTGATTTGAAAATGAAAACAGCAATCGAATACAGTACTACACAAAACATGAATATCCAGTCTGTCGATACAAGCTGGACATCTTCGATATAAGTTCGGGTTTTGAAAGCGCCAAAAGCACGAGAATCCATTGCAACTGCCATCGCTTGAGCACGCCTCATGGCTCCAATAACGAGAGGCGTTACCAACGCAGGATAAGAGCGCAGCTTTTCCCTCAATTTACCTTTCTCGAATGTCTGCATTGCCCTCAATTTTTGAGCGTCTACAATCGAGGATATTTCACTTTGTAAGATCGGCACCATATTCAAGGCAGATGTGAGCGTATAAGAAATTTGATATGGAAACCCGATTTTAACCAACCCTAATGCCAAAATTTGCACTGGCGTGGTCATGCTTACGAGAGGCAGCAAAACAATCATCGAAATCAGCCTGAACATCAATAATATTGCAAACAAAATACCCTCGAGGGTTATGTTCCCAGCTCCCCCGATCCCAGGAATAAAGTTAGGAATGAGAGGCTCGATCAGTATTTTTTCGCCCGGGTAGAGAATAGCTTGAACCACAACCAGGAAAATAAATACGGGAAGCAGTCCTCGCACGAAACTCAATATAATCGAAACAGGCAGCTTGGCGATGATCCACAATACACACAGCGATAAAAATACAAAAATCGCCAAGGTCAAATCCTGTATCGAAAAAATAACTACGCTGAGCACAAGCAAAAAAAGGAGCTTTGCCCTGGGATCAAGCCTGTGGATTAAGGTGGTTCCCGGATAATATGAAACCAGCGATTTGCTCACTACGTTTCCTCCTTAGCAGTAGTACTCATGACAAACTATGACATCCTGCATCTATAAGCAGCTATTAAGAAAAATTACCGCGCCGGTCATACAGCAGGGATTCAATTTTTTCAGCTTCCTGCAATATCTCGGTCTCGTTGATCGTTTTTATTTCCCTGTCACGCATAACAATTTCGCCATTGATAATCGTATCCCTCACATCCCCCGCGCGCGTGCAAAAAACCAACATATCCAGCAATCTATCTGCGTGGAATGGGCGCAGGTGAGCTCCGCTCAATTCGACAATTGCCAGGTCAGCTAAACGCCCGGGGAGAATCTCTCCCGCATCGATCCGGCATACTCTAGCCGCCTCAATGGTTGCCATGCGAAATGCATCCCGCGCGGATAAAGCTTCCGCGTTATTTGACCCAACCCTGGCTAATAATACTGCCCCTCTCATTTCTTCCCACATATCGAGAAGATCATTGGAAGCGCAGCCGTCCGTCCCTATGCTAAGATTGACACCGGCTTCTTTCATCTCGTAAATCGGTGCAATTCCGTCTGCCAATTTCATGTTGCTCTTTGGGCAATGGACCACGTTTCCCCCGGAATTTGCCAGTCGTTCGATATCTGATCCGCTTACATGCACACAATGCACAGCGCTTAGTCGCGGCGATAATATTCCCAAATTGTCCAGAAGCTCAACCGGTGTCATCCCGCGATCGCTCAGAGTGTCCTGTACTTCACTGGCAATCTCCGAAACATGAATTTGAATACCCAGATCGTATTTTTCAGCTTGTTCCCCTGTCCAGATCAATAATTTGTCGTCACAAATAAAGACAGTCGAAGGCGTCAGACAAACCTGCACCAGACCGTCTGGCTGATGCCATTTCTCAATGAACTGCACAGTTTTTGCCCTGAGTACTTCCTCATCAATAATTAAGTTTTCCGGAATCCATTGATTGAAAAGAGTGAAACCTGCTACGCCGCGAAAGCCTATGTCCTGCCAGGCAATGAAGCTTTCTTCGTTTACATGAGCCATATCCAAGCAGCAGGTTATTCCACCTTTGATCATCTCAACAGCAGCGCATGCCGACCATAAATACGCAGGACGATTATTTCCCCCTTGAAATTGTTCATTCAAGGCATTTACAGTTGGGAAAAGCACCTCGTTGCACCAGGGAACCAGAGGAAGACCGGGAGAAACTCCCTTTAGAAAATTTTGATATAGGTGGGTGTGAGGATTGATCAATCCGGGGATTACTGCACAGCCGCTAGCGTCAATGACCTCAGACCCTTTTGGCGCTGCGAGATCCTTCCCGACAGAAACAATTCGTCCTTTTTCTATCAGCAGATCATAATCACGGTGAATGTGATCCACGTCTGAGACCAGATAAGATGAATTCCTAATGATCAGTGGCATTTTTGCGCTCTTATGGATAAAACTTATCAAACAGGAATGTGCATTTGCTTATAACATTTGCTCACATATTTTCGATTGTAACATATAAATCGCAAATATATTTCTATTTTTCTTAAAATTTTCTCCTTTCTTTTTATCGATTAGAATTTTCCCTTGATTGCAGATAATAAAACCCCAGCGATTTCAGGCACCTGTCTGTAAATGGAGCTCAACTCAGGGAAAACTTCGCTACCGTCCTTACCCGTCCCCAGTTGATATGGGTAATTCATCATGTCGCCCGGAATGGCGTTAACTCAACCTTTACGTTTTCTTGACAACTTGTTAATTCTTTCATCGAAAATCTTAACCTCTCCCTGTTATGTTTAATTTAAGAAGATTTTTTTATCCTACATAGGAATTGCAAACATGGAAAAACATATTCTCGTCACCAACGACGATGGTGTTACAGCCCCAGGATTATTGGCTATGCGCAAACTTGGAAAAGTATCTATCATGGCTCCAGATCGCAACTGGTCAGGAAAAGGGCATGTGAAAACATTTGATCGCCCTTTACTTATTTGAGAAGTTCAACTCCCCGACGGCGGCACAGCTTACACCAGCGATGGCGCTCCATCTGATTGTGCTGCGTTATGGATTTTAGGCTTTTTTGAACAAGAATTTGATTTAGTGGTTTCAGGCATTAACCCTATGCCCAACCTTGGTCATGATGTAGCTTATTCTGGCACTATAACTGAAGCCAAGAACGATCAAAGGATATTTCCCAGATCTATCAGCGTTTTTGAATTGGATTGGGATTAGTAACAAATACTTTAAGGAATATAAAGAACCTGATCGGGAATCAAAACGGTTGAAAAGTCCAGGTCATTCGCTTCGGCGATGTCCTCAGGAAAAACATCCCCGAACTGGCAGGCAATTATATAAAAAGTATCGAAAGGCTTTACTATATAGTCTGCGGGATGGGGACTCAGTGCCCTCTGAAGGGGAAATGAAAGACTGTTTTGAGGTATTTGGATAATTTGTCCCGGAAAGAGAGCTGCCCCGGGGGGAAGTCCGTTGTAATTCAGAATTTCAATAGGCTTGATATCAAATCGCCGCCCAAGACAATAAACGAATTCCCCTTCCCGAACAGTATAAGAAGAAGGCCTACTCTCTTCGCTTGCATCGTTTGTATCATTTGTATCTTTCGTTTCTTCCGGCTTGGGTGTTATGGAAGGAACCAGGGTTGGAGAATCAGTTTTTGCTGGTACAGTTGATGGAGTTGGAGTGTACTGGGGAGGGATTATTGATTTTGAGTGATCAATTTCAACAAATGAGGTCATTCCCCAGGTGAGGT
>JAIORG010000205.1 GCA_021108255.1 Anaerolineales bacterium | reverse complement strand
CGCTTTCGCCGAATCCAGGGCTGCGTCAAGGTTTTCGCGCAGTTGGGTAATCTCCTGGGTGGTTTCTGCTCGCATCCTGGCAACATCCAGTTTGATGTGCTCAAGTTCGTTGTCTTTTTCTTCCTGGAGACTTTCTTCAATCTCGGAAAGGCGCTGTTTAACGACTTCCTGAATATTTGCTATATGCGCCGTGCTGACCTTTTTCCCTTTCTTTACAATCACCACTTCGGTTTCCGGGAAAATCATGTCATCTTTGACAGTTGTATCTACACTATCCTGCAGAGTTTTCTCAAGGCGCTGGCCTTGTTTGATAACCGGTTCTAATTCCGAAGCAATTTGTTCATCAAACCGAACTCTTACTTCATCCTGCTTAGTCTCTAGCTCCGCTAATTTTTCTTCCCGTTCAATTTCCTTGAGCTTGATGTCTTCAGTGAAGTCTTTCCCAACTTCACCTTCGTCGGATGTAAACCTGGTATCCAGCTGTTCAAGAGCTTTCTTACGACCTTCCTCGTCTACATAAGTAACAATATATTGGGCAAAGTAGAGAACCCGGTCAAGGTCGCGTCTGGACATATCAAGCAATCTGCCCAGGATCGATGGGATTCGGCGGGAAAACCACAAATGCGCTACAGGAGCTGCCAGCTCGATATGGCCCATTCTCTCTCTGCGGACAGCGGAACGGGTTACCTCCACACCGCATTTATCACAGACAATCCCTTTATAGCGAATGTTTTTATACTTTCCACAATGACATTGGTAATCGCGGGTTGGCCCAAATATGGCTTCACAGAATAAACCATCTTTCTCCGGGCGCAAGCGCCGGTAGTTAATGGTTTCCGGTTCTAGTACTTCCCCGTATGACCAACTGCGGATGATTTCTGGTGAAGCTAACCCGATTCGAAGTTTTTGTATCCCCTTAGTTTTCACTCGAAAACCTCCTGTGTTTTTCGCTCTATCAACCGATAAAGGTACTTTCCCTCACCAAGAACCTGCTTTATCTTTCCTCTTGTGCTACCCAGACCTATCCACAAAACGGATCCCCTTCTGAAAACTCCCAATCAGAGTATTCAGTCACAAAATCCTCAAAACAATTTCAAATGTGAGGTCTGTTTTCTTCAAAAAAAGCAGCACCGCCTGTCAGAACAGATGTTTTAGTACTAGCACGCACAAAAGCAAGCGCAAAGAGTACGCTCTTCAGCGCTCGCATATCTGGAGGGGATTGATATTTAACATGCAACTAACAATTATACAGGTTGAATGGGTGGCAGTCAAGAGGGTATCGATCCGATTCAGCAGTACAGTTCTTTCCCGTTGTTCCTGATCTCCCCCATGTCCATCATCTTAGTTTTTCCAGCAGCAGCACACAGCTCATCTTACTGTATTGCAGGACCAGTCTACCATAACCCGATAGTTATTACCACAATTATTCGGCTTTGCTTTTTCTCTCAGGTTGACGGATCGGCACTGCCAGGTAAAAAGTGCTGCCGGACCCCAGCTCACTCTCCACCCAGGCTGCTCCACCATGACGTTCTGCGATTGATTTAACGATTGCCAGACCAAGGCCGGTACCACCCTGTTTGTCCTTCTCCCGACTTTCAACCCGATAAAACTGCTCGAATAACCGCTGCTGGTCCACCGGGGAGATTCCTATTCCGGTATCCTCTACCTCAAAAATGATCCGACCATCTTCCATTTTATATCGGACCCAGACCTCTCCTTTCTGTTGATTAAAGTTAAGCGCATTATCCACCAGGTTACGCAAGGCCTGCTGAAGCAGCGCTTTATCAGCTGAGATAAATGGGATAGTCTGATTGGGTTGAGAAACATGGATGGTGATTTTTTTCTGGCTGGCCCGGATCTTAAATGAGTCTGTTACCTCGGATATGACATCAGGCGCGGAAACCATATCCAATTTCAAGCCTACTTCGGCTTCAATTCTACCCAAATCCAACAAATTTTGAACCAGGTGCGACATGCTTTCCACGCCGGTAATAATTTTATGAACATAGTTCTGCTGCTGTTCGTTAAGTTCTCCTACCATTTCCAGCATGGTTGCATAACCGCGCATTAATGTCAGCGGGGAGCGCAAATCATGACTTACTGTAGACACAAAATCCGATTTCAACTCATCCATTTCTTTATGCTGGGAGATGTCACGTAAAACACAGACCCGGCCTAATTGGTGTTCCCCGGAAATCACAGGCGATGCGGTTGCCAGGAACACTCTTCCATCTTCCAATTTTACTTCTTTTGAAATCTTTCCAGGGGAGGTTGTATTCAACAGTTCAATTAATTCCTGATGAGTAGTAACTTGCTCAATCTTATCCCCGATACCAAGTTCCTCTTCCAGTCCCAATAGCTCCGCGGCTACCGGGTTAGTTAACAATAACTTATCCTGGTGATCCAACACAAGGATCGGATCCGGGGTGGAAGCTAGAATAGCTGCCAACCGCTTGCGTCCGATCTCAGCCCGGCCGAAGAGGGAGGAGTTAGCAGCGGCCAGGGCAGCCTGCCCTGCCAGAGTGACAATATATCGAACCTCACTGTCTAGGAAATTATGGGGTTCCAGGTAGGCCAGCCAGATAGCGCCGTAATACTGCTGTTCATGCTGCAGGGCAACTATCAAAATTGCGCCTGGGACAGGATCATTTTCATTCAGATCTAGCAAAGGCATCCGGGCAGGGTTGGTCAGCATAACCGGGGACCGGCTGCGGGCTATTTCCAGTATCTGTGAATCCAGATAACAGAAAGCGGCAGTATCTTCACCGCTGCCGATACAGGTCATTTCGGCATTTTCCGAGAAATGCTCAGGAAGAATATCCGCATCCAGAACTATCCTGGCAGAACATGCTCCGATTTCTAAGGCGGAACTCAAAATCGTGTCGACAGCATCTGCCATCTCCAGAGATGAAGCAACTCCCTGGCTGACGTTCAACAGCCGGTTTAGCTCTACCATACGGTTTTTTAAACTGCGCCGCATTTTTTCAAATGCCCGCCGGAGTTGGCCAACCTCATCAACACGCCGGGTCATACGCAGCGGGTGATCCAGTTCGCCTTTTGCAATCCGGTTAGCTTCTTCAGTGAGAACATGTAGCGAATCAGCTACTGAGCTTAATCCAATATACATCACAGCCATGGTAAGAACAGTTATTAATAAAACAACACCGGAGAGCGGTGCAGCCAGATCGAGAGCTAGTTGTTGTGCTCTTACAGCTGGAATGGTCAGCATCACCGTCCAGGGACGGCCTAAGGCCGAGCGGATATAAACCAACTGTCGGGCACCATCAGCCGTGGTTTGTTTGGAAAACACCTCATCGGGAGTAAGTTCAAAACTAGGGAAATACAAACCAAACAGGGTTTCTTCTGAAGAATATAAAACCCGTCCTTGTTCGTCAAGCAAATACCCTACCCCTCCCAAATCGTTGATCCCCACCAGATCACTGAGAATTGGCTGGGTAAAAGGATTGGATTCCAGATCAGCTAATCCAACCAGCACACCTCCCGGCAAACCTTCCTCAGCTGGAATGCTCCCCATAAAGGTAATCACTGTTTTGTTCCCGATTCCAGAGGGAGGTGAAACATAAACCTGGACTGGCACCCCGTTCAATGCCGATCCCAACCCGGAATAGAATTCCGTTGTAAATGCTGTTTCCGGTACTTCCTGGTCCGGATAGGCACCAATCTGCTCGTGATTGCTGTCAAATACAAATAATTGAGAGAAAAACGGAATGGACCTAAAATTTCGTTTTAATATCAAATCCAGATCTTCAGGGACAGTCATTCCTCCTGACGATTAGGCTTTGTCCGGTATTGAAGAAAAATGGAATTTTATTAGTTGTCGTTCGTGCTATATTCTCCATCTGCAGCTGGACCATCTTCTCTGCGGATCGCCCTGCAACAAACCAATTTACTAAAAGCAAAACTAAAACCAGGACCAGGGTTAAAGAAACAACATAATTCAGGAAACGGACTTTTATGCTGCTCTCTGACGGGGAAGGTTTCAGTTTATGTTTGATCCCGTCTACTCGCGGCAGAGCCACCAGGGCAAATTCAGCGACTAAACCCGCCAAGGCGAAACTTCCTGCCAGAGCAACCACTCCCACACTGGAATTGGATATAGCAAAATCAATTTTTTCTACAATTGATCCAGATGCCCAGAAGAAAGAACCGACGATGTTTAACAGATAATGGACACAGGCAATCAGCAGGGTCGCCAGGAAGGGACGTCTGAGAATACTGAAAACAGCTGTCCTATACCGCTGACGGATTGCAACTGAAACCAGCAGGGAAAAAGCGACAAATTCAATAATTGTATAGGGGGAATGGGTATCCCAATAAGCTAAACATATCCCGGACACCAATCCGATCAAGGAGGCACTGATGGGACCCAGTACCCAGCCGGATATTACAACTGGAAGGGCAACCAGAATCATCAATGTCCCACCAGAGGGTTCCAAGGACAGCTCAGGCAGGGGAATTGCTCCCCATTGGGGCAAGTTGAAACCGAGGAATAGAGCCGTAAAAGGTGCAAGGGTTAATAAAATACCAAACAGGAACCATTGGCGTTCTTTCATTTCCCGCTGATAATCCCGCCAATGCCAATTGCCAAATATGATGCCCGCAGCCATTACAGCAAATGCTGAAATACCCAACCTGTCAACCGGCCAGATAATATATGCAGGTGAATTAAATAAGGTGAGTATGAACGACATCATTTCCTGAATTAGGTCGAAACCGGCTGCTTTGAGTCTATACTCGATTATAGCATGGTTCAAGTTTCACAAATCCCCCTGACCCAGCCCTAGAGATAACAAACCAGAAAGGTATTACCCAAAATTAACAGGGTCGCCAGCCAGAATTTTCTCATAATCAGAGTACACACCCTGATACGATTCAGGCAGCATCTCTGCAATTCGAGCCATGATTATATCCGTATTCTGTTGACGCATATTCCGGCGTTCTACCCCTCTTCCGGTCAATGGAGGCAGATAAATCATGTCACCCACAAACATCTGGATGGTTGGTCTTTTTCCCCGAATTCCCTGGCGTAAAAAGTCAATTGTGTTTCCAACAACAGCCACTGGCAGGACCGGCACCTTGGCTTTATCAATGATATAAGCAATGCCAGGCTTTCCTCGGGCTAACCCGGG
The DNA here is from genome assembly GCA_021108255.1 of Anaerolineales bacterium. Lineage (GTDB taxonomy): Bacteria > Chloroflexota > Anaerolineae > Anaerolineales > UBA11858 > B10-G9. The sequence continues at coordinate 38,001 of JAIORG010000205.1, read as the reverse complement.
CGTATGAGATCGCGTTCCCTCTGGTGAGATCATCAGGGGAAATCCAGCATCGATTACCATATTAACTTTCCTAAACACTTCGCGGTCAAATTCAGTTCTCTTAACCTGGATCCCTTCCCACATACGAGCAACTATCGCCACACCAGGACGGCCCCAAACAACTGTTGCCCCGATAATTTCAACAATTGTCGGCCAGAAAGCCCCAATAAACGGAATTTCAACCAGGGAGACATGGTTAAACGCGAGCACGTACTTATTATGTTCAGGTATTTTATCCATCCCAAACAGCTCCACTTTTCCCAGTAAACGGAATAACCCCCGGAAAACCAATCGCAAAAATCTGCGGTTAATTCGGATATGCAAGGGAACACGGTATTGATCTTCCATATTAATCCTTTATTGACTCTTGGGCATATTTCTCAATCTCGGATAAAACATCAATCACCGACAGCGTGTCAGTGTTTATTACAACAGCGTCTGAGGCTGCGCATAACGGCGCAATTTCCCGGGTTGAGTCTATTTTATCTCGCTTCTTTAATTTCTTCAGGATTTTTGAGAATTCTACCCGTTCACCGCGATCAACCCGTTGATTAAAACGCCGTCTCGCTCGTTCATCGACATCTGCATCTAGAAATATTTTTAAATCGGCTTCCGGCAGGACAACCGTCCCGATGTCCCTGCCCACCATAATTACTTTGCCGCGCAACCCGATCCGGCGCTGCTGTTTGGTGAGCGCTTTTCGTACTGCGGGATACGCGGAAACTTTGGATACTTTTGCATCTACTTTGGGGCTCCGGAGATGCCAGGTTACATCAACACCATCTACCAGAACATCATATTCCCGACCATCATCCTTTGAGGAAGGCTCAATATCAATCTGAATTTTTTCTGCCAATGCTGAGACTGCAGGTTCATCCTTAATGGGTATTTGTTTCTCCAGGGCAAGCCAGGTCACTGCCCGGTACATCACTCCTGTATCAAAAAAAAGATACTTCCACCGCTCTGCCAACTGGTTAGCTATAGTAGTTTTTCCAGATGCTGCAGGTCCGTCAATTGCTACTATTTTCGGATAACTCATTCCCTCTCCTCAAACCATTAAAACACTCAGGATTCTAGACAACCGAGCATTTTACTTCCCAACAACAAATTAATTCTCGCCAGTTGGATATTTTTCCCCGGGCAGAATATCGTGCCGAACCCAGAGGATTATTTTTTCTGTTTCAATGGGCCCATCGCGAAATGCAATCCAGCTAATCCAATCTTCCGGAAAAACAGCATTCCCTACAGGATTGGTGGCGATCACAAAATCTTGACCGCGATAAAAAGCAAACGGCACCTGAAGGTTATCAATTTCATTAGTAATCAAAATCGGGGCTGCTATTTCTGGATTATATACTTCCAAAAACTCAAATTCTTTAAGATCCCGGAGAGCCCATTTCAGTGATGAATTTCCCTGGATAACGGCACCTTGAATGCTATCCTGTCGACCTGTTTCAGCTACGCTAACCTCTGCTATCGTATCCAGCAGCAGATCGATCTGTCCTGAACCGGATCCTTCTGTCCATAGAGAATGAGGATTACCTACCTGCAAATAGGCTCCTTGCGCCAGGGCGGAAAGCAAATAGATACCTAAGGCTCCACTCAGTCCGACAACCAAACCTTTTTTTGCAGACGGCCAGCCCCATTCGGAGGCAACAATTGTCATCACCAGCAGCCCTAAGGCTATGGAGGCAGCAATCAAACCCCATTGCAGAAGAATTGCTTTTTGATTTCCCTGCTGGTTTATCATCCCGGTAAACGTCAGCCAATTGAGCATAAATAATACTGCGATCATCCCGGATAGGGTATTTGTGACCCAGGAGAATTCAACAGCTTGCCCAATTCTGGCCAGCTCTTTTGCCGCGCCTGCCCAGAGAGGAAACACTACCCAGATCAGATCAGCTGTCTGCCTCCCCGGATAAATCAGCACTAACAACAAGGAAACGCCAAACCAAAGGGCGCTGATTTTCCCTATCCGGTCATTATTCTTCCAGGCTGAAACGAAACCCAATCCTCCAAAGATGACGATCAGGGGATTACTGACACCCAGAGCCGCCAACATTTTATAAGGGCTGACCCCGGATGGCGAAATCCAACCCGACAGGAATTCTGGCAGCGCTGTGATCCAGGCACTGAGTCCTTGAAACTGCGAAAAGAAAAATGATCCAACACCAACTACAACCAGCGCTGGCAGGAAAAATTCCCAGGCCCCTGGTAAAGAAGAATTCCGGTCCTTTTTGATATCCAAAAACCTTGTCAGGAAATACTGTTTTGCATCCAGGATTTTAAGGGTATTGCTGAGCAACAGAGTGGTTCCCAGCACCACGGCACCCATCCAAAACGAGGGTCCTGAAAAGAACCCTAAAAACAAAAATATCAGAGACCACTTAAACTTGTGGTGATGAAAAGTTACAACTGCCAGCAGGATAAAAACCAGGGCGGGAACAGGGCTTCCAGCAAATCGGGATAAGGAAACCAGCGCAGGGTCTATCGCCAAACCAGCAGCCAGGATCAGGGCAGGAATCCGTCCCAGGCGATCCCGGATGATAAATGCGACCCAAATGATCGAACTGCCAGCAAGGGCCGGCCAGACCCGGGCAATAATATCTCCACTGCCGAAAATAGAAAACAGCGCTTCTGTGATGGACAGATAGCTTACCAGGGAGCCGGGACGAATGGATTCCCCTTGCCAGATCTGCCAGGCCTGGTAAGCCCAGGACGCCTCAGTTTCTACCAGCGGTGTCTTTCCAAGGAGTACTAAGCGCAGCGCTGCGGCCAGGATAAAGATCAGCCCATAGAGAAATAACTCTGTTGTGATTTTTGTTTGGTTTTTCATACCTATCTCATCTGACATACTACTGCAAATAAATATTATTGTCGATCCGGCAAACCAGGGAGCCCCCCGGGCGCATATATGGACAGCCGCTCATTACGATAGACAGTGATCATATTTTTAATGAACTTTTCCTCAATCAAACCATTTGGGCAAAAGTCTTTTCCGGGTTCATAAATAGTGTATTCTACATCTCCCACAACAAGATAACTTACTTGATATTTTTCCAATATCGCTTTCGCGGTATCCCAATTATGGGTGCAGTAGAGGACAGACATATCTTCTTTTCTAGGTATGACCAGCTCACTGCCTCCCCGCCATTGGATTTCGTGGAAATCCCACCCGAGTACGTTCGGTTTACCGCTGTAAGTAGCCATGCGAGCATCGGATGAGTAATAACTCCTTCCCACAGCTTCAGCAATCACACCCGGGGGTGCCTCCCGGAGCCACTCCACTGCTTCTGCATCAGCAGCTGAATAAAGGTAAAAACCATCCAGAGTCAAACCTCCCTCCCGGTAAAAGTTGTTGGTCTTGGATTGAAGGCTGATGATCGGGTAAAACAAAGCCATTATCATTGAGAGCGCCAGCCCAAAGAACACAACGTACCGGGGCGGGGATTTAAGATTTCGGAAGAGGGTTATTGTCCCATAAGCTGCAACGGTACTCCACAACAGCCAGGCCTGGTAATAGAATTTAAATATAGTGTTGATCCGGTATCCAAATAAATCTCTCAGGAAAACAAACTCTGGGACAAGGACCAGAAGCATCCCTCCCAAAACAAGAAGGAAGATAAAATTATCCGGTAAGGCAGAAGCTGTTATTGAATCACCTTCTGCCGCCTCCGGTCTGTGGCGGTGGAATACTAATCCCAAGCTCAAAACTGACAAGGCAAAGAGGGTTAGCAAAGTCCCTGGAACTGTGATCCTGCGTATAAAACCTTCAACCATAACCTGAGAGAGATCAGAAGCGCCGACAGATCCCAGGAATATACCCACCAGGGAATCTTCTCCAACTTCGATGGGGAGCCAGCTCATCAACCCAATGAGTGCCAGCATAAATATAGATAAACCCAGGACCAGGATGCCGGATAACATAAGTCCGGTTTTTAAATCCCGGTCGGCTTTTCGCCGTCTCCAGGTACATATCAACCAGGCAAAAATTGGAATCAACAATGGTCCAAACATTACCCAGAACTGGGATCCATGGGTGATATATAAAACGTTGGGAATTACTCCTCCAGCCTGGGAGGCAAAACCAAGGTACCAGGGGAGGTATAGCAACCCTCCGGTGACACCGAGTGTAAAGCCCAGGAAAAGGAATTCTTTCAGCAGATCTACCAGCGGCCAACCAGATCTGTCCCTGTTATTTCTCAAAACATATGCTCCAGCAAGAAGACCCACGTACACAGGAAAATTCCAGGTATTAAGGAATGCCATGCTTCCCACAAGCCAGGCCAGGATACCAAAGAACAGGGGTGAAATCTCAAGCGGGATGATACGCAGCCAGCGGAAAGTCTCCTTTCTAGGCTGCAGGTACAGCTCCAGAGCAAAAGCTCCGATCAGAAATACAAATGGCAAAGACAGCACATGGGGATGTAAATCAGCCAGTAGGAAAGAGAAAAACGGGAATTCACTGATAACTTCTTTTCCATAGCCAGAAAAATCATAATCTTGAATAACCCGGGAAGCCCGCCACCACCACCAGTGACCAAATAGGTTTTCAGTCGGGGGAGATACCAGGTTCTGAATGTCCAGCCAGCGCCAGAATGGAGAAACTAACTGACCGGTTGAATCAATTTTCCAGAACAATCCCCGGGAATGGAGGAAATGAAGGAATCCCTCCCAATTACTGATGATCAGGGCATAAAATGGACCAAGCAAGGATGGCATTAAAAATGATTTCCACCGCTTATCCTTTAATGCGGTTAAATTGAACAAGATCCCAAACGATCCAACAGCAGACAAGGCAAAGATTAACGAAACACCCAGGTTAAATGCCACACTGCCCAGCGTTCCGGCAACTTTTGCCAGCATCGCAACCAGAATATAACCAAAGTAATAGTAGGAAATCGCATAACCGGAGAGCCAGGGATCGTGAGGGGGAAATGTCTCCGAATTCAGAATGGCATTGATAAATGCCAATTCCATCGGTTTTTCAGTGCTGTTAATTTCCGGATTCAAGGATCGAATGACAGCCCAGCCAGCAAAAGCGAGCAGGAACAATATTTCAGTGGTGAAGATCAGCGTCCGATATTCGCGGATCCATTCCTTCAACCTACTTCCCCCAATTTTCCTGATCGCGAAAAATCCCAGGATTGCTGTTAGAAACAAAGTGAACAATAACCCTGCCAGGTTATTTGCAGTTACTCCCAGGCGTCCCAGGATCCAATACAGATATCCCCAAAGAAGTAAACCAAAGATTTTCGAGAACGAATATCCCCGATCTGGCAAATTCGGCACCAGGCGGAATATAACCGGGAATGATATCCACCCTACCGCGGTAACCATCAAATACCAAAAAATGAAATCTAACATTTAGTTTCCAAGGAACATCTAATAGATAGTGAGAGTTTGATAAATTGTAGTCTCCTGATCATGATAGACGGGCGTCCACAGGATACCTTCGGCAGCTTTAAATTTTTCTATTCCCTCGGCCAGATATTTCGCCCGTTCAAGTTGGCCTAGAACAATATACTGAACATCATATTTTTCCAGGAAATTCTGAGCGAATCCCAGGTCAGTTGTATCATAAAATAGATTAACATCTTCAACCCGGCCAAATACCCAATCATGCGGAGTGGTGGTGCGCTGCTGACGTTGATGCCAATTCCAGCCCACCACGCCTGGTAAACCTGTATAAACAGTGTACCGTGTGGCCCAATGATATTCAACCTGATTCGCTTCCACTATTACCGGTGAGCCTTCAACGTTATCCTGCATCCAGCGGATGGCATCGTAATCCTGCGAGAAATCAATGGTTGTATCTAAATCAGAATAGAGGGCAAACTGCATAAACGTCATGCCATCCAGCGTGTGGGGAGCATTAGATGCCATGCGGTCTTTAACTTTGGCTACTCCCCCAAGCAAAGGGTAAGTAGCTGCTCCGGCGAGCAGAATAATTAAGAAAACTTGCCATATTCTTCTGAACCTTACGTCCCATTTCTTCAGGGAAACAGACAACCAACCAATGGCGGCAGCAGCGCTGACGGCAAACATGGTCCAGGCTTGTAAATAAAACTTAAAGACCGTATTCATCCGGCCGATATCCCCTTCAATGTAAATCAGCTCAACCATCAATGTCAAAGCCAGGCTTGTTCCAGTCAGAAACAGCACTATCTGTTTCGCCAAAGGGAAACCCGGTCTGAAGATCAAAATTCCTGCCCAAACCATCATTGGAAGCACAAACCAGATAATATGGACTCCTGATCCGAGGATTGTGAATCCACCTATCTCGATTTTGTTTTCCAAAGAAATCCCAAGTCCAATCATTATTACCAGCAAAATCAGGATCACCGCAAAGATCAGCTCCCGGTATTTGGTTAAATTTCTTAGCGCAGAAACAGGGGTTGACGCCATCCAATCTATGGTCTCATGAACCATCCAGGAGAAAATCACAAAAATGAACAATCCCCAGTGCGTAAAATAGTCATTAAACGGAGTATTGGATCCAAACCAGGGTTTGATGCTGTTATAACCCTGACCGTACCAGTCAGCATAAGGTTTAAAAAGCAGAAATGCCAGAAGGACAAACAAGACCAACTGAAAAGCATGCCGGATCCAGGAATCCTGCTGCGATTTTCCCCGCCACCATGAATAAGCCAGGGCGGCAATACCCAGAACAAGATAAGGGTAAAAATCCCAGGTATTAGTTGGCCGTAATACACCAACCGCCAATGCTCCAAAGCTGGATACAGCGAGAATTCTCCCTAATCCTCCTGATTGACCCTGAGGACTTTGAGTGGACTTTACGATGGATAATGCCCAGGCAATCGCCAACACGGTGAGCGGGAGGGCAATAAAATGCGCATGCAGGTCACCATAGAGGAAAGTGAAGAAGGGAAACTCTGTGATCGGACCCCCATGTTCACCGCCAATCGCCCGGCTTGGATTCCAGTACCATTCATCAAGCCGGTAATGGAGAGATTTGGTTTGGATGAGCTGTACCACCCCCAGGAGAGTCCATTTTAATCGTTGGAAGAAGCTACCCTCCAGCACATTAACACCAGCTGAAGCAAGCCGCTGAATCCCCTGGAGAACCATCCGGATGACTCCAAGATTCCCAAAAAATACCATACCCAAAACACCGGCACCACCAGCCAACAGCGGCAAACCCCGTTGATCCTCTCCTGATCCGGAAGCTCCTATCATTAAATTCCAGACCAAGGAAAACGCCCCTAACCCCAACATCATGAACAACGTTGGCAAAATCAAATTATAGGCAATAGACGGCATGATCCCGAGCAATTTTACCAATACACCAACAAACACATATCCATAATAATAATAATTAATATACCCCCCCGAAAACCAGGGATCATAAGGCGGGAAGGATGTGCTTTTTATGACGGCATTAAAATAAGAGAAATCCATCGGTTTTTCGCCGCCCTTCCAGGGATGCCACAGATCGGGATTTCCAAACCGGATCAGCAAAGCGAGAATAAATAATGAAACCGCCAGGACCTCAATGATTAAATAATACTTTTTCTGTTTCGTCCATTCCTGCAGCAGTGATTCCCGTTGAATATATCCGGCGATCAATCCCCCAATCGCCAGAATCAAGACAACACCCAGGATGGTAGTTCGCAAGAAAGGTATCCCGGAGGATCCTGCCAACCAGACCAGATACGATAACAGCAGCATACCGAAGGTGCGGGATAGAGGGTATCCACCATCCTTCAATCCGCTGAGGACAAATCTCATCAAGGGGTACACAAGCAATCCAAGAATAAAGACACTTAAGTACCAGAGTATTGCAGCCAAGACCTGGTTCTGATTATGCGGGGCATCCGGGTTAAACAGATCGCTCCAGGTTCCGCCTTCCCGCTGTTCATTCAACCGATCGGGAGGAAGCATCAAATTACCTGGAAGGGTATCCGCTTGTTTTGGCGTGATGTGGATAACTTTGGCAAGATCAACCGCGCTCAGGATTTCAGCTGTTTGTGATAAATCAAAGTCTGTGCTCTTTTTAAATATGAACACTTTGGGGTGATCATAGACCGTAAATGCCTCTTCAGCTGGCTGATCATTGATCTCAATTACCCCCAAATGAGGATTCGACTGGAACGTTTGAATGAGATCAAATCCCAGGTTACCCTGGTAAGTGCCGGGAAGCGCCCCGTTGTAGCACTGTTCCACACTGATCTCTATTGGGCATCCGACCAACTGGCGGTAATATTCCGTCGTCAGCGGATAACGTTCCGGGATCCTTGTCGTTGTCGCCCACTGCCTGCTAGATGTAACAAGAATATATTCAGCCTGATTTAACGTGGATATAAACCGGTCTAATTTTTCGGGATTGTCATCCCAGTACATCTCAAAATTCAACCCACCCTGATATATTCCCCCATACGGATCGTATCCATCCATCCGGAGCGGCAGCCCGTCATCCCAGGAACTTTCATTAGCAATGCCTGTCCCCCGCAGTATAATCGCCGCCGCCGGATCTTGCACTGATACCCGCAGCTGGTAAACCTGTCCAGCCTCGAGGTCAACAGGAGCACTAAAATTTATATATCCTTCAGATTTTCCCAGGTCAAAGGAAAACCAGCCAGATTCGCTGTCCAGAACCACTCCCTCCTGATCATTGAGGATGATTTCGAGGGTCAGCGGGTTGACTGAAGGATTTTCATTTATTATCTCAGGAAAATAAACCGCAGTTAACGAACCCGATTCTTTCATCTCAAAGGTTGTCAGCCAGCTGGATTCTTGCTGAATGATTTTTCCTTCAGGATATGTAAGCAGCTGCTGGGTTGAACCATCATCAGTGTCGATGATCAGTGTGGCGGGACCGGGAATATTCTGGAACATCCACCTTGTCGCCGCCACTCGCGGATGGGGTGATGTATATATTCGAGAAAACGAAAAAGCCCAACCGGCAGTGAAAAGAAGGGTAAAAATTCCACCGGCTGCAAGGGCGGCACGAAGCACCGAGACTATCTCTTTAGACTTTAGCAGCTGGAGGGGGCTGTTTTGCAACTTACTCCAGAGTTCTACCAAAATCCAGCCTGCGAAGACAGCCAGGAGCGGATAGATCGGCAGCTGGTAGCGCATTGTGCTATTCCACTGGAGAGATTGCCAGGCAAAATAAAATCCTGTCCAGACCCAGATCACCAAATGCGGTTTCCAGGATCTTTCTGAAAACATTTTCCAACCCATCAAGCCGAACCCGGACCAGGCCAGGATTCCATAAGGCAATCCTAATCCCCACAAGACCATGTTCTTAAACGAAAACCAGATCGGCCTGCTCGCCCACTGCAGCGCTGGCGGATAATCAACATCGCCTGATGTTTGAGCCCTGAGTGACTTTAATCCCGAGACCCAATTCTCGTTGAACGCGAAGTTAAAGAACCCGGGACCGCGGAACGCATACGGCTGAAAAATCCTGAACGTGAGCAAGCTCACCAGCGCGGCTAAAATCAGGTAAAAAAATATTTTCGGCGCCAGCTGATCCTTTCTTTCCTCAGGCAACCTGGACCAATAGATCAGCCCAGCCAGGGGAAGTGTGATTGCCACTGGAGCAGCATTGATTTTTGAGGCAACCGCCATCCCCAGAGCTATTCCAAAAGACAAATAGGAAACCAGGTCTACCTGATCATCTTTCCCGGTAATCACTTCAACAGCAAAATAAACCGCCAGCAGTGTGAAAAACGTGGCAAATGTGTCCACCGTGAAGAAATGGGATTGCTGGATCTGCAAAACTGCGAAGGCTGAAAAAGCAGCTCCGATCAATCCAACTTTGCGGTTATACAGCCGGGTACCAATAAAGAATACCAGGACAATTGATAGCAGATCCATCACCGCCGATAACGAACGTCCAACCAGGTAAATGTTTCCATACCCTGTAAATCCCAACCACTCCGCCAGGTACCTGACCATAAATATTGGCAAAGTCCCGTAAACATAGAAGCTGTGTCCCTGATTGTTGGGGTTTAACGTAGACATCGAGGTATCGAAGTATTCCCCGATATTCTGCACCGGCAGCAGGCTGGATTCCACCATGGTTAAGAACCGTTCATCGGGATGAAGATGCTGTTCAGCATCCCAATCCAGGCCGACAAACCTTAAATATCCACCTGCGATCAAAATTACGATCAGCAATATGCCTACCAGCCAGCGGTTAATATCAGTACTTGGTTTATTGTCCATAAACTACCGAATCCAGAGTATTACCGGAAAACATAATAAAGCATAAAATCCCTGCCCTCAACCGCAGAATGATAAATTTTATTAGTTCCATCAGGATAGAGGTCTTGGAGAACTTCATAGGTGTCTAGATCCTCTGGTTTATAAATAAAGAGTTTGGGGACTGCGACATCAATTGTCAAACTGATATCATCACGCCAAAGGGCAAAGTCCTTGACTTCCTGCACTGCCTGAATGCCGACTAGCCGGGTATCCACCCAATGGGGATAGGGAACTACCCAGGCTTGATCTTCATCACCGATAGTCTCAGAAAACTGGTAAATGACTTGACCAATTTCAGAGGTATTCCAGGCATTAGTCTTAAATTGCTGGTAATAATCAACGAATACAAGCTGAGCATTTATTTTTGCACTTCCTGCTAGAAGCAGTAAAACAGCAGCCAAGGATACCCATTTGCCCCAGCGGGTGGGAAATCCGGATTTGATATTTACATACAGGTTTTCCACCGCTATGCCGATCACAATAAAGACAGGGATCAGCGCGCCGGCAGTTCGATTCAGGGAAGGATTTTCATCCGGAAATGCAATTGACAAAACTGACGGCAGCATTAGAAGCGGAATCGATAGAAGTAATACCAAATCCATCCAGTGCTTATTTCGAATATATCGCACCAGGACCAGGATTATACCCAGGCTGAACATGGCGGCCGAAATTATTCCCAGGGCAGGTCGACCCGGTATTGAATGAACCCAGATATGTCCATTATCCCACTGGAACATAATCAATGCCTTCCACAAATTGGAAAAAAAGATGCTCAGGGAGGATCCCTGCAAGGGAATTTCTATGTCTGTCATCCGGGTTTGCATCCGATAGGAAAATATATCATAATTGGATGTAGCAAAACGCATCAGAGGCAGGAAAATCACCAGAGAAATTAATCCAACCAACAATAACGCGATGATTGCTTGACGCCGATTTTGTTTTGAGGTTGTATGGAAGAAATAAGTTAAAAGAGTCACTACCACGACCACAGGGACTATTCGGAATGGGCTGTAGCCATGTAAACCAATTCCCAGGGCAAGGCCCGCATAAAGAAAATCATTCCAGCGCTTTCTTTTTAAGCCCCGGATCAGAAAAAAGAGGGCCGGTGCGGCAAAGGCAGGATAAAGAGCAAACCGCAGCGCAACTCGCGAAATTATATTTGGCCAGTAGGCAATACCGGCAAAAAACATTGCCAGCAATCCAACTTCCTTGTTTTTAATTTCTTTTCCAAGCAAATAAATAAAGGGGAGAGTAAACATTCCAGCCAGGCAGGTTCCTATTTTTAAACTGAGGAAAGACACACCTGTGCCGAATACTTTCGCGGCGGCAGCGGTAAGGTACATTTGAAAAGCTTCCCGACCAGTATTTCTGGGGAAGAAAATAAAGAACTGCCCTCTCAGAACATCTGTCACATCGATTAACTTTTCAGCATGATCGCTGAACATTTCCGGAGGTATTTGATCAAGCAGATAAAATCGGTAAAAACCAGCCAGAATAAAGACTCCTGCAACCAGTAATGACCAGGGGGTGACCTGAATGCCGCTTTCCCAAAAGCGTTTCCAGGCAGACTTCCAAATCCCCCACCAACCTTCTGGTTTCCAGAGTGACCTCCAGATCATCACCAGAGCAATGACCCACAAGGAAACATTGATGCCAGTAAATCGGTTGCCGAGAAACATCAAGAAAGCCAGGATGCCAAACCCGCATCCAATCCCGAACAACACCCAATGGACAGTAAAACTCCCCGCTTCTTCTGCCTCCGGAATTAATGGTTCAACTTGCCAATCTCGGAAGATTATCAATAACAGCAGGCTTCCGGCTGCCGAAATGTAAAAGAAAATCACCAGAGCCTGGGATCGATTTGGTGGTTCACTGAATATCTGCGCTGTGAGTGCAAATAGGGGAGGAAGAAAAATTAATATTTTCCTCCAGATATGTTTTATTCGTTGTTCTCTGATGAAGTCAGAATCAGATGGTTGCTGTTCTTCATCTGCGGAAGGAATCGTTACTTTACTCTCCCGCCAGAACGTCAATTTTTCAAGAACAAAATCCAGAACACTTGGTTCGTCCATAATGACCTGCTCTAAAGCAGACTCCGTTTACTTGATCCGTCTTGTTAAATAAAATGAATATACTCCCTTCTCATTTCGGGGAGAAAGGTCATAATGACGCTGAACTATCCAGCGGGTGATGAATAAATTCCACGGGGCAGGAGCTAGAATCCATTTTCCAAATAAAGCTTTACTCACCCAGGATGGAATTCCAAAAATGTGTCCCCATTCCAGGGTATGAAGGGCTGCTGGTGGGAAATAATGCCACCATTCTTCGATTTCAAATCCGGCTTTTTCCAGTCGATCCCGCCAGATTTCCGGGGAATCACAATGATAGTGGCGGGAAATCCGGTTAAAAAATCTCCGGTAGGCATCGGCAAAGGCGGGAAGTTTTAGTTTATCAAAAAAATCCCCCACAGATAACGTATTCAGGAACCGATGATTGGGAACACAAAATATAAAAGGAGCTCCCAGTTTAAGTACCCTGGCCAACTCCAGGATCACGGGGTCCAAATCCGGTATGTGTTCCAGGACCGAATTACTGACAGCACTGGAAAAATACGCGGAGGGATACGGCATTTTATTGCCGTCTGCACAAACAAGGGTTTTATAAGAACCTCTTGATGCCGCTTCCAGAATTGGACCCCACCAGGGATCCAACCCCATATCGAGAGGTTTCTCAAATGCCATGGATGCGAAATGCCCATCCCCGCATCCCAGATCAAGGACAGGTGCCGGCAATGTCATATCCTCATAAAAACGAGCCTCTACCGCTCTCAACAAGGCTCGAAAATATGGCAGCTCCTGCAAATGAAGTGTCAGATAATCCTTCAAGGCAGATCCTCTAATAACCCCTGGTAAATTTGCTCGTGAACAGCTGCGTTCACCAACGGATCAAATTGTTTCTCGATCTCATCTGGAGATCCCAGATACTTTTTCGGCTGGGATACGATTTGAATAATGGCGTCAGCCAGCGCATCAGCATCCCCAATAGGCACTACCTCTCCCATGCCGGTCAATCTGGGCGGCACACGAACACCAGGCAAATTCGACGCTATTGACGGTGTACCCTGGATCATGGCTTCAATTTGAACCAATCCAAACGTTTCTGTTGAATTTAAACTTGGAACCACCAGCACATCCAGGTTTTTGTAAAAAAGGGCCATCTCCTCCGGGTTTAAAATTCCCAGGAATACCCATTGACCCTGATCCTGGTAAGTCCGGATCCTGGGAAGCAGTCTCTCGTAATAAGCCTGTTCACCCATTACATCCTGGTACTGGCCTGCATAAAGAACTGTAGCTTCAGGATAAGATTCCATCACTTTTGGCAGAGCATTCAAAAGAATTTCAACGCCCTTTTCAGAAGCAAAACGGGTTGCCATGCCAATAACCGGTGATAATCCCCGGGGATTATTGATCTGATGAAAATCATTCACTTTTTTTGCTGGAACCTTTGGCATTGTAACCGGCGGCAATATCACCCGGACCTTGTCAGAAAAACGCTGCAGGTAAGGAGAATGTGAAGCAAAATCATCTGTATAGGCACCGATTCTATCTGACAGCATCCCGGCCAGGTAGTTCATCAAATGAACAACACTGTTGATGGTCCAATTTATGGGGCTTTTCGGCAGCTTGAGATCACAATGATAGGTAATAAAGGTTGGTTTCTTTAACAAGCGGCCGCGCAGAGCCACTCCGGCTGCATCAAATTGGGGAAGGTGCAGATGAACAAGATCATGACCCAGGACCAATTTCCAGGCCAACCACCCGAAGGTAGGCATAATCACACCTTTACTGACCCGGAACAATACTGGGGCGCGGACAATCCTGACCCCATCCTGCACTTCTTCCCGGGGCAGGTCTTTTTCAAATTGAGAGGTCAGCACTGTAACCTCGTGACCAAGCTGAACAAGCGACTTTGTCAGCCGCTCAACATAAATGGTCAGTCCGCTGGTATGCGGCCGGTAATAGGTGAGAACGGTTAATATTTTCATCGATGTTGATCAGTCAATGCCTTAAACGGTTTCTTCCAGGGACAGCTAGAATAAATCCTGGTTAGCGCGCACCCAGTCAAATAGTTTTCGGATTCCAGTTTCCACATCTATTTCAGGCACCCATCCAAAATCCCTGCTTGCCTTTCCGATGTCAGCTATAAATACCCGTTGATCTCCAGGACGCCAGGTTTCCCGGGAGACCGGTATCTTCTGCCCCAGTTCTTTTTCCAGTAGAGGGCCGAATTCCTTCCAGATGGACAGGGTATTGTTTTTCCCGCCACCAATATTATATATTTGTCCCGCAATCTTATCAATATGCACGGCTGCCTGGTCATATGCGGTTAATAAATCATCCACATACAATAAATCCCGAACCTGTTTGCCATCACCGTAAATCGTGATCGGCCGGCCTGTGACAGCAGCAATCACAAACCAAGCCACCCAGCCTTGATCTTCGATACCAAATTGATGGGGTCCATAAATACAGCTTTGACGGAACACCACTGTTTGCAAACCAAAAATGCGGTGATAATCCCGCACATATTGATCTCCCGCCCCTTTCGAGCAACCGTAAGGAGAATGAAAATCCAGGGTTTGGGTCTCCGGGATTCCGTCCGGATGATTTGGAAAATAATAACTACTCTCTCCTTCATCAACTTCCACATCTTCAAGGTCGCCATAAACTTTATTTGTCGAAGCATATAAAACCGGAGGTTGCTTTGGAGATTGGCGGGCTGCCTCTAAAACATTCAGGGTACCCAGGGCATTCACCTCAAAGTCAGTCCTGGGGTCGATAACTGATGTTGTCACGGCGACCTGGGCAGCCAGGTGCAGGACCAGGTCGGCTGACTCAATGGCAGACTTAACCCCATCAGCATCACGGACATCTCCGACAATAAGTTGGAATGAGTCCTCCCCGTAAGTACTCTTGAGCCACTCAATATTTCCGGGAGTCCCGGCACGTGACAAATTATCAAAAATGATCACCTGATCACCCCGGCTGAGCAGACGTGCCGCATAATTAATCCCGATAAAACCTGCTCCACCGGTTATCAAAGTACTCTTGCTCATAGGTTTTCTTCCTTTCTCTGCTGTTGACTGAACTGCCAGATGTCCCGCAGAGCATATCCTTCCCGTACCAAAGCAAAGGAGCCTAACAGGGTTGTCATTGCCAGACTTAAGATATGGCTGGTAAGCGCATAAGTGAAGGCTGCTGATTGGTCCACGCCAAAGGCTGTTAATGCCAGAGTAATACTTACCTCGTATAAACCAATGTTACCAGGAGATGAGGGCACGGACACCCCCAACGCAAGGGATCCCAGCGCAAACACAGCCCAGATCAACCGCGCATCCGGGATAAATGCTTTCAACAGGAGATATTGATACAAAATGGCGATCCCCCAGCTTAAAAACATAAAAGAAAAAGCTTTCATGAACTGCCCCAAATCTTTGAGGACAACCAGTCCGGAAAGAATTGATCGCAGCTGTTTAGTCAACCAGTCTTGAACCTGGGGCCAGGGAAGGGATATCCTCTCCAACCATGCCAATACCTGATCCTGATTCTTTACCAGGAAAAACAAAATTCCAAATCCCAGCAGAACCAGGCCCCCCAAAACGGATGCATACACAATTCCCTGAGAGAAATTTAATACAAACGTCAGCCCTGTCAGAAACAGGCAGACGGCAAAAACGATATCAAACATTCGTTCCAGGAGAATAGTGGGAAAAGCCTCCCAGAAAGTGAATCCTGAAGGGATTAACATAAAACCCCTTGCTACCTCACCTATCCTGAAAGGAAATATCGTATTTACAAAGTACCCTGCATTCAAAATCAGAAAGGACTTCCCAAATGAAATCCTGTTCTTCAATATTATCCTCCAGGCTGCTGCCCGGGTCATGAGGGATACAAATAACAGAACCAGAACCGGCGCAATCCAGATCAAATTCACCTGTTTCAGGGCAGAAAGGACTTGTTTCCCATCAACAATCCAGATCAGGACAGCAAGCGCTGCAATACTGATCATGATCCCAAATACCAGCCTGAGTTGAACTTTGTTTACCTTCACTTTAGTCATCATCAAGTCTCAGAACAGCCATAAAAGCTTCTTGGGGGAGGTCAACATTGCCTACTCTTTTCAGTCTTTTCCGGCCTGCTTTTTGATTCTCTAGTAATTTTCTCTTCCTGGTCACATCTCCTCCATAAAGTTTTGCAGTGACATCCTTGCGGAGGGCCTTCACATCTGTCCGGGAAATTATCTTTCCCCCTGCCGAAGCCTGAATCGGCACAGCGAAATGGTGGGGAGGAATGATTTCTTTTAATCTGTTGACGAGAACCTTCCCCTTCCGGTAAGCTTTATCCCGGTGCACTATAGATGCCATGCCATCCACCGGCTCTCCATTGACAAGAATCTCCAATTTAACCAGATTCTCTTTTCGGTAGCCGGCAAAGGAATAATCCATAGAAGCATATCCCCGGGTGGCTGATTTTAAATAATCAAAAAAATCCACAATCAATTCAGAGAGCGGAATCTGAAAATTAAGCTGCACTCGCGAAGGGGACGGGTAATGCTGGCTAAGATAAGTTCCCCTTCTCGTGGTCACCAATTCCATAACCGACCCATAATACTCCAGGGGCAGAAATACCTGCAAATCCATCCAGGGTTCCTGGATTTCTTCAACAAGGCTCCGATCAGGTAAATCCGCTGGTGAATCAATCTCAATTACTTCCCCGCTCCTCAATAGAGTGCGATATTTTACAGAGGGGGCAGTCGCGATGATATCCAGATTATATTCCCGTTCCAGTCTTTCCTGGATAATTTCCATGTGGAACATCCCCAGGAAACCACACCGAAATCCCAAATTGAGGGCCGGGGAGGATTCTGGTTCAAAAACCAGGGCAGCATCATTCAGCTGCAATTTTTCCAGGGCATCCCGCAAATTCCCATACTCCTCGTTAATCACCGGGAAGAAACCGGCAAAAACCATCGGTTTTGCCTGGATATACCCCGGCAGGGGCTGCAAAGCAGGGGGGTCCGCATAGGTAATGGTGTCGCCAACCCGGCAATCATGAACTGATTTTAATCCAGTTGCGATATACCCTACCTCTCCTGGATAGAGGATCTCCATTGGCGTCATTGCCGGCGAGAAAACTCCCAGTTCAAATGGTTCCACATCTTTACCGGCAGCCATCAGGTGCAGCTTGTCCTTCTTGTTGATTATTCCATCAAATATCCGGATATATGCAACAACACCTTGGTATGAATTGTAATGGGAATCAAAGATCAAAGCCCTCAACGGATTTCCCGGATGGGCTTCAGGAGGCGGGATCTCCTGAATGATTTTTTCAAGCACAGGCTGAATGTTTTCTCCATCTTTGGCAGAAATCCGGAGAATGGAATCAGGAGGAGTTCCCAACAAATCGCAAATATTTTGAGCAATCTCATCAGGTCTGGCAGCCGGCAGGTCAATTTTATTAAGGATTGGTATAATTTCCAGATCTGCTTCCAGGGCAGCATACATATTTGCTATAGTTTGAGCTTCCATTCCCTGCGCAGCATCCACAACCAGCAGAGCCCCTTCACAGGCTGCCAATGCCCGGGAGACTTCATATCCGAAATCTACATGCCCGGGGGTATCAATCAAATTCAATTCATATTCATGACCATCCAGGCTTGTATATTTCATTTGAACAGCAGAGGCTTTGATGGTCACTCCCTTCTCCCTCTCCAGATCCATATCATCCAAAACCTGGTCTGCCATATCCCGTGCTGATACCGTACCGGTAATCTGCAGCAGCCGGTCAGCCAAAGTAGATTTGCCGTGATCTATATGAGCGATAATTGAAAAATTTCGTATTCTATTTATATCCATAAACAGGGCATAGTATACCCGATGTATCAGAGCCTTGGAAATATTTCAGGGGAATCCTGAATATATTGTCTCGCCTTACTTTACTCGAACCAGCAAAAATATAGCTATCATTCCTGTTCCTATCAGAGTAATCCCGTTCCCTACACCGAAACTATCCACCAGAAACCCCAGCAGGGGGGCCACGATGGCTGAGAAAATCGTTGTGAACTGAGATTCTGTTGATAGGCCTGACGCCATAACCTTGGATGAAATTTGATCACTGATGATCCCGACATTGATTGGGCGGCGAATGTTGTTAATCATAAATAAACCGAGAAAACAAACTACCGACAGCGTGATAATCTGCAGATTGGCTGTCACTCCAGCGAGAATCAACATCCCTGCTCCGAGCAAATAAGTGAAATTTACAGCCTGTGATAAACTGCTAAATCTTTCGCTGAATTGATAAGCCCTCCGGGATGCTATACTGGTGAGAAAGTAAATCCCGAAATAAACCAAACCGATGATAACTGCCTCCCGTTGGGTATCTTCCAGGCCAGTAAAAACAGAAGCGGAAATGGCCAACACGGCCAGTATCGGCTGTAAATAATCCTTCGCGGATTTAAATACGCCCGAAAAACTAGCGCTGTTTAATATTGCTTTCATAACCGATCTGTCTGAAAATATCCGGATAAATTCATGAGATGTTGTTTTTACCTGACTCCAGATCTCGCCTTTCTTTGCCCGATGTAATTCTCCATCAAGGCTTTTCGGATAGGACATTACATTTAACAGATCCAACAGATAGGGAACAGTGGAAGCCAGGAACATCACCCGGTAGCTGCCGGTGTAAAATATTAGAGCAGCGGCAATCAGGGCATTAAGTGCTGATCCAAATTGGGAAGCGCTGCGGGTTAAACCGTAATAGGCAACTTTCAGATCACTGATTCCTTGAATATTCAAATATTCAAATATTAACGCTTTATGGGTTCCCGAACGAAAAGCCTCCCCGAATGCAAACATCACCATGGCCAGAGCCAGGAAAATGAAGTCTTTTAGAAAATAAAAGATCAAAAAAGAGGTAATGTAAGACAAAAAAGCCGCGACCATGGACCGTCTTCTGCCAAATGAATCAGCAATGACGCCAGTCGGAATCTCAAGAATATTGGTGGCAACTTCCCGGATGGAATACAAAATACCTATCTGTAAAAATGATAATCCGTAGGATCGGAAAATAAGTAAGATGAAGGGATCAAAAAACCGCAAGTTTTTAAGAAATCCATATAATGAAAACTTGTAAAACATGCGGTCCCTGGTAATCATTTGCATTATTGCCGTTTTCCTTTAAGTTAAACTAGATCAGAATGATTAAAACAGGGGTGATATATGGGTTTGGATCGGTTCCTTTGGACTTTGTTCACTGGGAAACGACAACCAGGCCAGGAATTCTGTATTCCCTTCCGGCCCAAAAAGGGGAGATCGGATCAGTCCATTGACTTGATAGCCACCTTCACAAGCCGAGCTCAATATCTCGGTTAAGATCCGTTGGTGGATTTCCGGATCACGAATCACGCCTGCTCCCCGGGCAGCTTCCTCCCTTGTCGCCTCAAATTGAGGTTTAATTAATACCACCACTTCTCCTCCTCCAGTCGGAAACCAATTGCTGATCACTGGGAGGATTTTTTTCAACGAGATAAACGACACATCCACGGTGATGAATTCCACTGGTTCAGGCAAAGATGCCAGGAATCGGGCATTGGTCCGTTCCATAACTACAACCCGGGGATCATTCCGGAGCCGCCAATCCAAAATACCATAGCCTACATCAATCGAATAAACCCTGGAAGCGCCATTGATCAGCAGGCAGTCGGTGAAACCTCCTGTAGAGGCTCCAACATCAGCACATACCCGATCGCTGACAGTCAATGGAAATTGGGTAAAAGCTGCTCCCAGCTTCTCCCCGCCCCGGGAAACGTATTTTGGATTCTGGATAAGGGTTATTTCGTCCACATCATTAACTTTTTGCGAGGCTTTCATAACCACCTGCCCCAGGTGACGAACTTTACCAGCCATAATAAAGCGTTTAGCTTCTTCTAGATTATTGACCAGTCCCCTTTCTACCAGAATCTGATCCATTCGCTTGTTATTCGCCATGCCTTCTATTTTAACATGCCCCCTGATTTGAGGGAGGTACACTTACAATCCCTACCACCCCCCTCTAAATCGTGCTATTATTTCATTATGATTGCAGCCTTGATTAAATCAATGCGTCCGAAACAGTGGGTCAAGAGCCTATTCATTTTTACCGCCCTGGTCTTTGACCGGAAACTGCTGGACCAAAGCGCCTTTCTTCACACGCTGGCCGGAGCAATCCTGTTTAGTTTGATCGCCAGCGCTGTTTATATCATTAACGATATTGCAGATCTTGAAACAGATCAAAACCACCCGAAAAAGAAGCAGCGCCCGATTGCCTCGGGCAAACTTCCAATATCAGCCGCCTGGGCTGCTGGAATTGGATTAATTCTGGTTTCACTTCCACTGGCATATAAACTTTCACCAGCTTTTTTTGGAATCTGTGCCGTCTACTTAACCCTGAACTTGTTTTATTCCTCCTGGTTGAAACATGTCCCCTTGATCGATGTGCTTGTACTGGCATCTTTTTATATCCTGCGGGTGACAGCTGGTGTTACCTTAATTGAGGTGAAACGCTTTTCTCCCTGGTTGTACGTTGTAACATCCTTATTTGCTTTATTTATCGGTTTGGGGAAACGGCGGGCTGAACTGGTATTACAAATCGATAATTCCAACGAGTCGCGACCTGCCCTTGATGGATACTCGATTGGGCTGCTGGACCAGCTGATTAATATCGTTTCCGGAACCACCATCATGGCCTACAGCCTGTATACTTTTTCAGCGCCGAATCTACCAGAAAATCATTCCATGATGCTGACCATTCCTTTTGTCCTCTATGGGATCTTCCGCTATCTATATTTAATCCAGGTTGGAAAAGGAGGGGCGCCGGAGGACATTGCCCTCACCGATCGTCCACTTCAAGGGGCGATCCTGCTCTGGTCATTCACCATCCTGATGATATTTTACATTTATTAATCAATGCCTGCTTTTACTGCAACTGCTCCCGGAAAAATTATCTTGTTTGGCGAACACGCAGTCGTTTATGGCGAACCTGCGATTGCCGTCCCTGTCTCTTCTATCCAGACCAGGGCCAGTGTCAAGGCCGTAATCGATGGAATCTCTGGTGAAATTCAAATTGATGCTCCAGACATCTCCCTCTCTTCCTCTGTTAGTGAGTTGGATCCGGATCATCCTCTGCGGGCGGCTGTTATGGCAGTTGTGGGGAATAAAAATCCGGAGGAAATTCCAGCCTGCAAAATTCAGATTTCTTCAACCATTCCAACTGCATCAGGGTTGGGCTCGGGAGCAGCCGTGTCGGCGGCTTTAATCCGGGCACTCTCTGCATTTTTAGGTCAGAGACTGATAGATGAACAGGTCTCTGACCTCACTTTTGAAGTGGAAAAGATCCACCATGGCACTCCCTCTGGAATTGATAATACAGTCATTGCCCATCAAAAACCCGTCTATTATGTAAGGGGCGAACCGTTTGAATTTCTCTCAATCGGTGAACCTTTTTCAATCCTGATCGCTGGGAGCGGGATTCCCGGACATACACGGGAGGCGGTTCAGCGAGTTCGGAAAAATTGGATTAATGATCCTGATCGGTACGATTCGATATTTAAGTCTATTGGCGAGATTTCAAAAACGGCCAAAGACCTGATAGATGCCGGCTCTCCAGCGGATCTTGGTCCGCTGATGAACGAAAACCATATTCTGCTGCAGGAACTGGGAGTTTCCACCCCTGAATTAGATTTACTTGTGGAAACCGCAAGACAAGCCGGTGCATTGGGGGCAAAATTATCCGGCGGAGGACTGGGGGGAAATATCATTGCTCTGGTGGATGAGGAAACAGATCAAATCACCGAGGCATTAACCAAATCCGGTGCAGCTTATACACTTAACTCCACTATCCCATCCACCAAAATTCCAGGGTAATAATCAAAATTTCGCCGGGAAACAATCCTGACAAACAACTTATAACAGGGTGACAACTGAACTAACCCTGTTTCCATCTCTTGACCCTACCTCAACCCCTGACTACAATACCTTTATGGAGAATATCGAACCAAACCACTCTGGAAATCAATTAGTTTTTCTAAAACTCGGTGGATCACTTATCACCGACAAACTCACCGCCCGTTCCCCGCGTCGGGATGTGATCAATCGCATTGTCAGGGAGATAGCCAATTCTCTTCACAATAACCCCCGGTTGCAAATTATTCTGGGACACGGTTCAGGATCATTTGGACATATTTCTGGAAAAAAACACGGAACCTTCAACGGCGTACACACTCCAGAGGAATGGCGGGGTTTTGCTGAAGTCAGGTACGATGCATCCTTATTAAACAGAATCGTGCTCGATTCATTAATAGAAGCAGGAATATCTGCACTTGCGTTTCCTCCCTCTGCTAGCGTAATCACCCAAGAACGGAAAATTATTACCTGGGACCTCGAACCTCTGCAGTCCACTTTAAGGAAGGGGCTGCTGCCTGTTATATATGGCGATGTGGTCTTTGATACTGGTCGTGGGGGCACTATCCTGTCCACTGAAGACCTGTTTTATCATTTAGCGCTTCAGTTTAAACCGGAGCGCATCCTGCTTGCTGGAAAGGATCCGGGGGTGTGGGAAGATTATCCGGACTGTACTTCCCTGGTTAAGGAAATCACACCAGCTAACCTGCCCACTCTCCAAAAAATAATCCAAAAATCCGGAGCACCCGATGTTACAGGCGGGATGGAAGCGAAAGTGAAAAAAATGCTTCAGCTCAGTGAGAAACTTCCAGCCCTGGAAACAGTCATTTTCTCAGGTGAAGATCCGGGAAGGGTTCAATCTATCCTTGGTGGAGATACTACAGGCACAATCCTGCACAGCTAGCTTTTTAGATTTTTACTCACCCCGCTTTCCACAGATAACGCACAAAACGTATCGGTTATAATGGATACCACCTTTAAAATCAATGAGGATGAATGGATATCTTATCGAAAACACAAAAGCAGCTTCTGACACAGGAGCGGGATCTCTTAAACCGACTCCGGCTCTCGTTAGCTGAATATGGAATAAAAGAAGAAGATCAAGCAGCTTTAACCGAATCCATCCGTCAGCTGGACGATTTCTTTTTACTGGTTGTGGTAGGCGAATTTAATGCTGGAAAGAGCGCTTTTATCAACGCCCTGCTGGGAGATAATATTCTTGCAGAAGGTGTAACCCCCACAACCACAAAAGTGAACATCCTGCGGTACGGAGAGGAAAAAGAAAAATCCAGCCTCTCAGAAAACGTTGAGGGTTTAACCTTCGATGCGGATTTTCTTAAAGAAATCAGCATTGTAGACACACCCGGAACTAATGCGATCATCCGGGAACACGAGGAAATCACTTCCCTCTTTATCCCCCGGTCAGATCTAATCCTGTTTGTCACCTCTGCCGACCGTCCTTTTACCGAAAGTGAAAGGATATTTCTGGAAAAAATCCGTTCCTGGGGCAAAAAGGTGGTCCTGGTTATCAATAAAATCGACATTTTGCAATCTCCCGAAGCGCTGGAAGAAATCTTTGATTTTGTGGCAGAAAATGCTAAAACAACGCTCAAAACCACACCTGACATTTTTCCAATCAGCGCCAAACAGGCACTCAATGCCAAACAGGGAAACCCGGAGGTGTGGAAGGAAAGCCGATTTGAAGCGCTGGAATCCTATATCGTTACAACCCTGGATCAGGAAAGCCGGGTACAGCTTAAACTGCTCAACCCGCTTGGCGTAGGCAAACATTTATCCAATCAGTATGCAGAGTTTTTTGACCATCGGTTGAAATTACTCCAGGGTGATCTGGATTTAATCAAGGACGTGGAAGACCAGGTGATCATCTTCCGGAAGGATATGCTGGAAAGTTTCCAGCTCAGGATGTCGGACATCGTCAAGGTCCTGTTGGAGCTGGAACAGCGCGGTGAGGATTTCTTCACAGAGTACATCCGGCTGGGCAGGATTCTTGATTTGCTGAAAAAAGAAAAAATTCAGAAAGATTATGAGGAGATGGTAGTTGCCGATCTCCCGGCTCAAATTGAACAAAAAGTAACCGCGATTATCGACTGGCTGGTTGATGCCAATTTACGGCAGTGGCAAGCCATTACCAGTCATATTTCAGAGGGACGTCAGAAACACAAAGGCAGAATGGTCGGGGATATCGGAAATTTTATTTACGACCGGGAAAGATTGATTAACAGCATCCAGAAAGAGGCAACTCGGGTAGTAGAAAGCTATGATAAAACCCGGGAAGCAGATCAAATCGCCCGCAGTGCTCAAAATGCTGTTGCGGCAACAGCTGCAATAAGCGCGGGAGCAGTTGGTTTGGGAACCCTGGTTACAGTACTGGCAACGACAATGGCCGCTGATGTTACCGGCATTCTACTGGCAGGAGCCATGGCAGCTCTGGGCTTATTCATCATCCCCACTCGCCGGAGAAATGCAAAAAAAGATATGCGGGTAAAAGTTAAAGCGATGCGCAGTCAGCTAACAGATTCCTTATCAACTCACTTCAATCAAGAAATTGAGCGGGGGCTGCAGGAGATTAAAGATACAATTGCACCATATACCCGGTTTATCCGGTCGGAAAACGAAAAGAATCATCTTGCGCACCAAGCCCTTAAAAACTATTATGGCGAAATTATTAATCTGACAAATCAGATTGAATCTTCGGAAAAATAAGCTCAGGTTGACAGAGTACTATCCCTGCATTAAACTGGATTTGCTCATTTATGCCGGTGAAACGAGGAATAATATGATAATTACAAGAGAAATGAGGGAAGAAAAGGAAAATTCTTGTCTGGCCCCCTATGGAATACGCAGCAAGGACAGTAAAGGACGCAAATACCCGGATTCCACCCCCATATACCGGACAGCGTTCCAGCGTGACCGGGATCGAATTCTGCACACAACCGCTTTTCGCCGGCTGGAATACAAAACACAAGTATTCCTCAACGCAGAAGGCGATTATTACCGCACCCGATTAACTCATACCCTCGAAGTAGCACAAATTGGACGCACAATAGCCCGGGCCCTGGGCGCTAATGAAGACCTCGAAGAAGCCATCTGTCTTGCCCATGATTTGGGCCACTCTCCTTTTGGTCACTCGGGGGAGAAGATTATGAACCATTTGATGAAAGACCAGGGAGGATTTGATCACAACAAACAATCCCTGCGGATTGTCACCAAACTTGAAAATCGCTTTCAAGATTTTCCAGGACTTAACTTAACCTGGGAAACCCGGGAAGGTATCGTAAAACATGAAACTGAGTATGACGTCTCTGACGCGAACGATTATGACCCTGACCTGCGGGGCCACCTTGAGGCACAGATTGCCAATGCGGCAGATGAGCTTGCTTATTCGGCCCACGACCTGGACGACGGATTACGGTCGGGTTTGATATCTGTCTCCATGCTTGAGGATCTGGCTATTTGGAAAATCCTGGTGGAAAGTGTCGGTTGGAAAGGGAGCGAACTGACCGAACTAGACCGCAACAGGATTATCCGGCGGATGATTGGACTTGAGGTTGAAGATGTAATCAAAAGCACAGATAAGAAAATCCAGCAAAGCGGGGTTAGTTCTGTGGAAAGTCTCCAAAAACTACCCCACAACGTGATTGGTTTTAGTGATCACATGAAGCAAAATAACCGGGAATTGAAAGATTTTCTATATAAGAATCTCTACCAAAATCATCGTGTCATACGTATGCAGGTCAAAGCGGAACGGATCATTAGCAATCTCTTTACTGCTTACCAGAAAGATCCGCTAATGCTTCCAAATCACATTCAGACCAAGATTGAGAAAAAAGGTTTAGAGAGATCCATCTGTGATTATATTGCGGGTATGACAGACCGATTTGCGATTGACGAACATCAAAAGCTATTTGATCCAACCCAGAGACCATAAGGTAATCTTAATAAAGGATTAGGACAACATGCAGGACAAAAGAAAAATATATTTAACAAAAGAAGGAAAAACCAAGCTTCAAATAGAGCTTGAAGAACTGGAAGGACCGCGGCGGATTGAGCTTGCTGCCAGACTGAAAGCAGCAATTGAGATGGGCGATTTATCTGAAAACGCTGACTACCATAAAGCCAAGGAAGACCAGGGATTTCTGGAAGGTAAAATTCTGGAAATCAAATACATACTCAATTTTGCAATAATTGCCGCAGATAAATCAAACGGGCAGGATACTGTCAGTGTAGGATGTAAAGTCACTGTGCAGGAAGAGGACTTCCCTCCTGAGACCTACTACCTGGTGGGAAGCAAGGAAGCAGATCCGGACCAGAATAAAATATCTCATGTCTCTCCTATTGGCAACGCTTTGCTGAAAAAGCAGGTTGGAGACACAGTGAATATCAAAACTCCCGGTGGGGAATTTGAGCTAAAGATTATTTCGATTGATTAATCAATAAGAACCCTCGAATTGTTAAACAAAAAAGGCTCCCGGAGCTTTCAAAGCTCCGGGAGCCTTTGGTTTCTTACCACAATCTAGAATTCGTCAAAATCAAATGCTTCCGATTCAACTGCAGCCCCATCATTGGGCCAGACAGACAACTCAATGGACAGCCGGTCAAAGAAGCTTTCCTCTGGCAGAGGGCCTTCTCCGTATCCCATATCCATTACCCGTCCGATAATGCGCAGATTGTTGGTTGTCAGGACAAACTCCACTCCCGGATCTGCCAGGACCGGTTCACCTTTCTTTTCCAGTTCTGACCGGATAACATCATCATAAAATGCGTGGCCGCTCATCAGGACTTTAGTAACCGTCTTGATATCATTCTGGTCAAACAGCCAAACCTCAAAAGCCGTAACCCTTTTTGGTTCCCCCACACCTATCGCTTCGGAAATTCCTACACCACACTCTCCCAGGAATTCACCGGCTGCGGATTCTATGCTGAAGGAGTCGTCAAAAAGATTGTCTCCCAACACATAGGTCGTCACAAATTGATGCATGGGGGGAGATTCTCCCCGCTCATCAAAATTAGTGGAATCGATTTTCGAGGTGATTTCCTGTGCCATGCTGACAGCGGTTTTAGGAGCTGCATTCTCGGCAGTCCGCTTTCCGAGGAAATACCTGATAACTAACGCGCCTGCAAATACAACGGTGATCAGCAAGGCCCACTTAAGCAGATTGTTACTAGGCTCTTCATCAAGCGCCAGGTCCTCGAGCTGGTCTGTCAGGTACGTCAGCTCTACCACATCTCGGAAAGAGTCAATATCGCTGATCAATTGCCCTGAAGGGTTAAACTCCACCTCAGATAAATAGGTCGAAGCCTCCTCACCAAGACGGTCATAGCGCTCTTCTGCCAGGGCTGCATCCTGATGTAAGGCATAGGAATCTACAGTCATACGCAGGTAATCTATTTTTAGATCCTCTCTCAACTGGGGGATTGTGCCATCCACGAATTCTACAGGGGATATCACCCACCCATACGTTAGACCTAGAATGATCCCCACTACGATTCCGATTACAGCCATAATCGGAGGGCTGTTAAAACCTTTCTTAAAATTGTCCTGGATTTTATCCATAATCAATCTCCATGTGATAATGAAATTTGAAGCAACTGGAGGCCAGATATTGATATTGTAGACGAGAGACGGTTTTCCTGCAACGTTATCAACTATTCTGGTACCTCAAACCTATAGATGCAAGGTCTATGCCATTATTGAATAGGTTTCTTCCAATCAAAGAAATCCGGATTTAATCCTTTTCCATAGCTTACCACCCAGGATGAATCCTCTATTGCTCGGATTTAAAAAGCAAGCGATGGAATAAATAATTCCACCGCTTGCTGCAATTAAATCAATCTTGATGATTATCCGGTTTCTTTCTGGATCTCATCAAATTTAAACTCCAGGTTACATACTATGCATCGGGCATGGTTTTTGTTCGCAGCTACTAACAATCCACCGCAGCTAGGACAGGGCTCCGGCAGCGGTTTTTTCCAGGAGGAAAATTCACATTTGGGATAATTTTCGCAGCCGTAAAATGTTCTGCCCTTTCTTGTCCGACGTTCTATCAATTCCCCCCCATCATCAGGACAAGTCACACCGATTTTTTCCAGCCAGGGCTCTGTATGTTTACAATTGGGATAATCACTACAGGCAATAAATAGCCCGAACCGTCCCCATTTTTGTACCAGATCATGACCGCATTTTGGACATGCTCTGCCAACAGGTTCTAGACTGGGCTCAATTTTTGGCATTTCCCGTTTTGCAATTTCAAGCAATTCGGAAAACGGTCCGTAGAATTCACCCACAATTTCCTGCCACTGTTCACTACCGGTAGCAACTTGATCCAGATCCTCTTCCATCTGGGCTGTAAACCCAATATCTACAATAGAGGGAAAATACTCTGAAACCAGATCATTGACAATAAAGCCAATTTCGGTTGGAAACATCCGCCGTCCATCTCTCACTACATATCCGCGCTGCTGTAGGGTTCCCATTGTCGGTGCATAAGTGGAAGGGCGGCCAATTCCATTTTGCTCCAGCGCGCTGACCAGAGAAGCTTCGGAATATCGGGCAGGGGGTTTTGTAAAATGTTGTTCTGGAAACAGATCAATTAATTTCTGCGGCTGACCTTCTTTCAGATTTTCCGGAATTCGCTCCAGGTCTTTCTCGGCTTGGGAGGATTTTCCGTTGTTTCGGTTATATACTTTCAGGAATCCGGGGAATTTCACCTTCGACCCGGATGCCCTGAGGACGTAGGTATGAACTGAACCGTCTGCACCCACAATGACATTTATCGTATCGTATACTGCAACGGACATCTGGGAAGCGACAAATCGCTGCCAGATCAATTTGTATAATTTGTACTGGGTGTTGCTAAGGTATGACTTAAGCGCCTTCGGCGTTCGGCTTACCGACGTCGGCCGGACTGCTTCATGAGCTTCCTGGGCCCGTTTGGCTTTTGTTGCATAATGCGGAATTTTCGCGGGAACATACTCCTCACCATATGCATTTTGAACAAATTTCCGGGTACTTTTCTGAGCACCATCGGAAACATTCGTTGAATCAGTTCTCATATAGGTAATCAGGCCGGTCTCACCACCATTACCAACATCAATTCCTTCGTAAAGCTGCTGGGCAATAGCCATGGTCTTTTTTGCAGAAAAATTCAACTGCCTGGAAGCATCTTGCTGCAGTGTGCTGGTAATAAACGGTGGATAAGGCTTGCGTTCCCGGGTTCCCCGCCGGATTTTCCGCACTTCATAGTTGGCTGTGCCCATATCTTTCAAAATTGGCTCAAGGGATTCATTGGAACTGACCTGTAATTTATTCCCATCCAGGTGAGTAAGTTTGGCTAGGTAGGTCATGCTTTTATCATTATCCAGAGGACGAAGTTCGGCATCAATTGACCAGTATTCTTCTGCTACAAAAGCTTCAATTTCCCTTTCCCGGTCCACAATTAATCGCAGCGCGACAGACTGCACTCTACCTGCAGATAAACCGCCCCGAACCTTTGCCCATAAAATCGGGGTTATCTGAAATCCAACCAGCCGATCAAGAATCCTGCGGCCCTGCTGCGCATTTACCAGATTCATATTAAGCCCAATCGGGTCCGCAAATGCTGACTCAATTGCTGATCGGGTAATTTCGTGGAAAACAACCCTTTTGGTCCGTTCCGGTTCCAGTTCAGCTGCTTCCATTAAATGCCAGGCAATTGCCTCCCCTTCCCGATCAAGATCGGTCGCCAGGTAAATCTCCTCTGCTTCCTTGCCTAACTTTATCAGTTCTTTCACCACGTCCCGTTTTTCATTTGGAACCCGATAACGGGGTTCAAAATTATTCTCCAGGTCAACGGATAACTTGGATTTCAATAAATCCCTGATATGTCCGACAGAAGCTGTTACCTTGAAATCTTTTCCAAGGTAGCGGCTGATGGTGCGGGCTTTTGCAGGAGACTCAACAATCACCAATTTTCCACTGCGGGGCTTTTCTTTTTTTGTTTTCCGCTTGGTAATCTCTGGTGGAGTCATTCCTTCATGAGCTTCAGTTTTGCCCATCCGGAACATATTTGTTCCACAAACCGAACAAGTTCCCCGTGTCCCGGGTGTACCGGTCGCGGTAAACACCGCAGTTGGGGAAACCATTTCACATTTTTCTTTACACTTCACACAATACGCCTTCAAATCCGACCTCCAAGCTTAGTAAAACAATAAAATTTCCTTTCTCAAACAACAGGAGACACTTCGATCACCTTTATGTTAGCTCTGAACGTCCCGCGCTTTCGAGCCGCTTAACAATCTGGCGGACTTCCTGGGCCCGGTCCCGATCACAGATAAGTAGAATATCACCAGTATCAACTACAATTAAATCCTGGGCACCGATGGTTACCACCGTTCTGGGATTATCCGCTGTATATAATAACACTCCGGAAGTATCCAGGGAAATGTGTTCACCTCCCTGAAAAACATTTCCATCCGCATCAGCAGGCATTACGTCAAAGAGGGCTTCCCAACTGCCCACATCGTTCCATTCTAAATCAGCGGCAGGAATGACTGCCACCTTGCCAGCATTTTCCATAATGCCGAAATCTATTGTTTCCGGCTTAATATCAGGCCATACTTTCCTGATCACGCTGTCCTGGTCAGGTGTTCCCCAGGCTTCCGTTATAACTTTAAGTTGAGAGGAAAGCTCACTCATCTGGCGAGAGATTTCATTAAGTATGACCTCTGTCCGCCAGAAAAACATTCCTGAATTCCAGGCATACTCCCCGCTGGAAAGCATTCGTTCCGCTTCCGGGAGATCTGGTTTTTCGGTGAATTCCCGGACTTGAAAAACATCCAAATCCTGATACCTGCCAACCAAATCGCCGCGCCGGGTATATCCGTACCCGGTTGCGGGATATGTAGGCGTCACTCCCAGAGTGACCAAATAATCCTCTCCTGCAACCTGATATGCGGAGGTTAGTATCTGCTGGAAAAGCTTTAAATTACCAATAATGTGGTCAGCTGTCAAGACTGCCATGATGGCATCAGGGTCCCTTTTCCCTAGAACAGCTGCTGCATAACCTACCACTGATGCCGTTCCTCTTGGCATCGTTTCCAGTAAAAAGTTTTCTGCGGGGATTTCCGGACACTGCTTTTTTAACTCCGCGGCCTGTTCTTCCACAGTAACTACATAAATACGGTCTGAAGAAAATACTCCCTGCAGGCGATCCACAGCAACCTGGAATAATGATCGGTCCTGGCCAATCGCGAGCATTTGTTTGGGACGGCTCTTGCGTGAAAGAGGCCAGAGCCTGGTTCCTCCCCCGCCAGCCATGATAACAGCATAATAATTTTCGTACATGTTATCTTCCTTCCCTATTCTGATTTACATTTATATGATACCCGGCATTCAATTCCTGGACTGCCACATATTTCATCCCGAACGTTTTACGCACCATTCCTTTTAATTCCATCAGGGCCAAGGTTGAGGTTACCTCTTCAATCGGTAAATTAACCTGAGAGCAAATCTCGTCAACATGAAGAGGTTCTTCACCCACTGCCTGGTACAGGACAGCTTCTTTTGGGTCACTCGGCAGGGCTTTCCTGATCACTCTCTGTTCCGCAACCAGGGTCATATTCAGTAAATCCAGCACATCCTGCGGATCCAGCAAAGGGTGCGCACCCTGTTTGATCAACAAATTAGCACCTTTGCTCATCGGAGCAAATATTTTACCTGGAACAGCAAACACTTCTTTTCCCTGTTCAGCTGCATAGGTGGCTGTAATCAACGCCCCGCTTCTCTCACCCGCTTCAATTACGATGATGATTTTTGACAAACCTGAAATAATTCTGTTTCTGGGTGGGAAGTTCGAACCATCAGGGGGCGTTCCAAGCGGATAATCACTAATCAGCGCGCCCTCCCTTGATATCTCTTCTGCCAGAGAGCGGTGCTCCGGCGGATAAAGAATATCCAATCCACTTCCCAAAACCGCAATTGTCCTTCCTCCGGCATCTATTGCAGTCCTGTGGGCAATCCCGTCTATACCCCGGGCTAAACCGCTGATGATTGTAATCCCATTTCGTGCCAATGTGTGGGTTATATTTTCAGCGACCTGCCGTCCATAAGCACTGTATCGCCTTGTACCGACAATTGCAACAGCCCAGGCATCCTCTGTCAATATTTGTCCTTTTATATAAAGGACAAATGGAGACTGTACAATCTGCCGAAGTCTATCAGGATATGCCTGATCATCCCAGGTAAGAACCTGAATTCCCTGGACATGGAGCTTCTCTTCCAACTCATCCAGTGAAACCCGTTTTCGGATTTCGATAATCTGCTTTACCAGATTATCATTTAAACCTGCAGCCTGCAGATGATAAGATCTTGCCTCCCAGGCTGCCTGGATATCTCCGAAATATTGTAATAGCTTTTCCAGGCGAACTGGGCCTATTCCTTTTACAAGGTTAAATCCAACCCAATACTTGGTATTGTTTTTCATATCTAGCCCCCATGTTCTGCCTGTCCGGGTAACTTTTACCCAAGCCGGGCAAAGAATACCATAAATTTTTCGCTTATGTCAAGTGAGGTTTCCGGGAAGAAAATTTTCATTAATCATCCGGAGTAACTAAGTTGAAGTCCGATAACCTGCAAATTCCACTGGATTTTTCCCCCATCAACTCCCCCTTCTGGCTTAATCTTCCCGCTTTCTTAATTATATATCCAACAGTCCGGAGATGATATGAACCAGGATTTTTCTCTCTTCCTGGTTGATATCCAGGACAACCTGGTCAATAGCCGGAATCAGAATATCCTTTCCCTCAGCCGGTTCAACCAGGTAGACATCATTGGCTCCCGTGACAATGATCTCTTTCAACCTGCCTAACGTCAAACCCTGGTCTGTAATAACTTCCATGCCCACTAATTGGTGAATATAAAAATCCCCCTTGGGTAATTCAGGAACATCTTCTGCTTTCATATATACCATAATATTCCGAAAGATTTCCACAGCAGTGCGGTCTGGGAGTTCTATCAGGGATACCAGCATATCATCTCCATGCCAGCGAATACTATTGATAGTATATGGTTTATGTTGTTCCCCGGCAAATATCCTCTGTCCCGGCTTTACCAATTCGGGAAAATCTGTCAAGACAGTCATCACAATCTCCCCCCGGATCCCGTGCGGACGTCGAAACTTGCCTATAACTACAAACACAGGCTCATCTTTGGGCGACGAACCTGTGTTGTTATTCAAGTTATTATCGGAATTCATTGTGGTTCTACGATATCGAGATTCACTCTTTTACCAATTCCGGATGCCGGCACATTTAGCAGCGTGCGGATCGCATTGGCAACCCGGCCATTTTTCCCGATAACTCGGCCCATATCTTCCTGGGCTACTTCAAGCTGGAAACTAATACTTTCCCGGCGGCGCTGATGGGTCACTTTTACCTGCGTGGGATCTTCCACAAGCGACCGGGCAATATAGGTAATTAAATCTATCAATTCATTCCTCCGCAGATTCTAGAAGAGAGAATTTAACCTGAAAAATCAGGTTAATCCTTGATCAGTTTAGAGATATCCGATTTTAAGATTGCCCCGTCTTTTCCAGTACCTTTCACAGCAGACAGGTCAACTCCATTTTCCTCTGCCAGCTTCCTGGCAGCATCGGTGATCTTTAGCTCAGTTTCTACTTCCACAGCTTCTTCAACCGGGGCTTCTTCTACCTCAACTTGCTCTTCTTCCACTTCTACTTCAGCTTCAACTTCAGCTTGAGGTTCCTCGTCAGTAACAGCAGCTTCCGCGTCCGCGACTTCCTCAACCGGAGCTTCCGCGTCAACAACCTCTTCAACCTGAGGTTCCTCTTCGACTTCAACCTCAGCTTCCGCGTCAGGGACAGCAGCTTCGGTTTCCTGAACTTCCTGTTCCTCTACTTCATCTGCTACCGGTTCCGCTTCCGCGTCAGCAACATCAGCTTCGGTTACCGCATCTGGGACATCAGCTTCCGCGTCAACGGCGACTTCCTCAACAGGTTCCTCTTTCTTCTTGGGAGAACCTACTTTAACGAGGTCATCCCTGCGGGTGCGGGGATCAACATTGCGGTCTTTTTCAACCTGTTTTCCTTCAGCAACCAAGACTTCGATGTCTTCGCCATCTTTATAACGCTGATAGCGCTCCATCAACCCCACAACCCTGAAAATTTGCAGGACTGCATCGGATGGCTGGGCGCCAACACTCAGCCAGTAATAAATCCGGTCTTCTTTAGTCCGGATAGTTGAGGGCTCAGTCCGTGGATTATAATCACCAAGGATCTCAATAAATCTGCCATCACGGGGGCTTTCTCTATTTGCAGCCACAATACGATGTGTAGGCTGTCCTTTCCCTCCGGCACGGCGTAAACGAATTCGAACCATAACTAGTACTCCTTAATCTTTTATTCCTGCTTCACTCCGCTGCAGCTATTCCACAGCGGTGACTATTATACACCATAACTCTCATTGTTAAGAAAAACGCGGCATATTTCCCAACCCTGATTTTTTCAACTGCTTAAACAACTTTTGTGCATCCCGGTATTGCTTCACCAGCTGATTTACATCATACACCTGGGTCCCCGATCCAGCTGCAATCCGTTTTCGCCGGCTGGCATTGAGGATTTTGGGGTTATGCCTTTCTGCCGGAGTCATGGATTGAATGACGGCCTGGCTTGTCCTCACTTTCTTCTCAGCTTCCTGAGGATCAACGGATTGGGACATTTTACCAAATTCTCCCGGTAACATACCCATTAATTTACCAATTGATCCCATCTTCATTACCTGGGATATCTGTTTGGAAAAATCTTCCAGAGTAAATTCCCCTGATAACAAACGTTCGGCTTGCTGCTGGGCAGCTTCTTCATCAATCGTTTCCTCAGCCCGCTCGATCAAACCGATCATATCGCCCATGCCCAGTACTCGGGACGCTAACCTGGCTGGGTCATAAGTTTCGAGAGCTTCAAGCCCCTCACCCGTTCCCAGGAATTTAATCGGTATACCAGTCACTGACCGGATTGAAATTGCGGCACCTCCGCGGGCATCTCCATCCATTTTGCTCATGATAAGACCCGTTATTGGCGCTGCTTCAATAAATCCTTCAGCAACGTTTACCGCCTCCTGTCCAATCATCGCATCCACAACCAGCAGAATTTCATCCGGGCTGCACGCTTCTCGGACTGCCCCCAGTTCTTCCATTAAATCCTCATCGATTTGGGATCTTCCTGCTGTGTCGAGAATTACAACTGAGCTGCCAGAAAGTTCGGCTTGCCGCAGGGCTTCCTTTGCTAATTGCGGCGGTTGGAGGGACTGATCAGAAAAGACGGGAATGGAAAGCTGGTCGCCGAGGCTTTGCAGCTGATCCACTGCGGCCGGACGATAAGGGTCAGCCGCAATCAACAGTACTTTTTCTCCCTGTTTTTTTAACAAACGGGCAATCTTTCCCGCAGCTGTAGTTTTCCCGGATCCCTGCAGCCCAGCCAGCATTATTACCAAAGGCCGACTTTCGGCTGTTTTGAGCGGCGCGGGGTCTCCCAGGGTCTGGATCAACTCTTCGTGAACGATTTTCACTATCTGTTGACCCGGATTGAGCGCTTTGGAAACCTCCTGCCCAACGGCGCGTTCTTTCACCTGCGAAACAAAATCACGCACTACACCATACTGGACATCTGCATCAAGCAGCGCCAGCCGGATTTCGCGGGTCGCGATTTCAACATCTTTCTCGGAGAGTTTTCCCTTCCGCTTTAATGAATGAAAGATCTCATCCAGACGGTTCGTTAACTGATCAAACATAAATTTCCAGTCCTGCCAATAGCATAAAAAACAGCGGATGACAGGTCCAACAACGGAGCCATCCGCGAAGGAATATTTTAGCGTGCGGGATGAGATGAGTCAAGGGATGAGGGGCTTAACCACATTGCCTCTCTTTCTCAGCTATGGTAAAATCTTCCCGCTCGGAGAACCTTTAATTGGGAGGGATGGCCGAGTGGACGAAGGCGGCTGTCTTGAAAACAGCTGTGGGTGTTAAAGCCCACCGGGGGTTCGAATCCCTCTCCCTCCGCTTTTCAAGACTCCCCCGGGGAGGTGCCAGAGTGGTTGATTGGGGCTGCCTGCTAAGCAGTTGTCGGGCTATTGTTCGACCGTGGGTTCGAATCCCACCCTCCCCGCCATGTACGCCCTCGTAGCTCAGTGGATAGAGCACTTGCTTGCGGAGTAAGGGGTCGCGTGTTCGAATCACGCCGAGGGTGCTTTGAAATATGAGCGGATTTATCCGCTTTTTTTGTTAAGGATACTAAATTATTATGACCGAACTGCAAATCTTATTAACCAACGATGATGGAATTCAATCCCCGGGTCTGTGGGCTGCCGCGGAAGCGCTGGATGAGCTTGGTTTTGTCACCGTAGTTGCTCCCAGAGAACAGGCATCCGGGACCAGCCGCAGTATGCCAAGTATTTATGACAATCAAGTCCACCAGAAAAAACTTGAAGTTAACGGCAAGGACTGGACTGTTCATGCAGTCGGAGGAACCCCGGCAATGGCAGTTCTCTATGGGATTCATGTTCTCATTCCCCAAAAACCAGATTTGATCGTTTCAGGAATCAACTATGGACTCAATGTTGGCAGTGGTGTGACTATCTCCGGAACCGTTGGTGCCGCATTGGAAGGCGCCTCTGCCGGCATTCCTTCCCTGGCAATATCTCTGGAAACAGATACAAAATATCACTCTTCCTACTCTAGGGAAGTGGATTTCAGGACTTCAGGTCATTTTACAACCCTTTTCTCGCAGATGCTGCTGTCAAAGAAAATGCCCCCGGATGTGCATCTGCTTAAGGTAGAAATCCCGGCGGGTGCAACTGGAGATACCCCCTGGCACACTACCAGCCTTTCTATGCTGCGCTTTTATGAACCCGTTCCGCCGCTAGAAAAAAACCCGGATTCAAGTGGGGAGGGAATCGGATACGGTATCGCCCCGGATTGGGACCAATCCCCAGCCGGAACGGATTCCCATTCTGTGATAAACAAAAAAGAAATCTCAGTAACCCCGCTTAGCCTGGACCTCACATCCCGGATTGATTTGTCTGAGTTGGAGAAATTTCTCCGGCAGGATAAATAATTAGCTTTCTGTCTCCCCCTGCACTTATCTTCATTTAAATTGGCAAATCAGGAATATTCGCCAATCTCTTTCATCCATGCCTCAAAAAACCTGACCATTAATTCATGTCTCTCAACCGCCAGGGAACGGCCAGAAGGGGTAAAAAGCCTGTCTTTTATATGGCGGAGTTTAAAGAGGTACTCATGGGCTACTGTTTGAGATTCTCCCGGTTCATATTTCCCTGAGGACAAATACAAATCTGAAGGGGGAGCATACACATCCATTCCTGCCCGAACAGCATAAGCTACCGCCCTGGCAACTCCTACAGCGCCAATGGCATCAATTTTATCAGCATCAAAGAGGACTTGAGCTTCCAGGGTCTGCGGTTTCTCAGAGTCGTCCCGAAAACGATGGGCCCTGATGCAGTGAACTACTTCTTTGATTCCCTCTTCTGACCATCCTTCTTCTGTTAAAGTTTTTTCAGCAAATCTTGCCGCCGCTAAATGATGATCTTCCCTGACATCCACGTCCCCTTCAACGTCATGGAGAAGTGCAGCTGCCCTGACAATGGTCAAGTCAGCATTCTCTTGCTTGCCGATTCGCTCACACAAACGGTAAACACGGAGA
>JAIORG010000065.1 GCA_021108255.1 Anaerolineales bacterium | reverse complement strand
GGGTGGAAGGGGAAACAGATACTATTGTCCACGTTCTGCAGCCTGATACCAGCATAGATTTTTAGTAAGAAGAACCCAATTATTACAAACATGGGGCTGCCTGAAAAGGCGATCCCTTGCTATTTTCTCCATTATCTATTCGGAAATACATTACTGATTAGGGGAGCGATCATGTATAGTGTTGATTCCATCACCGGTCATGTAACATTTTGGTCCCTTATTTCGTTCTTTAAGTGAGTGGGAATTATGCCCTCGAAAAAATGATTATAAAAATCTGGATCAGGAGAGATGCTCAATATTCTCCAAAATGAACATACCGAAGAAAGCTTTACTTTTGGCCTTTTATTACGACGCATCGGAAACTATTAACAAGGAGAGGAACCCATGACCCATCACAAGAACAACCGGTTTTTTATTCTAGTATTGATATGCGTGGCAGTTCTTTTTAGTGCCTGCGATAATTCCCCCCCGGCGCCTCAAAACCCACCCTTTTTTCCGGGATGCAGCGAATCCAACTTGATTGGCCATATCAATCAGGCCAACAGTACCGCTGGACCGGATGTTATTAATTTGTATCCGAATTGTGTTTACACCCTCACTCAGGTTGATAACTCGGTAATGGTGGGCTCCACCAAGGTATACAACGGATTACCTGCTATTACCAGCGAGATCACCATCCAGGGAAATAACGCGACTATTGAAATTCAAAAAGATCCTAGCGAACCTCGTTTTGGACATTTCTATGTTGATCCATCCGGAGATCTCGAACTTTATGATCTCACTTTAAAAAACGGCCTACGCCAGCTAGGGGGTGCTGTAATTGTCTTTGAAGGTGATTTTTTTGCATCCAGCACTTACTTTGTTGAAAATGGGGTCGGCCCCATGGATATGAATAATATTATCCCAGGCCGAGGTGGTGCTATCTATAATGAATCCGGAAGGGTTAGGATCATTAATAACAGCATTTTTCTAAGGAATTATGCTTCACAACCTTCTAGCCAGGGGGGTGATCTCGGGGGAGCGATCTACAGCAAAAACGGTGTCCTGACTGTTTACTCCTCTACCTTTGATGCGAATTCATCTAATGGCAGCGGTGGGGCAATCTACGCCGAAAAAGACTTATCTGATACAAGCGGTGGATTAGTCATTATTGATGATTCGTATTTTATCAGCAACCGGGCCGTTCGGGATGGCGGAGCAATCTCTCTGATAAACGAAGCGAATGGTGTCATCATCACGAGATCTGCTTTCTCATTTAACCAAGCTGATGGATCCGGCGGTGCGATCTTTTCGGAAGCTTCAGATTTAACAGCAAGCTTCGGTACCTTTGAAATCAATACAGCTGCCCTAGGAGGAGCGATCTTTTCCAAAAGACCTGCCGAGGGAGACCTCAGCAGTCTAACGAGCAAACGTTCTACTTATAATCACAATACGGCCTCAGAGATTGGCGGAGCGATCTTTTCTGAGAATTCCGATTTGGAGATTGAGGATAGTAATTTTAATGATAATACTGCCAACAGCTGCGGAGCGATCCGAAATGGCGGCAGCCCTTCCCTTGACATCATAGCCGGGGACCTGGAAACTGCCCCGCGCATCACTTCCAGTACTCAAATCATTGATGGCATGATATCTAGGAATGCAGCCCTTCAATCCCATGGCGGCGCTATCTGCCACGTGATGGGAGATCTCTCCATTCAGGGCACATTATTCACTGAGAATCAAGCAGTATCCATGGGGGGGGCGCTCCTGCTTCTTGATACGAACCAGCTTTCTGGTATATATGCCTCCGGCAACACTGCTGAACGGGGAGGTGGCATTGCCATTGGGTACCCCGAGAATTACACGCCGAATAGTACTTGGGGTCTCGTCAATATAACCGTTAATACTACAATAACAGGTTCCACATTCAATTATAATCAGGCGATATTCAGGGGGGGTGGAATTTGGTCTGATCACTATGGACCGACCAGCATATCAAATAGCACTTTTGCTGGAAATGCCTCACATTTCGGGGGAGGTATGTCTAAGTATCGAGGAGATCTGTATATCACGAACAGTACTTTCTCCGGGAATACTGCCTGGAGGGGTGGCGGGTTAATGGCGATGGGCTCATCTGACGTGGATATCACACACACGACCTTTTCCAATAATATGGCTACCGAACCTGATGATACGGAAGTTAATTTCTATTCGAATTGGGGAGGAGGAGCAGTAAACCTTGAGGGAAGGGCTTCCGTTGAAAACTCCCTTTTTGTCGATAATCTACCTGTGAATTGTCAGCTTAGAAATGGTATGAATTATTCACACTCCGGAGTCTACAGCACGGATAATACCTGTGGAGGCACTGTAGAAACCAACCCCATGATCGGGCTGTTATTGTTAAACGGCGGCGGTACCGCTACCCATTCCCTGCTGCCTGGAAGTCCCTTGATCGATGTCCTCTCTGGTTGCGCAGGGGTAACAGAAGATCAACGTGGGATTACCCGCCCCCAGGGAGCCAACTGTGATCCCGGATCCTATGAATTCGATCCCAACGATCCTCCAGCGCCCCCACTGCCACCTCCTCTGCCTGGAGATCCACCCGATGATTCCTCATCCAACTGTGATCCCTTTGAAAACATGGATATATCGGTCCTCGTACTTAACGTGCCAGCAGACACCCTGGTCCTGCCGCTCTACTTTAGATTCCCTGTCGACCTCCCAGCTCAACCCGAATTCAGGGCACTGCTGGGCGAGTTCGAATCCGATAACTGTGGATTGCAGGGCTTTCCAGATCGGCTGTACTGCATGTTCAGCTTGCCGCCCGAAGCACTAGGCTTGGCGCTGGATCTGAAACTTTTTGTGGGCGACTGTGTGGATCCAGCCTACTTGCAGTCCGGGGTTTCTATTCCTCTACCTAAATGTAATGCTGACCTTGGTGAAGCGGCCTGTAAAGTAGCTGGAGGTACGATGAGTTCGAGTAGGACCACGGCTCCCTACTGCATTTGCCCCTGATCAAGGATGCTGACATATTAAAAAGTCATCCCAGACAAAACAATCTGGGATGGCTTTTTTTGTTTTAGATCTCCGTTCACCTGGCTGCAGGCATTCCAGCGATTTTTTCAGCGCTCCGGACAGCGCGCAGGATTGCCTCTTGATAAGCAACCGCAGCGTAAGCACCGACAATATTCTGATCCATCTCCACTTCCCCGGCAGATAAAGCAAAGACCGTATCGCCATCCAATAAAGTAAAAGCTGGTCTGATCGTCCGTGC
Organism: Anaerolineales bacterium; assembly: GCA_021108255.1. Classification (GTDB taxonomy): domain Bacteria; phylum Chloroflexota; class Anaerolineae; order Anaerolineales; family UBA11858; genus B10-G9. The sequence continues at coordinate 40,199 of JAIORG010000065.1, read as the reverse complement.
CAAGCCATTGTGGGCCATTTGAGCGACCCTGGTGATCTGTTCCTTATTCAACTTGACATTGGTCGCAACAACACCAATCACTGTATTATCAGCAGCAGAGGCAAAACTCATCACTTTCCGGCCCACAAAAGATTTCATCACTTTAACTGTATCTGCATAACCCTTCATACCTCTCGCGCCGGCAATGATCTCTGAACTTTCCGGGTCAATGACATCCCCAAATGCGTTCACAGCTACGATTGCCGCTACTTTTCCCCCACCGCCGATATCAACACTTGCAGTGCCGATGCCGGATTTTGTTGCCATCTTCATCGAGAGGATTTTTCCCACGGTTGCTCCGGTTCCAGCACCCACATTGCCTTCCGCGGGTGAATCCTGCGAAGCGTTTTTGCAAGCCTGATAACCCATCTCCGCGTCAGGACGGACTTTCGGATCTCCAATCCCCAGGTCAAACAGCACTGCAGCAGGAACAATGGGAACATGAGTAGGACCCACATCGACTCCCATTTTATTCTCCTCGCAATAGCGCATCACACCTGCCGCGGCATCCAAACCAAAAGCGGATCCGCCAGTTAACAGCACCGCATTAACCTGGTTTACCAGGTGCATCGGGTGAAGCAGATCTGTTTCCCGCGTTCCGGGGGCTCCCCCCCGCTGATCAATTCCGCCTACAGTACCAGGAGGACAGAGAATAACTGTGCAGCCGGTTATCGCATCAAAATCTTGAGCATGGCCAACTTTAAATCCTGGAATACTTGTAAGCCCACCCATAGGAACCTCCAAATTGGGATATCAATTCTTTCCTACCATCCACTGGCTTTAAATACCGTTCGCAGCAGGTCTTTTCTTTCACTGGTAGTCATCGGCCGCGCCCTGGCATAATCTACAAACTTTATCGTCAGCAGCTCAGTGCTGATGTGCTGTCCATCATAAAAAACATGCCGGTCAATAAATGCCGTTGCAGTATTAGGAGGGATTTCATATATCTGGTCAAAAAATAAATTCCCCAAACCGTGATGCACGAAAGCATCTGCTTTGATTTCAAACCCTTGAGGCTGGTGTGCCTGGCTCCCGCTGACAATGACTGCTCCAGCCTGGGTGAGTTTTTTCGCATCTCTAATCTGGTCTGGTTGGGCAACATAGGTGTAGTATTCAAAATGCTGGAAGGTAGCAATCGGAAGATACCCTTCTTCCCGTAGAGATTTTATCTGCTCAGTCATCTTGTTAAAATCGCAGGCTACAGCTCCCGGGTATCCCGCGGCGGCTGTTGCGTAACCACCGCCTTTGGCATTACATCCCAAGAAAGCAATTTTATTTCCGTTATGCTCCAGCAGGACCGGCTCCTGTGCTTCATGGCGGTCGGCTCCTCCGCCATAGTATGGCCATTCCCGCTGCTGGTATAGCTCCAGGGTATACAGCATTGCCTCAGGCCCGTAATCACCAAAATGGTCTCCAGTTAGCTCTACCACATCGGTCCCAATAAATTCCATCAACTTTATATAGCGGGGATCACTGCAGAACCTCAATCCTTGTTGACTTGGGTTAGGATAGGGGCACCCGCTGGCAAACGGAACCTCATTGCTGATATGAGTAATATCCGCATTCTTTAACCAATCCTTGATATCCTGAGCCGGATAGTTGATACCCTTATCTTCCATTGTCCAGGCTGTGGCCCTCACCAGGGCTGTCACACCTGTCATTACTACAGTGGTCAGCTTTTCAGGATCCCTGTTGCTTGTGATCTTCTGCAGGTCATCCAGGACAACTCCGCTGTGAGATATGGGAACCGCCAGCATATACTCCTCAGGGATGAAATCCTTCTGCAGGGGAGAAATCCCATCCAGTTTCATTACCTTCCAACCCGGAGATAAATCCTCAAACGGCAGAATCGCCAATGAAGGCCGGCTGCTCCAGGCTTTTTCGCTGATCTTATCCCCGGGGAGGATTTCAATGGCACCCGCTGCAGGCTCACCCCAATAGGTTGATAAAACTCCCTGCACTTCCTCGGTCATCAATAGGGGTTGGCTACCTGAAATGGGGTTTTTCCCACCTTCCCAGGTTGCCTTGAGTTCTGAGGAAGAAATTCCATCCGGCACGGTTGGAAATGGTGCGCTCAGGACATAAATCCAGTGGGTGAAGGGGTTCTCATTGCCAATTGTGATCGCGGCAGAAGCCTGATCCAGATGATCTGTTATTTCCATTGAAACCGGCAGATTCAACTGCGACCGGAGAAGCTCTGGTAGAGCCGGATCTATCCAGAGTAAATCGGGTTCTATTGTAACTGTTGCCAAAGAGGGAGAAAAATAAGTTGCCGTTGGAAGTTGTTCTCCAGGAGGAGGAACATACGGAGTTACAGTCTTGTAGGCGGGTGACCAGGGCAATGAAGACCAATTCAGGAATATCGTTACCAGATATCCCGCCAATATCACCACAACAATCAATGCGATCCAGATCAGGGATTTTTTCATTTTATAAAAAACTATATCCAGGTTTCCCTGAACACAGACCAATCAACAAGCAGGTTGTTCATCTCGTTGGTTAATAGGGAAAATTCATCAGTGACTTATAGGCAAGGAAGGGCTCAGAATAATTTCCCCCTTTCCGTCATAACCACCTTTAACTTACCTGCCACTTCCAACGCGCTGCCTTCTATTTGCCCTAACTTTGAGAGCAGCTCTTTGCCCTTATTCTTATCTTCCAGGGAGCCCAGGTTAATTCTGACATTATATCCAGCGCTGGTAACTGCTGCGAATGCCAGGTTTGCGCCAGCCCCGGAATCCGTGATGGCATTTTTATTTCCCAATTCAGCAGTTTTCAGGGCAAGTTCAGAAACCCGAAGAGCTTTCCCTGCTACAGCAAGCGGCACTGCCGCCGCTTTTAATATTGCGCCCTGAATTTCCTCCTTGCGATTCCGATCAGTTTTTGGTTTTCTATAAGCTGCCATCACCTGATTGAATGCTTCCGAATCTTCCTTGACAGCCAGGGTCAGCTCTTCCCTGAGTACCTCCGATTCGTTAAGAATATTTTCCATTTCACCCTCAACTTCGGCGTATCCCTTCTTACCAACGGTCAAACTGGCAACCATGGATACCAATCCCGCAGCCATCGCGCCTGAATAAGCTGCTGCTGATCCGCCGCCAGGAGTAGCTGTTCCTGCTGCCAGGGAATCCAGGAAATTAACTTGATCTTCCTTTTTTACAGCTGAGAGCATTTTTTGCTCCAGAATCTGAGCGGGGGAAAATAAATCCATCTGGGTATACCAGACAGCGGTATCAATCATTGCTTCTTGAGGAATTAAACCAACCAGTTCGCTGTTATGGATCCCAACCCCATAACGCTCTGCCTCTCTACGGATGGTTTCAACAACCCGGGGCAAGGGAGTTTTCCGGAAATTGGTCAGGTTCATTGAAACTTGAGCCCGTCCATCAACTATCATGCCCAATGCTTTTACAAACCGGAGTCCTCCTGACGAATGCCTCACCGCCCGGGCGATATCACTGGCAATACCTTCATCATCCGTTGTTAAATTCACGTTAAATGCAATGAGGAATTCACGGGCACCAATTACTGTGGCTCCAGCTGAACCCAGCTCCCGGGGACCAAAATCAGGATGTCTGGCAGGGTTGCTTTCGATTTCCACCTTCAACCCTTCGTATTCACCCTTGCGAACAACTTCCAATCGTCTCCGCTCCGGGATTCGGGCAGCTTCTTCGTAAAAGAATACCGGGATCTCCAGTTCCTTCCCTACTCGTTCACCAACCCTATGAGCCATTTCCACGCATTCTTTCATGGTGATATTGGAAATCGGCACAAAAGGCACAACGTCTGTTGCTCCAATTCTGGGATGTTCACCAGTGTGTTTTTCCAGGTCAATTAATTGGGATGCTTTTTCAATCATCCTGAAAGCAGCTTCTTCTACAGCCTGGGGATGCCCCACAAATGTGATCACACTGCGATTGTGATCTGCATCCATATGAGTGTCCAATACAAAGGTTCCCTCAACAGCAGAGATTTCCGCTTTAATTTCATCAATAACATCCTGGCTGCGTCCCTCAGAAAAATTCGGTACACATTCAACAAGTGGAGAAGTCATAAGAAATTCCTCTTTATTTACATTGAGCAGAGCTTATTTATATTACTTGATGGAATTATACCGAAAAAACCTGCTCTAGAATTGAAACAAGTATCCCAATCTTGGAGAAAACCATTTAATCTGCCCCGTCAAATTATCACAACTTTGTCACAGCCTCATCACATGGTTTGTCACACAAACTTGATACAGTATGTTTGTAGAAAATAAAAACCATCTCCTGTTGCCAAAGGACAAAAAAGTGAATGCTGGTGACTGTCAAAAAAAACCGTAAGAACAAATCATATCTGACGATTGATGTTATTGATTCCTCTCCACGATTGGCGGGCAAGCTGCCTTCTCATCTTGCCCGCCAATATCATGCTATTCCTATTGCGTCGGATAAAAACCGGGTAACTGTCGCTATGGCTGATCCTGAAGATCAGGTTGCCAGGCAAGCAATTCGATCAGCAGTTATATCTCCAGCTACTCTAGTTAAGGCTGATTCTACAATTATTGATTCACTGATAGAAAAATGCTATTCGGAAACATCTGATACTCCGCTAAAATTCTTAGCCTGGACACCAGATGAACAGGTTAATCCGGTAAGCCAGGATTATATTCAATCCATCACCAAATTGTTAAACGCAGATCTGACCTGGTTTGAACCACCAGAGAAAAAAGGTGCGGTTTACTCCTCTCTGGTTGAAGAAATCGATACCCTTAATGCTGATCTATTAATCAGCTCCTGTCCCGCCGACTCCCTCCAGCAGCGCCTTGCTCTTATACCCAGCGAGAAAAAAATTCTTCGCCATTGTTCTACCTCCTTGTTATCTTTAAAAACTCCTCGCTGGCCTATTAGACAAATTTTACTGGTCCTGCAGGATCAACACATAGATGGCTGCGCGGTTGAATGGGCTATCCAGTTGGCACACGCCAGTAAAGCTTCCCTTACCATCCTCCCGGTGATTCCCGCTGTCCCTGTACTGTATGCCAATATGCAGCATGACCTTAGCAAACTATTATGCTCGGACTGTCAATTGGGCTCTCATCTTCACCAGGTCGCCCGCCGCTTGATGGATTGGGAAATACCCGGGACTATAAAACTACGTGACGAGTCTCCAGAGTGGCAAATCCGCTGGGAAGTCGACGAAGGAGATAACGATCTAATCGTCATCGGAGCAGACTTTCAAAATAGGTTCCGGGGTTCGGTGATGAAAGATCTCGTTCTGCCCCTCTTAAACTGGGTTCATATCCCTGTGCTCATTTCTCAAGTCTATCCAAGGGGAAGATAGTTCCATGAAGAAACACAACCTGACTCGAATTTTGCTATTAATCATCCTCCTGTCTACTGTGCTTACAGCATGTTCTCCTCCAAAAACAGCAGGAGATCAAAATGGGCCGTTAGAGGGAACGATCACCATCTCTGGAGCGTGGGCTCTTTATCCTCTGGTAATTCGCTGGGGAGAGGAATTTCAAAAAATCCACCCAGCTGTCCGTTTCGATATCTCGGCCGGCGGCGCTGGTAAAGGGATGGCCGATGCCTTAGCAAATGCCGTTGATATTGGCATGGTCTCGCGGGAAATATATCCTCAGGAAACGGAACAAGGCGCTTTTTGGATCTCTGTTGCTAAAGACGCAGTGTTTCTGACTGTAAACGAACAAAACCCGGTCTGGGGAAATCTTCAATCCACTGGCATATCCAGGGAAAAGATAATCGGCATCTATCTCACGGGGAAGATTACTAACTGGGGAGAGATTACGGGGCGTAATGAGATAACCGCTCCCATCCACATTTTCACCCGGTCTGACGCCTGTGGAGCAGCAGCAACCTGGGCCAAGTTCCTGGGAAAACACCAGGAAGACTTGCTGGGGATTGGTGTTTATGGTGATCCAGGTGTCCTTGAGTCAGTTATCAAGGATCCTCTGGGGATTGGATTCAATAACCTCAGTTATGCATATGATTTCGAGACTGGTGCTCCTGTAACCGGGATCCACATCGTACCTTTAGATATCAACAACAATGGAGAAGTTGATCCAGAAGAAATTATCGACATCAAAGAACAGGCGCTGGAGGCAGTCAGCGCAGGTTATTACCCTTCCCCTCCAGCTCGTGATCTCAACCTGGTCACAAAAGGATCGCCCCAGGGTCTTATCCGGGAATTTATTTCCTGGGTCCTTTCGGAAGGGCAGGTCTATGTTAGGGAGGCAGGGTTTATTCCCATTTCCCAGGACAAACTTGAGGAAGAAATCCTGAAGCTTGATGAATAATCACAAAAAAAACACAAATAGATTATGAATGAAAAATCGAAGTTTCTTAAAAACAGAGAAAAACTTTCCCGGCATCACACTAAATCATTTTCGAAGTTAAGCCGTGATCGAAAAGACCTTGCCGCCCATAAGGCCATGCGTGCCCTGGCTATCTGTGTGAGCATCCTTGTCCCTGTGTTTATCCTGGTTCTTTTTCTGCGGGCCAGACCAATCCTGGCAACACACAATATATCAACCTTATTGTTTTCAACAACCTGGCGCCCAAATCAAGGCAGCTTCGGTTTTTTTCCTTTCATCATGGGAACACTCTGGGTAACGATGGTGGCAATGATAATCTCCGTGCCTCTTTCCTTACTGACCGCAATCTATTTAGCTGAATACACACGCCCCAAAGTCCGGGCATTCATCATGCCCCTGATCGATTTACTGGCCGGCATCCCCTCTGTTGTATACGGAATCTGGGGCGTCCTGACAGTAGTACCCTTTATTCAAAAAGTAGTTATGCCTTCCGCGGATCGTTGGCTGGGTTTTTCACCACTCTTTCAAACCAGCAATCCAACTGGATACGGGGTGTTGGCCGGAGGGATTGTCCTGGCAGTGATGGTCTTTCCAATCATCATCGCGGTTTCGGAGGAGGTCATCCGCACTGTACCCCTGGGTTTGAGGGAGGCTTCCTGGTCAGTAGGCGCATCGCGATGGCAGACCATTAGACGTATCGTTCTTCGGCGGGCATTCCCGGGAGTCATAGCCGCTGTTATGCTTGGATTCTCCCGCGCTTTCGGGGAAACTATGGCTGTCCTGATGGTTGTGGGCAATGTCGTTCAGATTCCGCATTCTATCTTCGATGCCGCCTATCCACTGACAGCGCTGATAGCCAACAATTACGGCGAAATGATGTCAATACCACTTTATGATGCAGCTTTACTCGGCGCTGCCCTGATCTTATTGCTGGTTGTCTTAACCTTTAACATCGGGTCTCGTTTGGTACTGGCTCGAATAAGTTATTCATAACCAGAAAATACTATGCTCATAAAACAAAAATTAGAGGAATCCTTTTTCAAAATCCTTATGGTTATCTCAACCATCTTCGTGTTGGGCAGCTTACTCCTGATCTTAGGAACTGTTCTCTGGCGCGGACTGCCGGCCTTAGACCTGGCAATGTTAACTCAAGCTCCACAAGGTGGATACTACCTGGGCAAAGAAGGCGGTATCCTCAACGCCATCCTCGGTTCATTATGTCTCGCGGGAGGAGCAACCATAGTTGCAGTCATCCTCAGTCTGCCCATCGCCCTCTACCTCCAGCTCTACCCGGTACCCCACTTCACCAAGAATTGGATTCGTCTCTCCCTGGACATCTTATGGGGAACCCCCAGCATTGTCTACGGTGCTATTGGTTTTACATTGATGATTTACTTAGGAATGCGCGCTTCTTTATTGGGAGGGATTATCGTCTTGTCGCTCCTGGAATTACCTATCATGGTGCGTGGAATGGAGGAAGCGGTCAGCATGGTTCCCAAAGCGCTGCTGGAGTCCTCTTATTCTCTGGGAGCTACACGCTTCGAGACAGCGTTTAAGGTAGTTGTGCGGCAGACATTGCCAGGCCTGATAACAGCCATTTTGTTGGCTTTTGGTCGAGGAATCGGCGACGCCGCCTCTGTTCTTTTCACGGCCGGTTACACAGACAATCTCCCTACTTCTCTCCTCAGACCCGTCGCTTCTCTTCCGCTGGCTGTGTTCTTCCAACTGGGCACCCCGTTCCCAGCTGTCCAGGATCGGGCTTACGCGGCCGCGTTAGTATTGATAGTGCTTGTCTTGGGATTGAGCATAACGTCGAGATTGCTTTCCACGCGGTTTACAAAAAACATCATCCGGTAGGAAAAAGAAACTATGAGCCAAGCTTTACCTCTTAACACTCACTCATCACCCCATCTGCGGATCCAGGATCTAAACGTCTGGTACGAAACCAATCATGCGCTGCGGGGGATCTATGCAGAAATTCCCACTTTCGGTATCACTGCCATCATTGGTCCTTCAGGGTGCGGGAAAACAACCTTATTACGGAGCCTGAATCGGCTTCTTGAGGAAGGAGAAGGAATCCGGGTCAAAGGACAAGTGTGGTTAAACGAAGTGGATATCTATGACCGAGTTATGGATCTAAACGAGTTGCGCACTCGAGTGGGATTGTTGGCTCCCAAACCGTATCCGCTTCCCCTCTCGATCTACGAAAACGTGGCGTATGGCCGCCGGATCCATGGCTTAGATGTGCTAGATAAAGGGAATGGACGCAACCTGGACCGCAAGGTGGAACATTATTTAAGAACTGCCGGTTTGTGGGAAGAAGTCAAAGACCGTCTCAAGGCGCCAGCTTCGGCGCTCTCCACCGGACAGCAGCAACGATTGTGTTTGGCTCGAGCCCTGGCTGTGGAGCCGGAGATCTTGTTATGTGATGAACCAACTTCAGCGCTGGATCCAATCTCCGCACAAGGGATAGAAGAACAGCTAATCACTTTAAAGGAAAATACTACCATCGTAATCGTCACCCATCTGCTTCGCCAAGCCAGCCGCATGGCAGATTATGTGATCTTTCTCTGGATGGGTGAGTTAGTTGAATGCGGCCCGGCTAAGGAATTATTTAAAAATCCAAAAGACTCGCGAACACAGGCTTATTTGATGGGCAAGATTGGATAGGTATACGATGTCAATGACACAAATTCAGAAAGTAATCAGATCACATTGGAGAAAAATCGGGGCTGGGCTTCTAGGCTTCCTGTTCATTGCTTCAACAGCCTATTATGGATGGCAAGTATATGGAATCGATGGCAACTCCCCAGTCCAATTGATCGTTTATGCCTTCAGCACCCAGGAGGAAGTCTTTACCCAGGGTATTTTCCCCGCCTTCGAGCAGTCCTGGGAATCGACCACCGATACGGACTTAATAATCAAAGGTGTGTTTGGTCCATCTGGCACACTTGCCGGACAAATAAACCTGGGAGCTCCTGCTGATGTGGCTATTTTCAGCAACGAAAATCACATCAACTGGTTAAAAATTGGTCACCTGATAGAAGATGACGTTCAACCCCTGTTCTTCGGGACTTCTCCAGTCGTGATCGTCACCCGACCGGGCAATCCAGCCGGGATCGAGGATTTTTCTGATCTCAGTCAGCCAGATCTAATTTTGCTTCATGCAGACCCGAGCAGTTCGGGAGCTGGAGAATGGAGTTTAATTGCCGTGTATGGCAACATATACTTGGAAACAGGGGATGAGTCCGCTTCCCTGAAGCAATTGCAGGAAATCTGGCATAACGTTAAGCTGATGGCTCCTTCCGCCAGGGCCACCCTCACCCTGTTCGAATTGGGTGCCGGAGATGCGCTGATTACTTATGAACAAGATGCGCTGTTAGCTCAGGATCGCGGAGTTGCCCTGGATGTTGTGGTTCCTTCTCCCACCATTCTTACTCAACCAGCGGCTGTAGCCATAAACGAAAATATCACCCGCTCGGAACAGGATGCAGCGCAAGCCTTCCTGGATTTCCTCTCCAGCACTCAAGGCCAAGCGATTTTTGCCCACTACCACCTGCGGCCGGCTTCACCCGAAGGATCAGGGCAATCCCCCCGGATCAATACTTTCACCACTAAGGATTTGGGTGGTTGGGCCATCGCCTATTCTCAATTGCTTAAACCATTTTGGGATAAGGAAATATTACCAGCACTTTCACTGGATGAAGAATCTTCAATTATTAATTGGGAATAAAGAAATGCAAAAAACCTCTGATCCTGACCTGAACAACAATCAACCTCAACCCCCTCCAAATCCCATACTACTGAGTAGAGTGGAAGGGTCATTGTCGATACCAGAATCTCACACCTTAGTTGAAACAAAAAAGGCTTGGTGGTCTAAAGTTCGCATCGATAAAATCGGCTTATTTATCATCAGCATTTACCTGTTCATCCTGGCCATCATGCTTCTAAAAGACGGGGCACGTGTGTTGACTCCGCTGATCCAGGGCACCTTCCAGGTCACTAATGCCGCCAACAGTCTCGGGTTCGGTTGGTTATTTGCCTACATTATCATGAGTGGCTCTCCAGTCGCAGCCGCGGCCCTGGCATTTTTCGACAGCGGAGTGGTCAGTAAATTAGGCGCCTTTGCGATGATTACTGGCAGCCGATTAGGTGCCAGCTTCATCGTGCTCTTGATCGGTTTCCTGTACGTGCTTCGGGGCCGCAATCGTGCAACCAGCCTGAGCATGGGATTGTTGTCCTTGAGTATCACAGGGTCAACATATATACCGGCGTTCTTCCTGGGAATCTTCCTCCTCCAAACAGGACAACTTGACAGAATTCAATTCAACCGTGGCGCCTTACTTCACTCTACAACCGATCTCCTGGTTGGCCCGATAACAGATTTTATCTCAGGGGTTTTTCCTCAGTGGGTCGTTTTCTTTATTGGACTGGGGATTATCTACTTCAGTTTTAGTCTATTCGATAAGTGTCTTCCCCAAATGGCAATCAAAGAAAGCCAGGTGGGATGGGCTTCACGCCTTGTATATCGCCCGGTTGTAATGTTTTTGTTCGGAGCTCTCATCACCTTAATTTCGATGTCTGTCAGCGTCTCGTTAAGCATCCTCGTTCCACTGAGCAACCGCGGTTTCATACGCCGCGAAAACGTGTTACCCTATATTATGGGTGCTAACATCACCACCTTCATTGACACCTTGCTAGCGGCTGTCTTGCTTGGTAATCCCCCTGCCTTTACAATTGTTTTTGTTGAGATGCTAACCATCACCCTGGTCTCTATGATCATTCTAATCTTCTTTTATCCGCGCTATCAAAGGATGATCCTGAATTTCGTAGCTTGGGTTACTGAGAATAATCGGAATCTGGCAGTCTTTCTATTTACCATATTTTTAATACCTATCCTACTTGTCTTGATCTAAAATACGAGGCGAATTTTCCATGCGTACTTTGATTATCATCAATAATTCCCCCCATGATGAGGGAGTACTCCAATACAGTGCTCAAATCATCGCTAAATCCAACGTAGAATCAACCATCATGATGGTTATACCCAAAAAACAGGGCGAGGCGCTCCAAAATGCGGAAATCATCCTCGCTGAAATCCAAGATCGATTGGGAACAAATAAACTGCTAAAGAAAGTCCGGATCGGCAATTCTGTAAAAGAGATACTTAAAGAAACGAAATCCGGAGAATATGAATTATTAATACTCGGATGCTTGTCTTCTCCAAGGTCCGATTGTCTTTCCCCGGGGTCAAACTTTTCCCAGATTGTTGAGGGAGTTCCTTGTTCTACTCTTATTGTCAGGGAGAAGGCACCCAAAGTTAAACGTTTATTGCTCTGTGATAGTGGATCTGAATTCGCCCAATCAACCAGGGATTTTACAGCGCGATTGGCAAACCTAATTGAAGGGGAGGAGCAAATCACGATCCTACACGTTATGTCCCAAATTAGCGCAGGACCCGGAATCCAGGGAGAACAATTACGATCAAATGCTGATGAATTAATCAACGCCCATACACCAGAAGGCGAACTGCTTGAGCGGGATATAGAGGAACTAAAACAGGCTGGTGTTCACACAGACCCCAAGATCCGTCATGGATTGGTTGTGGATGAGATCCTGGAAGAAGCCAGGAAAGGCGAGTATGATCTGGTCGTCATCGGCGCCCAGATTCCTGTTGGTTGGCGGAAGTTTTTACTGGACAATATAGCCCGTAAGATCGTAACTCAAATTGACCGATCAATTCTGATCGTCAAACCGAAAACAGATCTCTGACCTATTTGATCATTACCCAGGGTTTATTGAGGAATAGACTATCTGTTTTTCTCTGTTGATGTCAGGATCATAACAAAACAGCGGAGAAAAAAGCTCCAGGCGCAAAAAGTTGTTCTAAACTTAAGACTTGACGAAGAAAGCTGCACCAATTGCACAATAATTTTTTCGTTCTCCCCCAGCTGGCATTAACTATCAAATCAATCTTTTGTTACCTTTACCTAAACTAACGTCTAAGTCTTGTCTGAATCAATCATCAATCCATATCCTAAACCAGGTACAGTTATCAGATATTTCGGATTCGAGGAGTCGTTTTCAATTTTGCTTCGTAATCGATGGATCATCTGTCTCAACATATCGTGATCTCCCCCCATCGGTCCCCAGACATGCCCGATTATTATTTCCTTAGTCATCACGTGTCCAGCATTGATCAGTAAATATTGGAATAATCGATCTTCAAGCGGAGCAAGAGTAATTGGGGTTTGATTATCGATCGTGACCTCTCTTCTTGAACCCTCATAGGTCAATTCTCCTATTTGGCGCACGGAAAGATCGGTTCGATGACCCGCTCTTCTTAATACCGCATTTACCCGGGCGATAAGCTGCCTGGGGCTGAATGGTTTAACAATATAATCATCAGCGCCAATTTTTAAACCTTCGACGATGTCATCTTCTTCACCTCTCACCGTCAATAAAATTATTGGTACATCCGACTCCTGGCGGATTTTTTTACAGACCTGAAATCCATCCAGTTTTGGCATGTTGACATCCAGGACAACAATATCAGGAGTTTCCCTGGACCACTGCTGAAGCGCTGATTCCCCATCATAGGCAAAAACAATATCAAACCCTTCTCTCCGCAATGTAAAAGCTACCACATCAGCAAGAACTCGATCATCATCAACAATCAGCGCTTTCATTTTTCAATCGCCTTCCTTGTAAAGGGGAAGAGTCAAGGAAAAAACTGCCCCCCCTTGAGACTGATTCTCTACTTGAACTTCTCCGCCGTGAGCTTTAATGATTTCTTTTACCACCGAGAGTCCCAGCCCTGCGCCTACATCCGAATAGCTTTCAGCTGAGTCTAACCTCACAAAACGCTGAAATATAAAATTCCTCTGATTAACAGGAATTCCAGGACCCTGGTCAATGACTTTCACTTTAACCCATTTACCCTTTTTTTCTACTTTGATCGTGATTTTCCCCTGATCGGGTCCATATTTGATCGCGTTCGATAAGAGGTTAACCAATACCTGGACGATCCTGCGTTGATCCGCCCTAACGATAAGTTTTTCTGCTGGGAGATCCACATTCAAAGACTGGTTATATTTCTTCATCAATGGCTGCATTGTGGAAACGGCTGAGGCAATGATTTTCCCCAGATCAGCCCGGCGGGGAGATACTTTGAATTGTCCCGCTTCAATGCTTGCGCTTTCGAGAAGGTTATCTACAAAAGTCTGCAAACTGACGATCCCCAGGTGGAGGGAGGACAATAATTCCTGGAGCTCTTCCCCCGAAAGATCTTGGGCTGTGTCATGGAGAAGTTCAATGGATGCCAAGAGGGCAGATAGGGGGGTCTTAAATTCATGGGCAATATTAGAGATAAAGATACCCAATAATCTATGTATCGCATATTCATCGCTAATATCACGAAAAACCAGCGCCACCTGGTCATCGCCCATTTCTACCGGGGTTAATTCCGCACCGGTTACCGCCAGGGTTGCATTTTTTCCATCCGCCAAAACAACATCGATATTCTGGCGTTGTCCTGGTTTGGGTATAACCTGGCTAAATGTCAAACTCGACTCCGGCAGCAGGAAGACTAAATCACAATCACGATTCAGGATATCCCTGCTCTCCCAGCCAGTGATCTTTTCTGCTCCCGGACTAAAAAAGGTAACCATATTCGCTGAATCCAGGGTTACGATCCCTTCAACAATTGAAGCCAACAAATGTTCGACCCATTTTTTTTCCAGGCGCAAATAGGTCATTGTTTCTAACAAATCTCTCCGGGCATTTTCCAAGGCATTGGCCACCTGTGAAATTTCCCAAACTGAAGTATTGATCTCAACTGCCTCCGAAAGATTATCCTGACTAAAATCGTCTGCAATGTCAGCAAGCTGGACCAGGGGCCTACTAATTTGCCTGGCAATAAGAACTCCGATCAACGACACAACTACAGCAATGGCAGCTATGCTTAATAATAATATTCTGAGCAGTTTAATCTGGGTATTCTGAATATCAGAAATGCTCAACATGATTTCAGCTCGGGTAAAATCGCTCTCCGCAAGCTGAAACTGGGTGGATATATAAGGAGTTCCAGTGTAATTAAAACTGTAACCTTTCTCAATCTCCTGGATGGGTGCAGGGACATTCTCCAGGTCACTTCTGACAAGGGGAATTTCTCCTGGTGAAATACTGTTTGCTATCAGGTTATTGCCAACCCAAACAATATGATCTAAACCTGTTTTCTCCTTCATGTCCAGCAAGAACTCACCATCAATCATGATCCCAACGATCACATCCTTTTTCCAACCCGGAATTGGATTTGCAGATGAAAGCCACAATTGTGTAACCTCGCCTTGGGAGACTGCATGAAAACCAGGAGAGAGGAAATCATGGCAGAGAGTTTCCCGGGGAAGAAGAAACGTCGATGTTGCTGCATCTTGTTCAGGATCACAGATAGCAATCAGATCAAGCAATGTGCCGTTTTGTAAGATCTTTAGATAATCAAGTAAGTCATCCTGATCACCATTGACAAACAGCTCTTGAATTGTCGGACGCTGGGCTGTTAGTAAAGCTAAATTATTTATCTGGTTTTGCTGTGCCTGATAAAGAGCCTGGGTGGTTTTTTCTCCCTGATAAATTTGCGTCCATGCTTGCTGATTCAGCTGAGACTGAATCACCCATACAGCCGGGAAACCAACTGCTGTCGCGATAATCACCACTACAGCGATTAAGGTTAACATTATTTGAAATTGGAACCGTCCTAACCACTTATTATTCTTCATTTCAATATCATTTTACACCATCCTCTGTCCACCAGCTTTTGATTAAGATTCAAATTATCAACGCCGCCGAGGGAATACATCCTCTCTCATTTCTAATTGAGAATAAGGAATAATCATCAAAATCTGGCATCCTGCCCATAATTGCTACAATAATTAAAACAACCCAGTTGGTACAATCTATATTAATATGAACCTGTTCAATCTCCGTGACAAAAAATTATTAGCCGAGTATTTCCGAAAGGATCCCTTCCTCCATCTATACAGCCTGGGGGATCTGGATGATTTTTTCTGGTCAAAAACTACCTGTTATGGAGTCCTCTCAGGTAAATCCGTGGACAAGGTTGTCCTGGTATACCATGGTGGAACAATGCCTGTCCTGCTGGCGTTGTCACAACCTGGACAGCTGGAAAAGGAGTTTGTCAACCAGCTCATTCAACTTCTGCCTGACCAATTTTATGCTCATCTCAGTCCCGGTCTAGAAGAGTCGTTTTCAAGTATATTTGCGATCTCTGATTATGGCAGTCACTTCAAGATGGGACTCAAGGATCAATCCCAAATCGGAAAAGTTAATACAAAGAACACCTTTCAGCTCACAGAAATTGACCTGGAAGAAATCCAATCACTTTATCAATTAAGCTACCCGGGCAATGCATTTGACCCGCAGATGTTGTTAACCCGGCAATTTGTTGGTTACCGAAGAGATGGCAGACTGCTTAGCATCGGGGGTGTACATGTTTATTCTCCCGCCTTCCGGGTAGCTGCCCTGGGAAACATAACAACCCTTCCTGAATTCAGAAATCAGGGACTGGGGAGAGCAGTAACAGCAAAACTTTGTTTATCTCTTCAGAAGAATGTTGACCTTATCGGGCTCAATGTCAAAAAGGATAATTTGCCAGCTTTAAGCCTGTACCGATCCCTTGGATTCGAAATTTCAGCTGAATATGGGGAATTTTTACTAAAAAAGCGGCCTTAAACCCCGAAAATCCCCTTAAATAAGGGGAAAACCAGAACTTTTTAAGGTAAAAGGGTTACAATAAGAGAGAAGAACGATCATCTTCCTCCTCGACAGAATCAAAGCAGAATCAATGATCCTTTCAATGAACAGTAAGATGATTATTTAACCCGGGGTGTGAACACCCCGTCACAATAACTGTTGGGCGGTTTATTACGTATCAAAGATAAAGGAGATATCATGGCTTTCACTTTTACAAATTCTAAAGGCAAGACTTATATCTTGCATGGAAATACCAGGGTACTGAAAAGCGGAAAAGAATCAACACTCTACTACTTTGCGAAAGAAGAAAAACCAGGGAAAGCTCTCGACAGCGTTCCTGCAGGGTATGTGGTTTCTGAAAGCAAAAATGGACTGCCCGTACTGAAGAAGGGATAATAAAGTAAAAAAAGCAAGCTGAATCACTCTGATCTAGAAGAGACAAAAGCCTTGTCAGTATTCTACGCAGAAAGTATCCGCCCAACAACGGTGATCTGTTCTTTCCCGCCAATGAAATTTCTGACAAGGTTTATTTTTTTAAGAGTCCCGTTTTAATACTGCTTATTCCCCCACAGTAATGTACATTTTTATTTCTTCATAGGTCGCCGGTCCAATGCCGGGGACTTTCTGGATCTCCTCAATCCTGGTAAACGTGTGTTCTTCCCGGTAAGAGATAATTTTTTCAGCTGTGACTGGACCGATTCCCGGCAAGGTTACCAGTACTTCCAAAGACGCCTGGTTAATATTGATCAGAGAGATCATTTCCCCGGACTCTGACAAACTAACAGTTCTTTCACCATTTTCTGTGCCGGAATTGATTTCAGCGCTCTGATAAGGGACAAAAATATGACTTCCGTCTTCCAGTAATGCAGCCAGGTTAATAGAACCCGGTCTAGCATTTTCTGCAAATCCCCCGGCTGCTTCCACTGCGTCCTCAACCCGGCTGTGAACTGGCAAAGAAAAAACGCCCGGAAATTGGACCGCGCCATCTACATTCACCACTACAGGAGCTGATGTGGGCGGGGGGCGCAGCAAAATAGCCCTTCCGGACTTTGGTTTAGAGACCAGCAATATCAGCCCGGCACATAACAAACCGAACAGAGCCCCGATTAAGAGATCCCACCATTTATTAAACATGTTCGCGATTGGTAAACCTTGTTATTTCCCCACTTCCAAACTTAACCCGAGACGCTGTTCTTCCGGATCCAGGTGAATAATCTCCACCATGATTTCTTGATTCTCTTCCAGCACATCCCAGGGTGATACCTGATCTCCATTTTCCCCCAATTCAGAAACATGGATCAAACCATCCACGCCTTCCTCTAATTGGACAAAAGCTCCATAAGAAACAATGTTTTTCACTACTGCCTCTACGATTTGTCCCTGATGATATCGTTCTGCAATAGTGTCCCAAGGATTGGGGCACATCTTTTTTAGACTGAGAGCCACCTTGTTTTCATCCCGGTCAATATTTAAAATATAGACTTCAAGATTATCTCCTACGGCGACCACATCCGAAGGATGGTCCACTCTACCCCAGGAAAGTTCTGAGATATGGATCAATCCTTCCATACCACCCAGGTCCACAAAAGCGCCAAAGTCAGTCAGTGTCGTCACAATCCCGGGAATGCAGGTGCCTTCTTCAAGGGCATCTAGAAGTTTTAACCTTGTACCAGGCTCTGCCTGCGCTGCGCGTTCCGACATCACTACCCGACAGCGATCTCTATCATATTCAATTATTTTCAGAGAAACCGATTGCTGCAGGTATTCCTTCTTTTTATATCCTTCCAGCAGGTGAGAGGAAGGAACAAACCCATTGATTTTTTCCCCCTGAACTAAAAGACCTCCCTGGTTACTGCCGACAACCTTCAGTTGAAGGATTTCATCCCGCTGATACAATTCTTTGATATAGGCCCAATCATTTTCCGGTTGGGACAAATTGACCGGGGCCAAGATACAGGTTTCAGAGGTATAGAGGGGGTCTTCTAGAAACTCTGTACCTGCAAACCCATCATCTACTTCAGATAAAGCAGCTTTCCACCATGCGTCTCCCAATTGGGGAGGTTCACCTGGCACCTTTGGTGATTGATCCTTTTGAACCATTAATAATCCTCGTCAAACTAGTGCGAGCAAAATTCATTGTAACATTTTTTTCGCATTTTCTGAAGAAGATTCATTGCTTTCTTCACGGGCTTGTTTCTCCATTTCCAGAATCGTTTTTGCTACAATCTCAATAGCAACCTTCTGTTTGCGGTAAAGATTCGCCTCAGACATTGCCAGGCGTTTGGATACATCCCTGACTTTTTGTCCTTTCAGAAACTTCATCTCCAAAATATTGTACAAAACCCAATCCAGTGTAAACCGCCTGGTTCCTTCCGGACGAATCTTGTCAATTGCCTCTCTTAGTATTGACCGAATAGCCTTTACAGAAATCCCGTCATGTTCCTCAAGAGCGTTTTGTACAACTTCAAGCTGCAGCAGAGGGCTTTCCGAAAGATGCGGTCCCCCCCAGTAATCTGAAAGCGCATCCCTGACCCATCCAGTCAAGGTACCCTCATCCAGGGTGGAGTCATTAATCGCAGTAGTGAGCACTCTGGTTCCATCAAACCGGGAAGCTGCTCTTAAACTCTGGATCCGGTTCATCTGAGGAGTTAAATCTTCGATAGAAGTAAAAATTTGCTGTTGGAAATTTCTATCTTCCAGCGCTTGATAAGCTCGTTGAATTAATATTTGGAAGGCTTCTTTCTGGTCTCCATGGAACTCCTCCTCAGGGATCTCCACTCCTACCAATCCCAATAAATCCTCCGGTTCAGCTTCACTGAATACAGGAATGATCCAATACTCTCCCCAGGAGAACAGTTCAAACTGACCAATTTTATCCTCGGCGGTGGCAACTGCAAGAATATTTTGGGATAAGTCCTCTTTGTCAAATCCCGCCGGACCTCCTACCGAAACCAGAAAATCCACCCCTCTTTTATTAAAAGAAGCTGTAAATGCTTTCTGGACCTGGAGGCGGTCACATATCGCCGCCAGCACTGATTCAAGCAACTGTTTTAGATCATCTGTTGTAAACAATCTTGCTTCCAGATTCTGGACCATGGCCAGATTGTTTTTCTCTTCACCAAAAAGAAACCAGCGCTCCCACATTGGTGAAAACATAGTGATTACATATTGCATGAGTAAAAAAGTGCCTGCCATGACAACGGGAGCAAAAACCGCGAGCGGTTCGCCTATTCTCCGGGAGAGAGTAGTTAATGCCAGAACCGTGCTGACAGTGATGGGTCCCCTCATCACCCATTTAATCAGTCGCCTTTTTACTACTCGATCAGGCCAGGGAACACCAAAAAAAGCGACAGCATAAGCCATGATAATGATTAAACCGGATACCAATATATTGCTAGCAACAGCTACTAACCAGAACACATAGGGATGAACGGAGGCAAACGCTGATCCAAACAGCAGATAGGGGAAAGATCCCAGAGCAGGCGCCAGGGCACCTACAATCAAGTATCCCATTCTTCTACGGCCGGACCGGGTTCTAGTCCTGTGATACGCTCGCTGAAAATTAATCCAGGCCCAGATCATACTCAGTATGTAAAAAGCAGAAAACACCCAGGTCAGGTTTGTCCTTTCCAGGTGCGGAGCAACCACGTTTTCCGTGACCAGGGGCCCTACCAATAAATAATAAGGAATTGTAAGTAGAAATATTCCAGAAATTACAAAGGTCACTTTAACCAGTTTTGTCCGCCGTCCACGGGACGGACGGCCTGTTGTGGCCAACACTGCATCTGACAGCAATACGTAGGCTGAGGGCAGAAAGATGATGCCAATCCATTGGATTTGGTACCAACGCTCGACCCAGGCAAGGTTGGTGACTACACCCGCGACTGACTCCCCTACAAAAACAATCACTACACAAGCCATGATAAAGGCGGATGAGCGGGCAACTTTATCCTTTAGATTAAAAGTTAAAGCATAAAGAAGCAAAGAAAAAGCGGTGATTGAGATACCAGCTTCCAGCAGCTGATTAAGCGTCTGTAAAATACTCAGAAGGTTCATATATAGGAGGAAAAGAAAATAGCTATCTCCTGATCGCGATAATATTGATCATTGTAACCCGAAAATTCAAAGCCTAATTTATATGCAAATTGAATGGCAGGGTAATTTTTAGGCTGCATTTCCAGAGTCAAGCGATGAATGCCTTTTTTCCCACACCAATCCTGGGCAGTTAAAACCAACGCGCTGGCAATCCCGTTTCGTCTGTAAATCCGATCCACTGCCAGATCCTCTACCCAGGCGCTGGCCGGGGCAAGCCCCAACCTGACACTGATGTATCCTCGAACTATCCCGCCTTCTTCAGCCAACAGCAAAAGATCCCGCCTGGTCCAATCATCTACCATTCTGCGGGGAATACGCGGGTAATTAACATGCACCTCACGAGGCAGGCGGACTTCCCGGAATGATACCTGGGTCTGTATATCTGTAAGATCCAATGTCATTTGCCAGACATGTCCGGTTGCGTAATTATGATCTAAGGAGATCATCTTCGGTATATCAGTAGATATTGCGGGGCGGATATCGATTTTAGCCATAAATCCTTCCGGGGTTATTCACTGGGAGGTTCGACGTACAAATACACAGCGCATGGTTCCCGTTGAATACCTTGATTGTCAATCACAACCAGACGTAAATAATAATTACCAGACTCCAATTGAGTTGTATCCCAAAATCCCAACACCTCATTGTCTTTGGGAAATTCTCCTGCCTGAATTGTCAACCAGGTATCTGTACCTGCTCTGGAAATCTCAAATTTATAAAAACCGAAATCAGCGATGTTCGCCGTACCTTCCACTTCAACGATATCCTGAACGGTGGAATTGTTTTCCGGGAAAGTAATCATGACTTCATCTGGAATACATCCAGGCTGGATGACCTCAGTTCCTGGCGGGGGTGTTTCCTGAGTACCAGCAGGCGTAACCGTCTTTACGTCCAGGATTATGGTCGGTGTAGCCAATAAATCGAGTGTGGCAGTCGGTAAGGGTTCCAACCCGGGTATGGCAGGTATGATAAAAGAGACCATTCCGAATTCAGCAGTAGCCAGGAAAAGCAATACTACCAATAGCGCTGCCGAGCGGTTTAATCTCGCCTGGGCGCTCTCCTTTTCTAATCCGAAAGCCGCAGCCCGCAATTCTTCCCAAGCGCTATAAAATTTACGGAGCTGCCATACTGTAAATATCCCCAATATTATATAGATCAGATACTCGAGTTCTTTCAGGTAACGCAAAAATTCACTCATTAAATATTATGCTAATAATTCAAAGTCTGTTTAATATTCATAGATTAATTGTAAATTAAAGGGAACAAAGCGCCCCATTACTTGCCGGAGGCTGGATTTATAACGCTCTCAGGATTCCCCGGATTAGTTTCATCATTTTCGGTGCCAATAATTTCCCAGTCTCAATCACTTCCTCATGGGTAGTCTCTGCTTCCCCATACAGACTGGATTGATTTGTGATTCCTGAGATTCCCAGCACTCGCTGACCACCATGATTGGCTACAATCACTTCCGGAACTGTTGACATTCCTACCGCATCAGCGCCGGCGTTAAGCAGGAACCTCAAATCCGCAGGGGTTTCAAAAGTTGGACCTGCCAAACAAATATAAACGCCCTCATAAAGGGTTATTTCCAATTCTTTTGCTACTTTCCGGGCTGTCTCAATCAATTTCCGATCATAAGCCTGGCTCATATCAGGAAAGCGGGTACCGAATTCTTCCAGGTTTGGACCCCGCAGGGGATTTGGGCCTGCCATGCCCAGCAAGTTTAAATGATCAGTGATTAACATCGGATTCCCAGGATTAAAATCCTGATTTATCCCACCTGCGGCATTGGTAACTACCACGATTTCAATCCCCAAGCGCTGCATAACCCTGATAGGCAGCGTGACCTGGCTCATTTCATAACCCTCATAATAATGAATTCTGCCATTCATGACCAGGACGGCTTTTCCTTCCAATTTTCCAATAATCAGTTCCCCGGCATGCCCTTCTACTGTTGATAAAGGCCAGCCCGGAAGCTCATGATAAGGGATAATCGTGGGATCTTGAATGGATTCTGATAAGGGACCGAGACCTGACCCCAGGATTAATCCAATTGCAGGCTGAACAGATATTCTGCCCCGAATCTCATCTGCAATCCGGTCCATATCTTCAATTGTATATTTGGTCTTCATTGCAATACTTTCCTTTCTTCTGCCTTCAAAGAGATTCCTTTAATTATAACATCAGCTAAGTTTCCATCCTGACAGGTCCTATTGCTGGGGTGATGTTGAAAACTACAATTCGGTTAACGACTCAGGATAATACGTCTTTAAAAGCCTGGATAACCTTCTCAACATCCTGATCGTTGATCCAGATATGCACCACCATTCTGAACTGCCTCTCACCTGTAATACCAACCAGGACTCCCTTATCCTTCAATTTTAATGCTGTTTCCTCTGCATTCAGGAGCAACTCCCTGGCAAGGTTGATATACACCATATTAGTTGGCGGTTTCTCGTGTTCGAGTGTCAGCCCTTCAATACCCCCCAACCCCCGGGCAAGGTCTGCTGCCCGTTGATGGTCCTGGATCAGAAGAGGTAGATTTTTTTCCAGGGCATACAATCCTGCCGCGGCAATCATGCCTGCCTGCCGCATACCTCCCCCTAACATCTTGCGTGTTTTTCGAGTCCGTTTAATGAATGCTGCCTCACCGCACAACACTGATCCCACTGGAGCTCCCAAACCTTTACTAAGACAGAACATAACGGAGTCTGCCGGTTCAACAAGTTCAGCCGGATTCACTTTGAGAGCAGCGGCAGCGTTAAAAATTCTCGCCCCATCTAAATGAAACTTTAATTGATGCTCTTTAGCAATCTCTCCCACCTGCCGGGTATATTCCCCAGTCAGGGCAACACCGCCACAGCGATTATGGGTGTTTTCGAGGGTAATTAACCGGGTAGGTGGGTCATGAATATCATCCATTCGTATGGCTTTCCGAATATCTTCCAACCCTAAAGTGCCATCTTGCTGATTAGGAAGGATGTGCGCCTGAATACCTCCCAGGGCGGCGATACCTCCCACCTCATATAAAAATGTATGGGCTTTGTCACCGAGAATGATTTCACTTCCACGCTCGCAATGAGTCAGCATGGCTGCCAGATTTCCCATGGTGCCAGAAGGAATAAATAATCCCGCTTCTTTACCCAGGAGACGAGCAGATTCTTCCTCCAGTAAATTTACTGAGGGATCTTCTCCATAAACATCATCTCCAACCGCCGCTTTGGCAATCACTTCGCGCATCTCAGGGGATGGCTTGGTTACTGTATCTGAACGAAGGTCAATCATTTAATTGGCTCCTTACGTATTGGTTCGCAACAAATCCAAGACCTCAAACAATTCATTTGCCAGAGGTGCTTCAAAGGTTCTTTTTTCCTCATCTCCAGGAATTAGAATCGAGAGCCGGAAAGCATGCAAAAATTGCCGCTGGATCTTTATACTTGGATTTTTCCTTCCATAAACGGTATCCCCAACAACCGGACAACCAAGAAATGCCATATGAACCCTGATTTGATGGGTCCTTCCGGTGAGGATAGAAACTTTTATATACGTGTGTTCTGGAAACACTTCCTGGGTAAAGTACTCACTGATGGCTTCTTTCCCGTCACGATCCAGTGCAGGAGCCATACGCTGACGGAATTTCGAATCCCTTCCGATTGCTACTTCTACTCTGCCCTGGGGTGTAGGAGGCCGACCGTCTACCAGTGCCAGGTACTGTTTATCTACACTGCGAGCCTGGAATTGACCTTGCAGAAACTGGTGCGCCCGATCATTCTTCGCGAGCATGATAACGCCCGATGTGTTCTGATCCAGGCGATGAACCAAACCCGGTCTTTTTATCCCGCCAACCCCTTCAATCTCCGGGGCATACCCCAGAACAGCCTGGACCAGTGTTCCTGACGAGTGACCAAGGGCCGGATGTACAACCATTCCAGCAGATTTGTTAATAACGATCAAATCATCATTTTCAAATAATATATCAAGGGGAATATCCTCTCCGACAAGCATGGTTTCCTTCGCAGGAGGTATGGTAACTTCAACCTCCGCACCCGGATTCAACAACTCTGCTTTTTTATAAATTGGAAATCCATCTACGGACACTCCCCCCTCAGTAATCAGTTTTTGGATATAGGATCGGGAATGTTCTTCCAGGTGTTCCGCTAGAAATTTATCGAGTCGAAGTTCTCTTTCAGTTTGGTTATGAAGAATAATCGTCTCTTCACTCATCCTTTGTTTTTCTCTCCTCTATCCACAACCCTACCATCAGTACTACAACCCCCATTGTTATGCATGAATCCGCCACATTAAATACAGCAAACTTTCCTATCGAGATAAAGTCCGTGACAAACCCGCGATACAACCTATCTATCAAATTCCCCGCTGCTCCTGCCATCTGCAGACTCAAGGCGAGCCGGAAATAATAATCTTCGACTGGGATCTGAGGAAAATAAAATAAGATCATGGCGATAATAAAAAATGCTAGTACTAAAAAGACCCCATTCATTCCCTGAAAAATTCCAAACGCGGCGCCAGTATTATGCCAGTTAACAATCCGAACATAGGGCGCTAACCAGTCTACAGGCATCCATACTTCATTAAATGATAAGTTCGCTCGGACCAGGGATTTTGTCCATTGATCCAGGATAACTATCGAAAATGCTATGGGCAGCAAAAAAGCATACGCTTTGAGATATTTTTTCAATATATCCTCCATTCCAAAATAATTACCCCATTTTACCGTACAAATTCAACAGTACCCATTATTATTCCATACGCCGCGCCTGTGTCGATATAATGCACCCCGGGGGAAATTGGCTTCAGATGAGGAAAAACATTGATCTGGCGGGAAAGTACATGCTATAATCTTCGAAGGTGAAACCAAGATGAATGAGCCAGTTCTTGTCCTAAACGGCAATTATGCTCCTATCAATATTTGCACAACTCGGCGGGCGATGGGATTAATCCTGATCGGTAAAGCCAACCTGGTGATGGACGGGCGCGGTATAGTACGAACGGTCTCCAAAACATTCCCCAAACCTTCAATCATCCGCTTACACCACGTAATAAAACGTCCCAGGCCCTGTGTAAAATTATCCAAACGTGAAATTTTCAGGCGGGATCAGTTTAGATGTCAATACTGCGGTCAGCTTGCCAAGAACCTTACCGTGGATCATGTTCTTCCTCAGCACCTGGGTGGAAAATCCAATTGGTCAAATCTGGTTACCGCTTGTGCTGCCTGTAATCATCAGAAAGGGGGATTTACCTTGAAGCATTCCGGTTTAAAATTGCGGAAAAAACCCCAACAACCACCGGGGTCTGCTGTATATCTTTTCCGGAAATATCTAAACATATACCAGGAATGGGAGCCTTATATCCAGGGCTGGTAATCAGGATCCTTTCATTTTCCAAAATCAATTTCCATAAAATCTTCAGCCAGGATTACTTCTCCGGGGAAGGTTTTTTTTGCTTCCGCAGTGATCGATTCGGCTGTTTTTTCGCCGTAAATTGAATAATGAATCAGGTAAAGCTTGCCAACCTTGGCCTGGGATGCAATCTCTCCAGCTTGAGCAGGCGTGGAATGTCCTTCATGAGGACCTCCAGCTTCATGAATTAATATATCCGCTCCGGCTGCCAGATGAACTATATTGGGGTGGGGATTCGTATCACTGGAATATGCAGCGCAAAACTGGTCCTTTGTGCTTTCAATCCGTAGTCCAACAGTGGGTATCAGGTGATCCCCGGGAGATGAGTGAATCCTGAAATCTTGATTCTCCAATACCAATGTCAATTCTTCCTCAAGCAGTGTGTGAAAAGAGACCGGGTACATGTTCTGCCAATCACCCAAATCAAATAAGTCCAACATTTTTTCTGCTCTGGAAATTGTATGCTGAGATCCATAAATCCTGAACTCTTTTTTTCTTCCCAGAAGCCACATGTCCATCAATAAATTTGGTAGCCCTGAGACATGATCCGCATGGAAATGAGTAATGATCAAATCACTCAGGTCTTCAAAATGAATTCCTGCCTTCTTTAACCTAAGGATTGGATTTGACGCACAATCCACCAGGATGGATGACTGCTCCCCCTGGATAACCAGGTAAGAATTTTCATGCCCTTCAAAGGCGACAGCGCTGGCTGTACCCAGGAATATTAGCTTGGCCATATAGATCTCCTTGTAATAACAGCCGAATTAATTTCATCGGCTGAAAATGTTCAGGGCAACCAGGGGTGTTATATACACCTCAAAAAATGCAGCTGCCAGCAGCAATGGAAAAACAACCAATAACATAATGCGTGCCCAATCGGCAAGAGTCCTTACCCAGGCTTCTCCAATCGTATATTCCTCGTTCGGAGTGACCAGTATCAATCCCAGGCGAATTATCAAAGCACCGGCAAGAATGATTGCTGGAATTTCAAAGATCCCATGGGGAATCACAAAACTAATCAGAAATTTCCAGGGAGACAATCCAGTTTGACCTGCAACCGCAGTGAAATAACCAATAATACTGAATGGGAAAACGAGAGCAATAATTCCTAACACACCAAAGGAAAAAATTCCCATTAAACTAGCCAGTGTTATAGCCCGCAAGTTATGAAACAAGATTGTACCTGCACCCTGAATTGAGAAGAACCTGATGGGACCGATTTCTTCTATTCCGGTCACCAGTCCTTCTTCAAGATTCTCCCAATCCAGCAGGTCCGCCGGGATCGAAAAGACCTCTGCCTGGGTGCTGCCGATCAGGGCACCGCCAAGAGTAAATATAAGCGCGAGCAGAATGGACCATTTCAGTGATTTCAGCGTACCCCAGACATTCATGCGCCACCATGCCCGGAAGGGACCCGGCACACCGATAAATGCAGACTTAAACACCCGCCAGGCCCACTGCAGGTTTAAAGTATCCAGTTCTCTGCCCAATAACTCTTCCCGGTTAAAGTGAGCAATCCCGGTTCGAATCAATAACCCGGCTACAAGCGCCTGCCCAAGAATTGCGTACCAGAGAACGTGATATCTCGCCCAGAACATGATCATGCTCTCGCCTACCAGAAGCAACGCCATGGGGATGATAATAAATGACGCCAGGAGATTTGCAGCCCGGACAGAAGTCGTTTGAGATGAAATGACTACTGCGCCGCTAACCATCACCAAGGATTGAACCGTAGCCAGAGCAACCACCTGAATTAACAGGGTTGTGTCAGGTACCCATCCTACCTGCCGGTATACCCCAACCAGGTAAACACAGATAGCCAAATAACTGGCAATTAGTGGAGGAAACATTACAGCCATTAACTTTCCCAGGTAAAGTTGGACATCCGATAATGGACTGCTGAGCAGTGGTTCAATACTTCTCCTCTCTTTTTCCCCCACAAAACTTTCCAAAGCAATTACCAGAGAAACCGAGATCGGGAAAAACCCCACCACCATCAGCAAAAACGGTATCAGGCGGTCAGCGATGATCGGGGCACCGTATTTTGCAACAAAATCAACTGATTGCTGAGCGGTAAAATTCATCAATCCGGGAAAAAAGACCGTCAGAATAATGATGGGGGCAATGATTCGCCAATCACGGAATTGATCTCGAACCTCACGTCGGGTGATAATCATCGCTTTTTGAAGATTAATCCACATGGTTAATCTCCTCTATTGGTGCCTGGTTAACTGCCTGAAGATATACAGATTCCAGGCTGCGCTTGATCTCTTCCACTCGAACGACTGCGAATCCTGCCGATACTAGATTTTGAATCAGGAGAGGATTAATCTCTTTCGGATCAGTTACCTGATAATGGAACCAATCTGTTCCTTTTTCAGTAATTGCTACTCCTGAAGGAAGCGGCAGGTTACGGCTGTCCAGGTTCTTGGCTAATTGAATATGATATTCCCCCAGGCCTAACAGCTGCTGCTTTAATTCCTCGTAGGTTCCGCTAACAATGATCTTTCCAGAACGGATGATAGCAATTTTATCCGCCAATTCTTCAGCCTCAGCAAGATTGTGAGTACAGACAATAATAGCCCTGTCTTCTGAACGAAGTGATTTAATCGCATTTCTAACCAACCGGGCACTGGCAGGATCCATTGCTGAAGTAGGTTCATCCAATAGTAAAACCGGCGGGGAATGAAGAAGCGACCGGGCCAGGGACAATTTCTGTCTCATCCCTTTAGAATACTGTCCTATCCTGCGATCAACAGCATCCAATAAATCAAACTTGTCCAGCAAATAATGAATCCGCCCTTCCCGTTCTTTTGCAGGCATACCATAAATCTGACCGAAAAAGTCCAGGTATTCCAGAATATACATCCTGTCATACAAGCCGTGATCCTCAGTTAA
Source organism: Anaerolineales bacterium (assembly GCA_021108255.1). GTDB lineage: Bacteria > Chloroflexota > Anaerolineae > Anaerolineales > UBA11858 > B10-G9. The sequence continues at coordinate 11,654 of JAIORG010000065.1, read as the reverse complement.
TACACCAACAGCCGATCGCACCTTTCCGGCATCAGAAATCACATCATACCCTGCTACGTGTGCAGTTCCACTGCTGGGACGGAGTACGGTAGTCAGCATTCGGACAGTAGTAGTTTTCCCTGCCCCATTTGGACCCAGAAGTGCCAGGACTTCACCTGCCTTTACCTGGAGGTTTACCTGGTTTACTGCTTTTACGTCTTTAAAATTCTTGCTGAGATTCTTGGTAATGATCATTGAATTAAAGGCTCACCGGGTTTTCTCTTTTGACGGATTATGAATAGTACTCCGGCTACAAGTACCACAACTGCCATGACTGCTTGGTTAATATTGATTCCCCTGAAAGAAGAGATGTCCAGTCGGAGAAATTCCAAACCAACTCTTCCCAACCCATAGAAGATAAGATAGATTAGAAATATGCTTCCCGACTTTATTTGATCCTTATATTTCCTGCCCACCCACAGCAGAAGAGCCATGTTTAAAAGGCTCAAGATTGCCTCATACAAAAACAAGGGGTGATATGAAGCCACAGATTCGAAACCAGGCAGGCGATGCAGCGGCTCAATAGTGATCGCCCAGGGCAGATCCGAAGGAAGTCCATATACTTCCTGATTGATGAAATTTCCCCAACGTCCAACGGCTTGTGCAAGCGCAAGTCCAGGAGCAATAATATCAAGCCAAACAGAAATAGTTTCCCCTTTTTTCCTGGCAACAATACTCAATGCGATTATTCCACCCATTACAGAACCAATGATCCCTGCCCCGCCTTTCCAGATTGCAATAGCTTCATTAAGGTGAGTGAGATAATAGCTGGTGGTAATTCCGTGATTCACCATGGATTGGGGAGGAGTAAGAATATGCCAGATTCTGGCTCCGATTACACCGCCCAGGAATATCCAGGGAATCGCGTCAACTAGAAAATCCAGCGTTTTACCTCTCCTGGCTGCTTCTCTGGATACAATAACCAGCGCAAGCAAAATCCCCAGAACAATTATTATTCCATAATAGTGAATGGTGATTGGCCCCAAATTAAAACCTGTAGGCATAAGTTATCCTTTTTCCTGGAATGAGTCCTGGATTCTGGTTGATTTTTCCCCGCTAGAGTTTATCCCCGAATTCCTCGTCTGGAGCAATAAATACTTCCCGTTCTATCCCGCTTCCTTTAGAAGGGCCAACGTACCCCAGGGATGATAATTCGTCCATCAACCTGGCAGCACGGGGATACCCGATACGCAATTTACGTTGAATCAAAGAAGTTGATGCTCTCTGAGAATTGCGGACGATTTTAAAAGCATCTTTAATAAGATCATCATATTCATCCAGCTCTGCCTGCTCTTGGAGAACCTTCTCCCAAGGTGGAAGGTTGAGCTCTTCCGGTTCAATATCAGAAATTTCTTTCCAGGCTTTAATGACCCGATCCAATTCTTCCGGAGTTACAATGCATCCCTGAGTTCGGATAGGAGCGGGAGCTTCCGGCGGTAAAAACAGCATATCGCCGTTCCCCAACAGCGATTCTGCGCCGTTCATATCCAGGACTACCCGGGAATCTACTGAGGAAGCTACTGCGAAGGACATCCGGGCCGGGAAATTCGCTTTGATCAATCCTGTAACCACATCGGTACTTGGTCTTTGAGTCGCAACCACCAGGTGAATTCCGGTCGCTCTTGCCATCTGGGCTAAGCGGACAAGGCTGAACTCCGTCTGCGCAGGAGCCATCATCATCAGGTCAGCCAATTCATCAATCATCACCACAATGCGGGGTAAAATTTCCCCATCCTTCTTCCGACTTACTTTGTTGTTGTAGGTATCTATATTTCTGGATCGTGTTTCATCCAGAACCTGGTATCGTCTATCCATCTCCGCAACCACCCACTGCAGCACCCCCAGAATACGCTCCAGATTGGTCTCTACTTGACCGAATAAATGAGGAAGACCATTAAACCGAATCAGCTCAACCATTTTTGGATCAATCATCACTAACTTGAGCTGTTCTGGTGTGTTGTTCATCACCAGGCAGGTGGTCAGGGAAGTGATGCAGACCGACTTCCCCGATCCGGTTGTTCCTGCAATTAACAGGTGCGGCATACTGGCTAAGTCCGCCACAACTGGTTCTCCGGAAACATCACTTCCCAGGGCAATTGCCAGGGGGGAATCCAGCTTATAAAATGCGTCTGACTCAATTATTGACCGGAGATAGACCAGGGAGGATTTTTCGTTGGGTACTTCAATTCCTATATAGGATCTTCCCGGAACCGGCGCTTCAATACGCAGCTGTTTGGCAGATAAGGCAAGCGCCAGATCTTTCTTAAGGGACGTAATTCTTGATACCCGAACCCTTTTTCTTTCTTCATCAGCATCATCATCTGTTCCATTTAAATATCCAGGTTTCACAGCAAATTGGGTCACTGTAGGACCCACCTGAAATCCAACTACCTGGGAAGGAATGCCAAATTCCGCCAGTGTCTTCTCAATTAATCCTGCGGACATATTAATATGACGCTGATTCGGCTTCGAAGCCTTTCCAGAAGATAACAGGTCAAGACTGGGCAAGTGTTTATCCCGTGGAGGTGATTTTTGCGGCTTATCTTCTCTTGATTCAACCTTAAATTGTTTACGGAATTCCGCTGGTATTCGCTGTTTCCGTTTCTCAGGTGCAGGCTTTTCCGTTCCTGGAGATCCCTTCTCTTGCCGGGAGGGTTGATCCAGATCTGTGTGTTTCAGCTCAACAATCGTGGGGTGACCCTGAATTTCAGATATTTGCTGCCGCAGCCTATCCGTCAAACCCAATCCCACTATGCTGCCCATTACTGCGCCCAAAAAAGCCAGGATCCCGGTCCAAACCAGACCAATCAGACTGGAAAAGGCTTCCACCAAACCCCAGCCGACCAGCCCTCCATCCAATCCTTCCCGGGCCCGGGTCAGGGAATGCCCCCCAAAGACCGTAAACAACATAATCAAGCAGAAAATTGCGCCTTCCAGGGCAAAAATCCTCACCCATAAAACCGAGTAAGGTTCACCTGCCTGCTGTTTTAACATCCAGATTCCCAGGACAATACCGGAGAGGACAACAAACACGCTCCCCCATCCTAAACCCAATCGAATAATATTTGTCCATCTTAATAATGCGGATCCAGCTACCAGCCCGGGAAATAAGGTGGCAATCAACGTCATGATGGAAAAAGCAAGCAAAAGAATACCGCCGATATCCCAGCTGTAATTTCTGAGACGGTTCCAGATACCCTGGAAGGATTTGCCTTGCTGCGTCAGGGCATCTAGTATATCTTTTACGTTACGGGGGTCCTGTTTATTCGGCACAGGTTCTCCTAGGTGTATTGATCGCTGGGTTGAGATTTCTGGCTAAAAGAAGCCAGTCCGACACCAGCTAAAATAAGTATAGCACCAATTATTTTTACTGCTGGGGGTGTCTCGTTGAGAAAAATATAAGCCAAAATAGTAGATCCAATCGGTTCTCCGAGCAGGGTTACAGATACATAGCCTGCAGGCAGATACTTCAGCGACCAATTAAATATAGAGTGCCCTAGAAGCTGAGGGATAACAGCCAGTAAGATCAACCAACCATATACCCGGGTTGGATATAGGGGAGGAGCACCTGCCATGAAAAACATAGCCATCACCAGGAACAGTGCAGAAGCGCTGTAAACAAGGAATATATACGGCGTTAAGGATATTTTACGCCGCAGATGTCTGCCTATCATAAAATATGCTGCCCCAGAGATAGCACCCATTAAAGCCAATAGATCTCCTATCAGGTTTTGGGATCCTGATAAACCCTCCTGAAAATGGCAAGTGATGCCTGCGGGCGTCCAGGAACAGACATCACTGGCCGCAATAACACCGCCACCGAGTAAAGCCATTATCATACCAAATATGGCAAGCCGGGGTGATTTTTCACCCAGGAAAACTGGCGCCATCAATGCAACCCACAAGGGGGTTGTAGTAACGAGGACAACAGAACTAGCCACGGAAGTATATTCAAGAGAAGTGATCCAGGAAGCAAAATGAACAGCCAATAAAAATCCAGCCAGCAATGTAAATCCAAGGTCTTTTATAGATAAGGCTCGCAACTCATTTTTGTGTTTGACAATCGTATAGGGGAAAAGAAGTAGAGCCGCCAAACCCATCCTGAAAGCAGCAATCGTAATCGACGGCGCATATTCCTGAGCAAAGCGGATAAAAAGCGATGCCGTGGAAACAGCTGCTATGCCAATCGGTACAATCAAGTATGGTGCTACAGGAGGGATAGCGTTCTTTTTCATGAAGAATGTAACCTCTTTCCAAGAAGAGAGTTTCCGGGGTTGTGTTCTTTCTTGACAAAGAAAAAATCGGGGACTACAATTCGAAGCTAGAGAGCTAATTATACAGCAGTTGGAAATAATTTTTATCAATCAAGCTAATTTTGGAGGAGTTTTTATGACCCATGTAATCACCTCGTTCTGCATGTATGACGCCAGTTGTGTTGAATCCTGTCCTGTGGAATGCATAGTGCCCGGATCGCCAATGGAAGAATGGCCCACATATTACATCGATCCAGACACCTGCATCGACTGCGGTGCGTGCATTCCTGAATGTCCCTACGACGCCATTTACGTAGAAGATGAAGTTCCCTCTGATTATGAAGCAGGTGGTGATGAGCGGATAAACATGCCCGCAGGAACCGAAGGCTGCAATGAAGAACATGAATCAGAAGATGTTAATGGCGTTACACACGTGCTGAAACATACCCGTGTTCTTGCCAAGGGCGAAGTTATTGATCTCACGCCTGCAATACAACTTAATGAAGATTACTTCACTGACGGCCCCGGGTATGATGCCTTAGATTAATCGTAGTCATTGCCCATGATAATAAAAAGAGAAGCCGGAAAACGGCTTCTCTTTTTCATTAACAATAGTTTAGCTGCTTCAATTGGAAGACCTGCTTCATTTCTTGGAAGAAAAGATTTCCTTCAACTTCTACCCACCTTCCCCCGCTACCCTTAAATTACGCTTTAGAAAACGCCAGGTACCTTCTCCACCGACACGGACGTCCCGTCGCTGGAACATCTGCCAGGAAATCAAGGCCAGGACCAGGTCAATGGCGATGAAAACACCAAACCAGGTCAAGTTGAGGCCATCCTCGATGGCCGTGGCCGTTTCCAGGTAAGTCAATGGCGAGAAATCAGCAGCCCGTTCCAGTTGGTCGACAACCCCTGACATGAGGGTGATAAAGAAACTGGCAACCAGCAGCATTGCCGCGAGCATGTTGGCCATTCTGCGGGCTGGCAGCAGCATACTTAAGAGCAAGGCCAGGGTCATGAAGAACATCAAGATAGCAAACAGGGAGGTGAATGGCAGCAGCAGATCCAAGGCTGGAATGGTGAAATTCTCTGACCAGGTCATAGACAGCAGGAGCGAAGCCCAGGAGATCAGCAGCAGGATGATGGTTACCAGGGTAGTGGTCAGGAAACGACCCCAGAAAAGAGTCGTGCGGCTGACAGGGTGGGCCAGAATCAGGTCGAGGGTGCCGCCCTCTTCGTCACGGGCCAGCAGACTGGCGCCCGCCCCGGTAGCAAACAAACCAATGATCAAGGGCACAAAGGAGAAGTACTCGACATCCAGCCAGCCGATCGGGGTATTCATCGCGCTAAAATTGAATATCTCTGCAAATTCTGGCATCGTTACTGCGTATGCATTCATCACATCCATCATTTCATTACTTCCAACCATCATATCGAAAAAAGAACCCATCATAATCGCCAGGGCGGCCAAGCCAATCCCCCAACCAATGATCGCACCACGTGAGCTGCGTAAGGAATAACGAATAACAGTAAACATCTTATTTGTCCTCCTCCCCTTCATAATAAGCAAGGAAAATCTCTTCCAAGCTGGTGCGCTCGGTCTCGAAATCGTTGACCGGGTATTTTGCCAGGGTCTTGATCAGGGCATCCATATCACCTTCGACCTGCAGTAATACGCCCAGGTCATCGTCTTTGGCAATCAGCTCAACCCCCGGAAGTTTAAAGAGTTCTTCAGCCTCGGTTGGTTGCTGGAAACGGATACGCACTTGGCGCATGGAGCGGTGGAGTAACGAAGCGGTCTCGGCCACTTCGACGATCTTGCCCTCCCGGATAACGGCGACCCGGTCGGCGACAGCCTGCACTTCGCTGATGATATGCGAGGAAAAGAAGACCGTGACCCCATTATCCTGAGCTTCAGCCAGCATGCGCAGAACTTCCTGCTGCATGAGCGGGTCAAGGCCGCCGGTGGGCTCATCTAGCAGCACCAGCTCGGGACGGTGCATCAGCGCCTGCACGACACCAACCTTCTGCTTATTACCATGCGAAAAGTTTTTTATTGGGGTCTTGAGTTCCAGCTTGAGGCGGTCGGACAATTCTTCGATGTAGTCCCAGTTTGAACGATTGCCGCGCAGGCGGTTGAAATAACGGAAAATCTGCTGGGCGGTCATATTCTCGTCCAGGTGCAGTTCGCCGGGCAGATAACCGACGCGCGCTTTGATCGCTTCAGGCTCTGCCTGCGGGTTCAGCCCCAGCACACTGATCGTACCGCCTTGCGGGTGGATCAAATCCAGCATGCAGCGGATGGTAGTGGTTTTTCCAGCTCCATTCGGACCCAGGAATCCCAGGATTTCTCCCCTCTTGGCTTTTAGGTCAACCCCGTGAAGTGCCTTAAATGATCCGTAATACTTTTCCAATCCATCGATGGTTATCGCAAATTCATTCACAATGTTTCTCCAATAGCATGACAACCCTTTATTATTATGATCCAGCTGACTATCAACCTGCGAATAATCTCCAGATTTGCGCTGTAAAGAAAACAATCACAATACCCATTACAACAGGCAGCAAGGAGGCAACTGTGGTCCATTTAATGCTGCCGGTTTCTTTATAAATGGTGTAGATTGTTGTGCTGCAGGGATTGTGAATCAGGCTGAACAACATCAAGTTGATGCCGGTTAATAATGTCCATCCTCCCTCAGTCAGAAGATCCAGTGTCTGCAATCCGGATTCAAGTTCAAACATCACTCCCGCGCCTTCACCAACACCAGTTGCCCCGGATATCATTACCGTGAGCATGAGAATTGTCGGTATTACAATCTCATTGGCAGGGATAGCAACAATGTACGCCACTAGAATTACGCCATTAAGACCAAGTAATAAACCAAATGGATTAAGAAAATTCACTAAATATTCAGCAATACTCACTCCGTTAATTAGAAGATTGGCCGAAATCCAGAGAACTACCCCCGCCGGAAGAGCAAAAACAACTGCTCGCCAGAGAACCACCAGGGTACGGTCAATGACCGAGGTATATAGAGTCTGCAGTATACGGGGGGGGCGGTAAGGAGGAAGTTCCAGGTTGAATGTGGAGACTTCTCCTTTCAGCACTGTCCTTGATAATGCCCAGGAAACCACAAAGGTCAACAAAACTCCTAGCAGGGCAATACTGACTACGGCAAACGCCGAGATTAAACCGCCAAGGTGTGCTGGAACAAGTGCACCGATAAAGATTGTGGCAATAAGGATTTGGGTAGGCCAGCGCCCATTGCAGAGGGCAAAGTTATTAGTGATGATAGCAATTAATCTTTCCCTGGGGCTGTCAATGATCCTGGTCGATATCACTCCTGCAGCATTACATCCGAATCCCATAGTCATACTCAGAGCCTGTTTACCATGTGCTCCAGCTTTCTTGAAAATGTGATCCAGGTTGAAGGCAACCCGCGGCAGATATCCGAAGTCTTCCAACAGGGTAAACAGAGGGAAAAAGATAGCCATGGGAGGAAGCATGACTGCCACCACCCAGGCGGTAGCCAGATAAGCGCCGTCCAACAATACACCGTCAATCCACCAGGGGATGCCAAGAGTAGCAAAGATGCTTTTCAGAAAAGGGTGGATGGTATCAATCAGGAGAGAATAAAGCAAACCTGAAGGGACATTTGCTCCACTGATCGTCAACCAGAATACAGCAGTTAACAATAGCACCATTAAAGGAAAACCCCAAATGCGGCTGGTAACCAGGCGATCTATTGTCCGGTCCAGGTCAAAACGAGGTGTATCCCCGGGATGGGTGACTGCTCTGTCCGCAATGCGGGAAGCATCTGTGTAGAGAGACTCCATGATTTTTTCATGAAAATCTCCCCCGATATCCCAGCGAAGATCCCGGGCTGATTTGAGTATTTTTTCATAGCTAGAGTTCATATTTCACCTGTCTTATTTTATTTGTTTCAAACTATAAATAATTATTAATCCGATTTCGTTGTTACAGGCGGAATCCGCTTTTAAGTGCCACCGTATCAACACCAAGTCCATCCAGGTTTTCAACAGTATAGGTCAATTCTCCCAGATCTCCTTTTTCCACAGCCTTGATAATCCTTTCATCTCCATCCAGCAGCCGCAGTGCTACCCACCGGGCGTTGGGAACCTGAGGAAATGCCTCTTGGATTTGCGACACAAGCTTGGATACCGCCTGATCTAATTTGGGATGAGTGTACTTGACGTGGTAAGGAGTTGCCTGGGTTTTACCAGAGGCAACCTCGCTGATTGCTGCCAACAGCTCTTCCAGTCCTTCATCGTAGCGAGCTACAGTTGGCACTACTGGAACGCCAAGGTCCCGCGCGAGACGCCGGTCATCAACGGAAATATTATGCCTCTCAGCCTCATCCACCAGGTTCAAACAAATCACAACCCGATTGGTAATCTCAAGTACTTGGAGAACCAGGTTTAGATTTCTTTCCAAACGAGCAGCATCTACCACCACAACTGTGACATCTGGCTGACCAAACAAAATAAAATCGCGGGCAATTTCTTCATCCAGGCTGGTTGCCAACAAGGAATAAGTTCCTGGCAGGTCAACTAGTTTATAGCGATTTTCTCCATAATCAAATCCACCTTCAGCCCGGGTAACAGTTTTTCCAGGCCAGTTCCCGGTATGCTGATGAAGACCTGTCAGGGCATTAAAAACCGTGCTTTTCCCTGTATTGGGATTCCCCGCGAGAGCCACAACAAAATCCCAGTTTTCCATATCAACACCCAGTTTTTGTAAATTTGCTGCATTGTGTGCCGGACAGGAGGCACAACCCGCCTGGGCCTGGGATTCACTGATCTCAACCTGGTTCGTTTTATTCAAATCTTTTTCCATACTTCTCCTAACCCTTTCCCGGAAACGAATTTACGCCGGGGATGTTATTGACTAATTTCCTGCTCTTCTTCAGTGATGGGATCTACCTTGATTAATCTTGCCTGTGAGCTTCTCAAGGCAATCACGGATCCTCTTATGCGGTAAGCTGTGGGGTCCCCGCCGGGATTGACCATTTCTACCCCTACCTCGGTGCCCGGAATAATTCCCAGGTCAAACAACCGCCTGCGTTCTACACCCCTGCTTAGGGGAGAGATAGCCGTGACTTTACCCTTCTCTCCAACCAGCAGAGTATCCAAGGGGATTCCCTGAATATCTTGAACATGATTTTCTTCAACTAGCGGTACTACAGAGATATTTGCCGCCACGATCGGGGCGAGAACATGTTCCCGGTCCTCGCTCCAGAAGCGTATCCTATCAGGGGTAGTTTCATCTACCTCCACAATCATGTTAGGGTGAAGATCTTCCGCGATAATCTGGACATAAATTAACTCCGGTTCATCTTCTATATGAACGATCCTGGCTGAGGTTTGAACAGGCAAATCCGATAGGGGTAAACCGCCATGTGAAACCAGATCTCCTTTTGAAGTAGGAATTGGATCGCCGTGGGGGTCATGGGTTGGATGCCCAAGGCTTGCCGATAATCGCTCAGTGTCCTCAACAGACAATTTATGTTCCAGCCTTTCTGCCTGCTGATGCCAATCAGTTTCCCCAAATCCGGTGGTATCCGCCAGGTGCCGTTCCCATAGACGATGCGCCCGAACGATCTGGATAGCGGTATTTCTTCCTGCTGGTGTCAGACTAAAGCGCTTGCCGCTCATCTCCAGCAGCCCTTTGGCCTGAGTTATGGCAAGGATTTCTGAAGCCCGTCCCTGGCTGGTTGAGAGAACTCCCGCCAGGCTCTCTAATGTGGCTGGTTTTTGGTTCCTCTCGCATTTAAAAATGAATTTCAAAGTATCTTCAATTAATACCTTGTCGGTTAATTCACGACGTTTTTGTAAACGCCACAACAAACCGGAATCCGGCCAAAATATTAGCGCGGATGCAAACAAGACACCAATACCAATTAATAAAGCGATTAATGGATCAACCATGAATAAACTCCTTTAAAAGTCCTGCCTTCCTATAATCAAATCAACTTGCATTTTTTATCTCCACTTTCAACTGGGCGGTCACGCTGGCTCCCAGCACGATTTCCTGATCCTGCCCATTTACCTGCAAACGGAGATTGTTATCGTATGGAGAAAAATCCACCACAGAAAACTCCGCTCCCGGCACTAATCCTTGAGTTTTCAGAAAACGAAGGAAGCCGGGATCGTCATCGCTGACCGAATGAATCACACCTCGCTGCTCAGGGCGCATATCATGCAGATAGGACGTAGGATGATCAGGCATCTCCAGATTCCTGTTTGGTATAGGTTCACCATGCAAGCCCCGTTGGGGATCTCCCAGAACTACTGCAACCCGCTCTTCAAATTTTTCCGAAATCACGTGTTCTAGACGATCAGCTTCCGCATGAACCTGATCCCAGGAATAACCCAACACTTCATGAAGAAAGAGTTCAAGCAACCTATGGTGTCGAAGAATTTCCAGGGCAATTTTCCTTCCTTCGTTTGTTAATTTCACCCCCTGGTGTTTGATATAGTCAAGCAGCGGGGGATTTTCATTGGCAAGACGCTGAAACATATCCGTGACTGAAGCCGGGCTAACTTCCAGGGCTTCAGCAATCTGCCCGGTACCAACCCGTTCTGTATCAGCAGATAATTTATAGATCATTTTTAAATAATCTTCTACGGTATCAGATAGTCGTTTGCGCATTTTTGCTCCATGCTTTTTGTTATTCTAAATTATATTTTAGACTAATCTAAATTATTGTCAAGCCCAATTTTTTTGAATATCCAGCTGCTTACGACCTTTTTTTGCCGGATACCTAAGCTTTTTTATGGTTTTTTTGCAAATATTTTGAATTTATTTATCAGTAAATAAATATTTCTAATATATATATTGACATATTTAATTTCCATGCTACAATGCAAGCCGTGGTTTCCTGCCCAAGTTAGACAGTCTCAGGAGAAAAATGCTCAACAAGTTAAAAACACTTTCCCAGGAATACTCCCGGACTTTTTGGTTAATCATCCTTGCGAGGTTCATTGATCAACTGGGCGGGATGCTGATATTTCCCTTTTTCGGTTTGTATATCACCTCAAAATATTCCGTCGGCATGACTGAAGTAGGTGTGCTGTTTACTATCTTTGCGGTGACCAGTGTCTTCGGAAGCTTGATTGGGGGAGCACTGACAGATAAATTTGGTCGAAAAATCATCATAATTTTCGGCTTGGTGGTCAGCGCAGGAAGTTCTCTAATGCTGGCTTTTGCACCTTCCCTCAATTTTATTTATTTTGCAGGTTCTATTGTCGGTTTATTTGGGAATATAGCTGGCCCAGCCCACCAGGCCATGATCGCTGATGTGCTGCCGGAGGACAAACGGGCAGATGGTTTTGGGATCC
>JAIORG010000290.1 GCA_021108255.1 Anaerolineales bacterium | reverse complement strand
TCTGAGAGGGGGTTTTCAAAGTCCTTTTCCAGCCCCGGTTTTTCCGATTGATAGCTGAGTGCCTGCTGTAATATCTCTGGTTTTAGCAGGGTCTCTCCGCGTGCTGCTGCCTGGATCGTGTTGATCAGCGTTTGGCGGTCGGTATCTTTAAGCAAGTAACCGCGCGCACCCGCCCTTAATCCGCGCAGCAGCAAATCGTTCTCTTTGTAGGTTGTCAGGATAATGATGGCAATCTCAGGATGAGTCTTTCTCAGTTTTTCGATGGCGGTGATTCCATCCATAACCGGCATTTGCAGATCCATTAGAATCACGTCAGGAAGATGGTCTTCCACTTGAACGAGGGCTTCTTCCCCGTTTTCGGCTTCGGCAACAAGATCAAGATTGGGGATAGTATCAAAGATCAGGCGCAACCCCTCGCGAATGATGAAATGGTCATCAACGATCAACAAGCGGATATTTTCGCTCATACTCTCTCTCCGATATCGTTCAAAGGAAAGATAAATTCAATAGTGGTACCCTCGTCAGGCGCGCTGACCAGGGTGTAGTGACTGTTGGTCAATTGCGCTCGTTCTTGAAAGCCCTGCAAGCCAAAATGCCCGAACTTCGTGACTTGCAGGGGGTCAAAGCCGACCCCGTTATCTTGGATGGTTAGTCTAAGAGTGTTTCCGCTCTGGATGACCGAGATGCGTGCTTCCTCAACACCCGCGTGCTTTTGGATGTTTGTCAATCCCTCGAACAGGACGCGCCGGGCATGATGCTGGATATGCTGGGGGAGTGGTTTTTCAGCCTGTAGTTTAATGGTAAGGTCAAAGTCTGTTTTACCCGCCACGACAAAGTGTTCGACCAATTTTTCGACAGTCTTCTGAAAATCAGTGTCTTCATTGCGCAGGTCTTCAATCGCAGCGCGGGATTCGCTGAGAGTGTTGCGGGCGCGATCCAAAGCCTGGGCGAGAACCTTTTCCACTTGCGAATGATCGTTTTGCTCTTGGTAGGCATTAATTGCCTCCAATTGCAAAATCAACCCGGCCACACCCTGGGCAAGCGTATCGTGGAGTTCACGCGCCATTCGTTCCCGTTCAGCTTGCAGGGTGAGCGATTCGTTTCTCGCTGCAAACGAAGCAAGTTTGGCATTTGCACTCTCCAGTGTCTCAGCCAAATCTTCGGCTTTTTGGCGTTCCTGGAATTGTTGGTTGTAGACGATCATGAGCAGGATGACAACCCCGCCGTTGACCAGAAGTGCTGATAAGTAAGGGAGAACGAGATCAGGTTCAACTCTGGTAAAGAAGATCCCCAGCAGAATGCTCAGATATAAAAGCCCCAGATATAACGCGGGACGGGTATTGCCCCATAAGCCCAGGGACTCTCCGATGATCGAGATGATCGCTGAACCAAGAAAACTGAGACCAAATAAATTTAAATCTCCACGATAGGGAAGGTTGGTTATGATAACAATCAGGATGGTTTGCGCGATGTAATAGAAGATCCGCCACCATCTACGCTGGCGGTGGAATTGCCTGAGATTGAGCCAGTAAAGCCCCAGATGGGCTGCTATCAGGATTGCGCAAAATACGGCAAGGGTGGGTTGATCTGCTTTCCAGTTCGTATAAAAACCCATTATCCCAATACTGCCCAGCAGGATGGTGATGAAAATATAAAATGGGAGTCCGACGAATTTTTCTTTGCGGGTAATCAGTTCAGCCATGTTTTGATTGTAATGCATTTGATTGGGTTGGGTATTGTACAAAAGGACAATGTCCTCCTGTACTGTTTTTTTCACCAGAAGGACGATGTGGATTTTCCCGAGAATGGATACACTGAAGGGGAAATTAATCAAAACAACTTTTGGAGGAATTTATGAACACCCAATATAAAAAAATCAATTTAATGTGGTTAGGGCTTTTTACCCTGTTGACCTTTTTCGTAGGCGCAAAATGGAATTTCCCCCCGGCGGCATGGCTGGCGCCGGTCTTTGCCCTGCGTTTTTATCGCAGCAGTGAGAAAGGCGGGCGTGCTTTCCTGTTGCTCTGGGTTGCTTCCGCTGTACCAACAATCATCGCCTGGAATAATGCAACCGCTATGGGTTTCTTACACCCATTTGCAGAACCCATCTTCTTCACTCTCCTCGCACCAATCACGCTCATCCCCTTCGTCATTGACCGGGTCTATTATCGCCGTTGGGCGCAAAACGGCATCTCTCCTTTCCTGATGACGCTCGTCTACCCCATCAGCGTAGCAGCTGTCGATTTCTTTTCCGCTTCCGGCAGCCCTTTCGGTTCCTTTGGAGCTGCGGCGTATTCCCAGACAGGTTTCACCGCCCTGATGCAGTTGACAGCTCTCAGTGGGATCTGGGGCATCCCTTTCATCATTGGCTGGTTTGCAAGTGTGGTTAATTACATTTGGGAGAATGATTTTCAGTGGATGAAGATTCGCCGCGGCGCGTTGATCTTTGTTGGAGTGCTGGTTTTGATCCTTGGATTTGGTTTCGGGCGTATGCTGCTTGCCGAACCTGCTGAACAAGAAGTGCAGATCGCGGGGTTTTCTTTGCCTGAAGAGCAGCTGGTCTCTATGTTTGAATTATTAGAAGGCGACGACGAAGAAGCCTTCCGTGAAGCAACAGCTGAACTGCATGCAAAACAACTGGAAGGGATGCGTTCTGCAGCACAAAATGGCGCCCAGATCGTTGTTCTGCAAGAAGTGGCGGGAATAGGTTTCCGCGAAGAAGTGGATGCCTTCCTGGAAGACGCCTCAATTGTTGCCCGGGAAGAAATGATTTACCTGGTGCTGCCCACAGCAACAATTGACCCTGCCGGTAAAGAACCTTTCCATAATGTTGTCCGGGTCATCGATCCAAATGGCGAGATAGTTCTTGAACATTACAAATACGGCGGCACTCAATTTGAGGGTTCAGTTGCGGGCAGCGGTGAACTGCAAATGGTGGAAACTCCCTATGGCATACTGAGTGCAGTGATTTGCTGGGATGCTGATTTCCCCGCGATCATTAAACAAGCCGGGGAGCAGGAGGTTGACCTGCTTTTTATCCCGGCAAATGATTGGCTGGAAATCCGTGACATTCACGCTGGCATGGCAACCTTCCGGGCCGTGGAGAACGGCGTGCCCATTTATCGTCAGACCGGAACCGGGGTTTCGGTTGTGACCGATGCCTATGGGCGGGTTATCAATCGACTAGATACTTTCGAAGAGGAAAATTCAGGTCCCTGGACCGGAGAGCAAATGGTGCTGACCCCAGTTGGCTCAATCGGAACCCTTTACCCAATGATTGGCGATGCTTTTGGCACGGCGATGCTGGTTGGCCTGATCGGCTTGTTGATATTTGCCTTGATAAAGCGGAGAAGTAAATAACAGGAGTTGGTCCCCAGTGAGGGACGTTGTTCGATACCAGCAATGTCCACCGGATTGTTCCTTTATTCTGCCAGATATAAAACACCTCCTGTTTTTACGGGAGGTGTTTTGTGTCCTGATTACAGGGTTCAATTCATCTTGGTAAAAGTGGTTTTCTAACGCATAATATGCATAATGCTGCATATATGATATACTGCATGTTGTGGAGATAAAATGACCGAAGATAAATACCAGCAAGTGACTCAATTATTTCACCTTTTTTCCCAATCGGCGCGGCTGCAAATCTTGGACGAACTTCGGCGCGACGAGGCTTGTGTGTGCCATTTGCAGACAGTGTTAGGACGGCCCCAGGCTTATGTCTCTCAGCAGCTACGGGTGCTGAGAGAGGCTGGGGTGGTTGCGAACCGCAAAGATGGTCAGCTTGTCTACTATCGATTGAATGATCCAAAGATTGCCCAGTTGCTGGAAATCGTTCTGGGGCAGGTTGGAGCGAGAACGCATCCGCCAGATTGTCCATGCCCCCGGTGTAATTGCTGCGATTCCAATGTGCTGCGAGAGTAACTATCGGTCTAGTGTTTTCTAAGAACCAGCCGTGGTATTTATTGCTTCGGCTTTATTTTTGGCACACGAATATGCAATATTCTGCATATAAAAAAGGTGGAGGTCTAAGTTGAACATCTTCGAATATCTAACAATATTGCTGCAATCCGGTCTGGGCAGCCTGGCTGCCTATCTGGCCGCGCATGTTCTGCTGTGCCTGTTGCCAGCCTTCTTCATCGCCGGGGCGCTTTCGGCTTTGATTCCCAAGGAAGCTATCACCAAATATTTAGGACGCGATGCGCCTAAATGGATTTCCTATTCGGCCTCGGCGGCAGGTGGATTTGTGCTGGCGGTTTGCTCGTGTACTATCATGCCGCTCTTTGCCAGCATCTACAAGAAAGGAGCAGGGCTGGGGCCAGCCATCACGTTCCTGTTCGTCGGGCCCGCAGTCAACATTTTAGCTATTTCGCTCACCGGCGTGCAGATTGGAATGGATATCGCTCTGGCGCGTATCGTTCTCGCTATTATCTTCGGTGTCAGCATCGGTTTGTTGATGACCTGGTTCTTTCATGCTGACGACGAGATGCACAACAAGGCAACCAACAGTGGGCTGGCCTTAACCCAAGGAGTGAAAGTGACAGCCCGCACCTGGATTTTCTTCACCTTGCTACTGGGAATACTGATTGCCGGCACGTTTCAGATAGGGTTGCTGACGAACAGCTACGCCGCATTCACTATCCCCGGATCGTGGGCCAGTTTTTTTCAGGGATGGCTGGACAGTGTTGTTCCGCCGAATGCCTCCCTGGGTGTCGAGGGAGTAAGCGTCCAGGGAGCGTTCCTGATTGGTTTACTGATCCTCATTGCTATCACCTCCTGGCCGGGACTGAACAATGTTGATGAAGGTTTCAACACCTGGACCTATGTGGCGCTGGGGATAGTGACGGCAACGTTGATCGTGGCTTCGTTTAACATAACTGCGGTCCCAAGCGGATTGAGAGTGATTATCACCGGCAAGCTGCTCGCTGAGATTGTGCTCATCTCAGCAGTGTGGTGGATGGCCGCTAAAAGATTTGAAGTGTACGAAATCCAGGAATGGCTGTGGGAAATGTGGCGCTTCACCAAGCAGATTATCCCGCTGCTGGTTATAGGCGTGTTCCTGGCAGGGATGGCGCGATCTGCCATACCGGCCAACTGGATTGAGTCGATCGCCGGGCGCAACACGGTGATGGCCAACCTGGTCGGAGTGCTGTTCGGCGTTTTTATGTATTTCCCAACGCTGGTCGAGGTACCCATTGCGCAGACCTTCCTGTCGCTGGGGATGCACCGCGGGCCGCTGCTGGCTTATCTCTTAGCCGACCCAGAGTTGAGTTTGCAATCTATTCTCATCACCAAATCAGTCATCGGTAGAAATAAGACCGCGGTCTATGTTGTTCTGGTGGCGATTTTCAGCACCTTGTCGGGGTTAATCTTCGGCTGGTTTGTGGGTTGATTTGATAAATATTAAGCTCCTTAGGATCTCGTGTGGAAGAATAAAACACCTGCTGCGAATTGGAACAGAAACAAAGAATAGATCGTAAAGTGGATTCAAGCAGCTTTAAATAGATAGGAGGTTGAAAATGCTCCAAATTAAGGTATTTGGTACCAAGCCACCGTGTGCAAACTGCAAACGCGCCGAGGCCCAGGCGCAAAAAGCCGCGGAGCGGTTTCCTGGCCAGGTCGAAGTGATCAAGCTCGATGCCCTGGGAGCTGAAGCCGAGAAATTTGGCTTGATGACCACGCCATTAGTGGTCGTCGGCGAGAAAGTAGTCGGCGCAGGTAAGGTTGTACCCACTGAGAAGCTCATCTCAATTATCGAGAATCAAATGGGAGGCTCATGATAGTCAAATTGGAGGTATTTAGCGGAGCGCCGCCTTGCCCGGGATGTATCGCTATCATTGAACTGGCGCAGCGGGTCGCGGCCAGGTATGAAGGTGAGTTAGAACTTGTCATTTATGAAGGAGAAGAGGGGCTGGAAAAGTTTGAGGAATATAAGCTCTTTTGCGTCCCGGCAGCAGTAGTCAACAAGGTCATCCGCATCGAGGGGATGTGCCCCAGTGAGGCGACGCTCAACAATGCATTGAGAGAGGGTGGGCTATGTCTAAAATAAGGATCGAAGCATTTGTGTCAATACCTCCTTGTTCTGGCGGGGTGGCGGTCAAGAGGTTGTTAAAGGAAATAGAGGCCGAATTTGGCGGCCAGGTCGAGATCGTTTACCACACCGGTCCTGGTGATGTTGAGTGGGATGAGTACGCCATTGGCAGCGCACCAGCAATGGTCATTGGCGAGTTGGTCAAATTCGTGGGTTTGGCGCCGAGTAAAGACAGCCTGGTAGGCGCGCTCCGCGAAGCAGGGCTGGAGTAACCATCATCGCCTGGACCTTGTAAAATCGCCGACTTATTTCTAAAGGTGGGGATACATTTCCTCACCTTTATGGGTATTTATCCATAATTGGAGAGATCGTATTTGATATCATTTTAATCTGGTTGGAGCTGCAATTCTGCTAGAAAACTAAGGTAGGCGCTCATTTTTTATTGACGTAGCATGGTATCCGTGCTATCATGCTATCATGATCCTCAGTTTTGCTGATCGAGGCACTGAAGATATTTTTCATGGCAAGAACACATCTTCTGCTAGGAAAAAATGCCCCAACCAGATTTGGAGTGTGGCTTATCGAAAGCTTGATCTATTGGACTCCGTTGTAGAATTGGTGGATCTTGCTACACCACCTGGCAATCACCTTGAAGCTTTAGCAGGAGATAGAAAAGGACAGCACAGTATTAGGATTAATAATCAATACAGAATTTGTTTTAGTTGGACACAATCCGGTCCTTTAAATGTGGAAGTAACTGATTATCATTAAATGTTTTTGGAGGTTTTCCAATGGTTCGCATTCCTAGTGATCGTTTCCCTACTCATCCCGGTTTAATGCTTCGGGAAGAATTCCTGGAACCTCTAAGCATAACTCAACGTGAGCTTGCTGATGCTATTCTTGTTCCATATCAGCGGGTGAACGAGATCATTAACGAAAAGCGTGGTATTACACCGAACACTGCTTTACGACTGGCGAAGTATTTTGGTAATACTCCAGGTTTCTGGATGAATCTACAACTTCGTTTTGATCTCTATCAAGCTCAGAAAGTTGATAATGATGAAATTAAGAATATCCGAACCCTAAAGTTGGATCGTGCTGTAGTGTAGTTACAAGTTTCTAAACCTACGCTCCAGTGGATGCTGGGTTACACGCCGAGAAGCTCATCCGTCAGTGAACGTATCTAGACTTTAGATAATTGTAAAGAACCATGATTTGAGGTATACGATGATCGATGAGGCTATCAAATCCCAAATTGTAGGTAATCTTGTTAGGCGGCGATCTAAGAACTCAATTATTACTGCTCTCTGTGAATCTTCTGACTTAAGATGGGTTGAGGCTAAACGTCTTGTTGATGAAATTGAAGAAAACAATTCTCTCGAAATATATTCACGTCAAAAACCATTTATGATCATTCTTGGCAGCATGATTGCTCTTGGAGGGTGCATATTATCCGGGTTTATTCTTTATGAAACACTAACTGGATTGATTGTTTTTGTTGGTATAGTACCGATACCATATTTTGGCAATATTTTTTTATTCGGTCTAGGTTTAGGTATGTTGATTGGGGGTTCAAGGGGTGTTATTAAGTTGCTAATGGATTAATCATAAAGATTTGTACACTCGCTAGCCCCCGCTTTGCCTGTCCACTTGGGAAGGACGGGGGATGGGTGACCGAGGTCCGATGACAGAAGATGACAAACCCGGCGGCAGGCTGGTTCATCCATTATTCTAGAGAAAGAGTATTTATGGAGTAAATCTAATGAGAATAATTGATTTTAACAAACAACGTTCAATTAAAGCTGTTAGCTTATATCTCACTGAAGATGAAGCAAGTCAATTAAAAGAAGAACTCGAATTGTTATTGAAAAATCCTGAGTCGAATGATCATTTTCATGTATACGATGTTAAGAATCCAGGCAGAGAAATATCTTGTTCCATAATCACTGAAAACAAACTGAAAAACATAAGTGGCTATAATAAACTAGAGCAGCAAGTGTTAACTGAAAAATAGGTTTTTTGCTTGACAGAACACTACACATGACTGCTGGTGGAGGACAGGGGACCGAAGACCGGAAACTTAGGCCCGGCGGCAGGCTGGTTGATCCATCAGGCAATAATAACTCAAAGGATTTTCTCTAAGGCAAAATACAATGACTGAAATCAAACGGTCTATGATTTAACAACGGTCATCTGCCCTTACCGGACCGGTAAAATTCAGATAAATAGCAAATTGATGGAAGGAGAAGTAAATATAGCCCAGAACGCTGAGGGACAGTTTTCAAGTACAGCCTTTCTGGCCTTTGCAGAAACATGGATAGGACCGCTGAACGAAGAAGAAGGGCAAGAGAGGGGATTGGATTTCTCTTTCCCCTGTAGTCCATTACCGCCCGCTAGCAAATTGGAACAGTTCTTTTTGTTGAAAGAGAGGTTTTTATATAAAATAACTTCACCATCTGGGAATGACAACGTCTTGAGTATAAGGAGATACGGATTATCCGAAATCTAATTTTGGAATTTCCCCTACATTTTGTTAGGGGCCAGTTTATATTAATTTGATGACCCGGTTTAATTATTTACCCTATAACCGCGCTGCCAGGAAGGGAACCAGCATTTCTTCTTCAGATAAACCGCCGTGTCTGCCGATGAGCGGATTTTCCTTGGAAGCCCACCACCAATAGGCATCACCCTCTGCTGCAGCAATTAAATCGCCCAACCGGTCATAAATCCCGGGATGAGGCTCACCAGGTCCGAACAAGCCGGCTTTTACCGCTGCTTCGGGATCGAAGAGAGTAAATTGATCTGGCCAGGCAGATTGGATATAGTCTTTAACCTCTTCTTTATTTCCGGGACGGATATGAAGATACGCCAGCCGGTTTTCCCCGGTGGGGGTTAAATGCAGCCTAGCTGTGAACCTGGGGTGCTGGGCGAGGTTAAAATCCAGGTTTTCCTTATCTGTGGTTATCTGACCGTGGTCTGCAGTCAGGATCACCAGGGTATCCTCCCTTGAAGCTGGATCCAGTTCGTTCAGGAAATATTGTTCAAATGCCTTGCTGAAGGTCAGCAGTTCCGCCTTCGCTCTTTCACTATCGGGGCCATGGAGGTGAGAAATTGAATCCAGATTGCCCCAGTATACCCAGGCATATTTCCGGGTTTGAGTCCTGGTTTCAAACAGCTCCCTGAGGCTGATCCATAAATCTGATGCAGTTCCAATGGGATGGCGATTAGCATCTTTCATGAACATCCTGGAAAGACCGGAATCGATAATTGCATAATGTTGATAGGCGTGAACTTCAACGCCGCTTGCGGAAAAGTGATCGGTGATTGATCCAACCGGCAGAAAATTTTCCGGGTCAAATCCTGCCAGGGTCAGGTTTCCAGCACCGCCCCGGTAGGTGATAGGTTTATGCTCGATCATATTGGCCGATACCCCGTATTCCTTCAGCCACATTTCATAACCCATTATTCCGTGTCTGGCTGCGGAACTATCTGTCCACAGAGAGGTGATCGCAGCACAGGTTGTGCTGGGTGAGATTGATGTTATCGGAGCCAGGATTCCCTGATTCAGCAGGGAATGCCAGATCAAATCACTCTCTTCAGCCATCCATTTCTGCAGGCGGTGAAAGGCGAGAGCGTCCAACAGGATCACAAGCACGTTTTTGGTTTTCCCCCGGATGGGATCGAGCAGATCGGGCAGGAGTGGGGGTGAGGAAAAACCCCCTACGTCTAGTAATTCCCCTGCGCTGGCAGGAATATTAAGGATAGACAGGCCGTTATACTGGGGAGAGATAAACTTGTCTCCCAGTGGAAGCCCCTGGATCGGATTTTCCCTGATGCGTTTTTGGATTTTCTTGGTGAGCTCAGTCATATTTCCTCTATTGTGTGATTTCCCTGAATTATAAACGCAGAATTGAAAAACATACTCGAGGATCGAGATTTTTATAATTGAAATTCGGGAAATATTTTAAGTTTGCCTCGCATTTCTGTTATTATAATAAACTCAGGAATACCGAGACTTCATAGACCTTAATCTTCTGCAGGAGATTGCGTTGACCAATCGCCCGGAAACACTCAAGGAAAAAATAACCAAGGTTATAACCCCCCGAAAGCTGCGATTCTTCAAAGAATCGCTTACAGGTTATTTATTTGTTGCTCCCGCACTGACCCTAATTTTCATGTTTGGCATATTTCCGGTTGGATTTGCCCTTTATGTCAGTTTACACAAATGGCGAATATTAAGGACTGATTTTATCGGTCTGGACAATTATGTTCGGGCAATAGGGAATTTCACCTATGTTCTTGCCTTCTTTTCTGCGCTGGCCGCCATACTCGGCGCAGTTTTAATTTTAAAGAAAATAATTCAACAAGCCAATGAAAATAGCCAGCGACCATGGGTATTATGCCTGTCAGCTGGCTTGTATACGCTGACTATCTATGCTTTCCTGCGTTACATCTGGTATCAGCTCCCAGAATTTCTGGACATTGCGCTAAAGCTGCGGGGTGTGGAAAAAACCCGGGAGCTATTTCTCCAATTCCTTGGGGAATCATTTTATGCGCCAGCCGTGTATTCATCCTGGCGTTTCTTTACTCTGGTCCTGGCCGGATCTGTCGCAGCTTCCTTAGCAGCGCTTATTCTTTATCGGAAACCGCTTAGAGCTCAATTTCAGACCCAGTTCACTCTGATGTGGATAGCGCTGAGTTTGGGAATAGGATTGTTCTTATTTACTTATCAACAGGTTTTCAATGCTTATCTCATTGCCTTGGAGACCAATTCAGATCCGGGGATTTGG
Source organism: Anaerolineales bacterium (assembly GCA_021108255.1). Classification (GTDB taxonomy): domain Bacteria; phylum Chloroflexota; class Anaerolineae; order Anaerolineales; family UBA11858; genus B10-G9. The sequence goes on along the minus strand of JAIORG010000290.1, from coordinate 35,268 downwards.
CCCCAGGTAATTGTTGTATCTGCGGGAATCATTTTGCTGGGGTTGGGTTGGTTTGCCTGGAGCAGCGCTCCAAAAGCGGATCAAGCCTGGAAATTCTGGATTCGTATCCTGGGAGCATTTATTTTCCTGGTCGGAGGCTGGATACTGGTAGGGGAAATTCCTGTCCTCATGGCTACAGGTGATAAGGATCTTTGGGAAGGCTTAAAAGTAACAATTTTCTTTTCAGCTGGGACAGTACCATTCCAGTTAACTATAGCGATGTTCCTGGCCATCTTGTTATTCCAGAAACTTCGCGGTTCTGAATTCTTCCGGATGGTATTTTTTCTGCCTTATGTAACCCCATTTATTGCCAGCGCAGCTATCTTTCGCCAGATTTTTGCCAACAGGGATACTGCGCCGGTCAACTTGCTGATTAGAGGGTTGGGCGGTGAGGGATTGGCCTGGTTGCAAGAATCAAAAGGGGTAAATCTCATCATTGGGGAAATGATCGGGGTGGATCTGCCTGCTTGGGCAGCTGGTCCCAGTCTGGCTCTGGTTGTAGTCATAATCCACGCGATCTGGACTTATGTCGGGTATAACACAGTGATTTACCTTGCTGGATTGGGTAATATCCCTGCCGAATTAAACGATGCTGCAGAAATTGATGGAGCCAGCAAATGGGATGTATTTCGTTTTATCACCTTCCCCTTGCTTTCGCCCACAACTTATTTCCTGTCGCTAATCGCCGTCATTGGCACTTTTAAGGCGTTTGCCACCCTCTGGGTTTTCCGGGAAGGTCTTGCTCTCGGCACAACAGATACTTTCAGTGTGGCTATTTTCCTGGAATTTTTTGATAAGTTGAGGTATGGTTATGCCTCGGCGATGGCGTTTGTTTTATTTGCGATTATCCTGGGATTAACTTTAATTAACAACCGTTTTCAGGGTTCCAAAGTGTTTTTCATGTAGGTGAAGGTGGGTTTTTATATGAAATTAAACCGTTCTCGTACCCTGACAATCCTGACCTACACGCTCCTGATCCTGGGTGCGCTGCTCTCTTTGGTGCCGTTTGTGTGGATGATTTCTACCTCACTGAAAACCATTGGTGAAGCATTGGGATCTTCCTTTTTCCCCAGCGAATTACATTTTGAAAATTATACCGAAGCCTGGGATCGGGCGAATTTTTCACAATATTTCCTAAACAGTATAAAAATCACCGCGATTTCCCTGGTAGGCAGTGTCAGTATCAGCGTCCTGGCGGCTTATGGATTTGCCAGGATAAAGTTTCCCGGAAGGGAATTGATTTTTGGTATTTTGCTGAGTACGATGATGATTCCCGCCATGGTAACCATCATCCCTAACTTTTTAACCGTAACTTGGTTGGGCAGAATTGGACCCATTAAGTGGATTAATAACTGGCCAGCACTGACAGTGCCCTTCATGGGAAGTGTATTTAACATCTTTCTGCTCCGGCAATTTTTTGCCCAGATCCCAGATGAGCTGTTTGACGCTGCCAGGATCGATGGTTCCGGCCATCTGAGGTTTTTATTCCAGATTGTATTGCCGCTTTCAAAGGCACCCTTGATGGTTATCCTGGTACTTACATTTATTGGATCCTGGAATTCGCTGGCCTGGCCGCTGTTGGTGACCAATACGCCGGATTGGCGGCCTATTTCTGTCGGAATGATGAATTTTGTCACTGAAGCTGGGCAGGAAATCCATTACATAATGGCCGGTGCGTTTATTACAATTATTCCTATTCTAATATTGTATTTTTTCACCCAGAAACAATTCACTGAGAGCATAGCCCGCAGCGGATTAAAAGGTTAATAAACTCTTTTAAAGAACAATGTTATAGTTATTAAAAGAAGCCCTAAAGGAGGTGAGCGCCCCTTAACTAAACCCCTCGTTTAATTCACCAGACAACAATTCTTATGAGGAGAAAAAAATGTCTAAAAAGTTTTTGACTATGATTTTTGCAACTTTGATCATACTATCGCTGGTCATGACGGCTTGTGCTCCGGAACCCCCGGTTGTAGAAGAACCTGCTGTCGAGGAAGTTGAAGAAGTCGAAGAGGTCGAAGAGGTCGAAGAGGTCGAAGAAGTTGAAGAAGTTGTAGAAGAACCCATGATGGACCTCAGCGGCGTGACAGTACAATTCTGGCACGTTTATGGTGAAGGTGACCCACGCAATGAAGCCATAGTGGCCTTTGTGGATGAATTTAATGCCAGCAATGAATATGGCATCACCGTTGAAGCATTGGATCAAGGTAGTTACAACGACCTGGAAGATAAAGTCAACGCAGGTATTCAGTCCGGTGATACTCCGCAGATTGCACAAGCCTATACCAGTGCATTAAACAACTGGGACACAGTGGATATGGTAGTGGATCTGAATCCATTTGTATCTGATGCAACCTCCGGTCTGACAGAAGATGAAATTGCAGATATTTATCCTGGTGTGTATGCCTTGGGTGTTACTCCTGGTGGAGCCCGCCTGGCCTGGCCTTTCAGCCAATCCGCCAACGTGATGGTCTACAACTTCACCTGGGCGAAGGAACTCGGATTTGATGCTCCTCCGACCAGCCCCGAAGAGCTGAAAGCTCAGCTCTGCGCGGCAGCAGAAGCAAATGCAACAGATGATAGCCCCGACAATGATGGAACCGGTGGTATGGTTTGGTACGCAAGCGCTTCCAATTACCTGTCATTCCTGCATGCTTTCGGCGGCGTAGAACTAAATGCTGATGGTACTGCCTATGACTTCAATACAGAAGCAGCCAAAGCGGCTGCCCTGTATGTGAATGATTTGAAAGCCGATGGATGCACCTTTGAGACCGAGAGTTATCCGAACCCCGAGCAGGCAAATCGCCTTGCGCTGGTGACCTTAAGTTCCACTTCCGGTCTGAAGTACTACGGGTATGCTTTCTCAGATGCTGAGAACGATGATGAGTGGGGCTTCCTGGCCTTCCCCGGACCTGATGGCGGACAGGGTGTGGATGCTTTCACCCAGACCATGGGTATTCTGAAATCAACCCCGGAACAGGAATTGGCTTCCTGGATCTTCCTCAAGTACCTGACCGCTCCCGCGAATCAGGCTACCTGGATTGAAGCCAGCGGCTACCTGCCGACCCAGTATTCCACCGAAGGTATGCTGGTGGATTACATAGCTTCAGTGCCGCAATATCAATCCACGTTAGCTCTGGCAGCTTTAGGCCAGGGAGAACCGGAGACTTTCACTGCTTGGTACTCCGTCCGACGTGCTGTTGATGATGCTGCAGCCATGCTGTATGCAGCTGAAACAGCGGAAGAAGTGGAAGTAATTCTAGCCGAGCTAAACATCACAGCGGCTGAATTAGTGGCAGAGATTGAGTAAATCTCGCGTTTGGTAAGAATCTAAGTTAGCAAAACGAAGCGTAATCCTTGAAGGATTACGCTTCGTATTTAAAGATTACGCATCCTGGTTTTTAGTGTAGGGGAATTATCATCATTTCATCAAACCCGGTCATTGATGATCGGGCTGTAAAACAGCGCTGCAAACGACGCCCACAAAATTGGGCTTGGCTATTTCTCTGTCTATGATAAAAAGCCCAACGGGCGCAGTTTTTAGCCGGGGGATTTATCCCCCGGTTAGATGGAGCTTCTTTGGTACTCATCTGTATGTAGAAACAAAAGCACCTGCCGGGTTTTATTCCGGCAGGTGCTTTTTGATTAAGGATTGCCCATCCTATTTTTTACTAAGGCAATATGAACGTAGCAATCAAGGGATCATGGTCCGATTTGCCCCAATAGCTCTCGTCCGAGGAAAAGGGCAGCGGGAAGTCTGCATTGCTGTGCAGAACTTCTACCCGCACCAGCAGATCTTTCAGCGCTTCATTGATCAGAATGTGATCAAGAACCTGGGAGACGCCCTCATACACATAGGTGTACCTTTCTTCCGGCGGCAGCGTATCAAAAACGCTGCTGAGTCCCCCTTCCTGCAGGGTTTCCAGCGGGAGCGATTTGTAATAAGAGTTTAAATCACCGATGACTGCCAGATAAGCATCCGGGTTGTAGTTAAGTATTTCTAGGGCAATTTGTAGGTTCCAGTCAGCCTGGGCGTTCCTTCGAGGCTCGGTTGCCAATTCACCCCCGCTCATACTTGTAAAGTGATTGTTTAAGATATAAAGAGGGGAAGTTCCTTCTCCCCCTGCCTGTATTTTTACCAACAACGGAGGACGGCTGGTGATATTTCCGGGGGAGGGGTATTGAACCTGGTCTAGGATTTTTACCTGATCGCCCCGGACCAGATAGCCCACATCGATTCCCCGGCTATCGGTGCCTTCTATCAAAACCGGCTGGTAATGATACTCCACCAGCAGGGAGTGAGCGGCGATATCTTCTAGAACTTCCAGGCTTTCTACTTCCTGAAAACCAATAATTGTCGGCAGACCTGTCATCAGAATGGTATCAGCAACTTTTGTGATATCCCGTTTGTATTCACTAACGCTGGGCAGCGGTGGGCTGCTGGGATGCGGAACGACAAAATCAAACAGGTTTTCCACATTCCAGGTCATAATGCTGAAATAACCCTCATCTAATGGCTCGAGATTGGTGACCGTTGACTGCTTAGTGGCGACTGAAAAATCTGCAGTGGGTTCAATTTTATAATTTCCAAAGGTGTACGCAAGCGGTCCGATTAATTGTGAGACAGTATCACCCACAGTGACCGCATCAGGGATGGAATCCCGGCTCTCGTGGATAACTGAACTGCCATCGTCGACATAGATCAGCATGCCCTGGTCGCTTCCCTGCCAGGCCCGGGAGATGCCATGTTTTGAAAGTACTACAGCAAATTCTCCGTAACGAGTAGTTGGGCCTACAGCTGCCGATGTTCCAGGAACAGATACCAGGGTTCCTTCCAGAGATTCGTAGTAAAGGGCACTTTCAAGGTTGTCCGCTGGGGGATCCAGCACAATTGGATTTGGGAGAGTTTTCCTGCCCAGGATTGTTACATCAGCCGGAGAATTGATTTCCAGTTGGGTTTGCTGAAACGCCTCCCTGACCCTTCCTGTGACTGAGATGAAGTCTCCCTCCGCCACCGGAGGCATTACCAGCCCGGTGTTGACGAATATTCCCGCGGAGGTAGATGGATCATCATCTGTTTCAATTTCCTGGATCCAAAATCCCTCTAATTCCGGGAAAACTCCGGTTACCACACCTTCTGTTTGCAGCTTGGAAAGGACATAGGGAGACCGGGATTCTGTTCCCTGGATGGCCCAGATGGGCACTGAATTGCCAATAAAAGTATAGGTTGGTAAACCGGCAGAAGGTTCCGACCACTGTTCGGACCAGACAACATAATCAGAAAATTCCACAAATTCGGGATTACCGGTAATTTTTGCTTCAAATTGCACAGAATAACTTTCCCCACCTCCCGTCAGCTCTGGTACTATCCAGGTGATGGTCTTATCAAGGAGATCTCCACCATTATGAACGGTCAGAACCTCGATCCCCGGGTTAAGTCCAGCGGATATTTTTAGATCGCTGTCTGTTTCGAGGGCGTGATTTGTAATCGTATAGGTGACTGTGAAAGTTTCATCCTGCCCGGCAGTAGTAGGGGGGTGAGCCTGAATATACAGTCCGGGAGGGAAGACACGGGCGAGGTCGCTTTGTAAGCGGGGATACAGGCGAAGATTGCCATCAAAGAGTTCCATGATGCCTGTAACCCGGTAGTAGTGGTCTGCTTCAATATCCTCGATACTGATACCCGTTCCCTTGTCAAGGTAAAGGTTAATCAACTGCCCTTTTTCATCAAACAGGTCGATTTCAAAACTGAAGGAAAATTCTTCAATCCTGGCAACCCGTCCTTCAACTTCCACCAGCTTTCCGGGAATAGTTGCTGCGTTGGTATTAATATCTTCGATATCTATTTGTTCTGCTGGCCATTTTGATCCTTCACTGGCTCCTGATATTATTTCCACATAGTCTTCTGAGGCTGGTATCAACTCAATGGAGTCCCTGTAAAGTTCAATTTTTCCCCTGACACGGACTTTGGCGCCAATCGGCACAATCAGCGAGGCACCGGCTCCGGATACGTAAACCTGGATGCCGCCGGTCTCATCTTCAATATAAAATTTTGCTCCGCTTCCTGCATAAAATCCACCGACATACATGGTGCTGATTCCCTCAACCACTACCTCTTTGTCAATTAATTCCCGGGCAGTGGTGATTGGAATTGCACCACCGCCGATCTCTGCATAAACAGGGCCATTAAAAGCCGGTAGAGGCCAATTTTCAGCTTCCAGGTAGGAGTTGGGCAGGGAGAGATCTGAAAAAGTAAAAGCTGCTTGAAGGGGAAGCGAAATCGTAAGAGTGTCTCCCTTTTGCAGATTGGGAATCTGCCATTCGATCCGGTTTCCCTGTTTGATAAATGAAGGGATTTCCTCCTGCAGAGTAATATGCTCAGGCAGAGATATGATTACCAGTATGTTCTTAATCTCAATCCCGGTATTATTGTGGACTGTGAGTTCAGCTGAAAACTCGCTGCCCGGCTTAATCAGCTGAGGGAAATCTATCGTGTACTGCAGTTCTCCCGCCAGTTCATGGAGTACCAGGCTGCCGGTGTTTTGGGGATCAGGGGAGGGATTTAAAGAGAAATCAATTTGATTGTTATCTGTATCTTCTGGGTTACTTGAATCCTTTTCCAGATTTCGCTGAAGGGATATTTCCGGACCCATCTTAATTGCAGGATGATTTTCAGTCATCTGCGCCGGTCCCTCGCCCCAGGTGAGTTGATCCTCGATTTTTTCCCCAATCCTGAGGGATAAACCTCCCCGGGTTGGCACCAGTGGTTGATTGATAAGAGCATCTGCTTCTACATTAAACTGTTGCCCTGCCTGAATTAACAAAAAATGACCCAGGGGTGGAATTAAGGAGGTTTCACTCCATCGGTACAACAGGATTTCTTCTCCACTGTCATTTAACTGATACCAGAGTGAATAACCCTTAAGATCGGCGATTTCTGTTCCGACATTGTAGAGTTCGATAAAATCAGCCTGGTTATTACCTTCAACTCCCGTGAAAACCTCACTGATTAGAATCTGTACTGGTACCGGTTCCAGATTGATAGATGGTAAAGCAACGGGTTCTTCTTGAGATCTGCAGCCGCTAATGATGAGAACTATCAGGATCATTAATAGAGATTTTGATTTGAACATAGATTCCTCGGATAACATAAGGCTGTTGATAGAGAGGCAATGTTATTCTTTGAATGATTTCCCTATCATTGTAACCGCTGCAGGCATAAAATCAGTTTTATCCTTGATATAAACTTCCAGGTTATTGTAAGGCCCAAACGCTAAGGCTGTTGGTTGAAAGAATTCCCGGGAAAGGGCTTGTTCTTTTGTGGTTGTCCGCTAAATGCTCAAGCTATCATACATAACCAATCTCCAGTCTTTGATTCCCCTCCAATGTTAATCCACTGGTTAACATGGTTATGGATAAACTATGATCATTGCCAAGCCTGGTAATCAGTAGTCACAGGAAAGGTTAGATCTGATGGAATGTAATTCAGGCGAAAAACATACAAAGCACATACAAATTAAATGATTAAATAACTTGGACATCTTGGCTTATAGTGGGAGAATACTGATGGGATGTCATCATGTATAATAAGCAAATGAAAAACCGATGAAATGAATAATTCATCAGGAGATAATTGAATGAATATTGACCAAAAACCGCTTGCAGTTAATCCAAATATCCTTGAAATGGAATATGCTGTCAGGGGTCCAATTCCTCAACGGGCTGCGGAACTTGAAAAACAGGGCAGGGCGATAATTCCCTGCCATATTGGAAATCCGCAAGCTCTGGGGCAAACGCCAATTACTTACCTGCGCCAGGTTCTTGCATTGGTTGAAGAACCTTCGAAAATATCTCGGGAACGCCAACTTAAAGCACTATTTGAGGAAAATCCATACAGTGATTTGCGCGAGGAGGATTTCATCTCGGAAGAGATTCTGGCTTTGAGTGAAGATATTCTCGCGAAAAGCGTCACTGGGATGGGTGCATACACAGCCAGCAAAGGACATTTCTTTATCCGTGAAGCAATCGCAGATTTTATAAATCAACGAGACGGCTACGAATCCTCCACGGGCATCTGTGCGGATCCTGAAAACATCTTCCTGACGAGCGGAGCCAGCCAGGGGGTCAAATTTGTCATAGATCTTCTGATTGCTAAGGAAAATGACGGGATTATGATCCCGATTCCGCAGTATCCCCTTTATTCTGCTTCGATTAAAAAAGCCGGAGGAGTACAAGTTAATTATTATCCTGATGAAGAACGTGGTTGGATCTTCAATCGGCAAATTCTGGAGGAAGCATTCCTAAGCGCAAAAAAGGATAAGGTAAATGTAAAAGGGATTGTGGTCATCAACCCGGGAAATCCAACTGGAGCGGTCTTGGACGAACAAAGCATGATCGATGTGATCGAATTTGCCCAGGAACATCAACTGATGATCATCGCCGATGAGGTTTACCAGGAAAATATTTACCAGGGAAAATTCCTTTCTTTTGCGAAAGTATTGGGAACCGGCAGAGTACCGCTGATAAGTCTTCACAGCATCTCTAAAGGATTTTTTGGAGAATGCGGTCACCGGGGGGGATACCTTGAGCTTCGCAATCCGCCAAAAATTGAGGACAGCTCCCTGGATTTTGCAGACTTGTTAAACAAGCAAGCTTCTGTCAGTTTGTGTTCCAGCACGCCTGGTCAGGTGCTGACGTATCTGATGGTAAAACCACCAACCGAGAACAGCAACTCTTACAAAAGGTATATCGAAGAAAAGAATAAGATATTAGACGATCTCCACGAGAAAGCAGTCATGGTCAGAGAAGCCTTTTCAGAAATGGATGGTATGGAATGTTTTGGAGAAACCGGGGCTTTATATTTGTTCCCCCGCATTAATGGCCTTCCTGAGGGTACAATAGATTTTGATTATTGCATGGCTCTTTTGGAAAAGACAGGATTATGTACGGTTAATGGCTCCGGATTTGGACAAAGGGAAGGTACTCACCACCTTAGAATTGCCTTTTTACCTCCTAAGGAACTGTTAGCGCAAGTTTTACCAGAGTGGATAAAATTTCACAACCAGTATGTTTCCAAATAAGTTTAAACATCTAAATCGATAATGTACTCAAATTGGGTAACAGTAGACACCAGTGCAATCCGGAATAATGTCCAGTATGTTCTTGAGCATACCCAGACTCAAGTCATGGTTATTGTTAAGGCGAACGCTTACGGACACGGAACGATTCCGGTTGCTCTGGCTGCGATAGAAGCGGGAGCTTCCTGGTGCGGGGTTGCCAGGTTCAGTGAAGCACTGGAGCTCCGCCGCGCGAATATAAATTGCCCGATCCTGCTTATGGGCTTCACTCCGAAAGAGCATTTCGAAGATATGATAGTCAATCAAGTCTCGATGACGATCTGGGATCCTGATCAGATTCCTTGGCTGTCAACCTCAGCTGAACGTGCTGGTCAACCAGCTCGAATTCATATTAAGGTAGATACAGGAATGAGCCGGTTAGGGATCCAACCGGAAAAGGTGCTGGACCTGGTTCAATTATTGAATGACAATTCCTACATTCAATTTGAAGGGATATACTCACACTTTGCTCGGGCAGATGAGGCAAATCCTGCGGCTGCTGATCTTCAATGGGACCGATTCCTGGGCGTATTAGCTGATCTGGATTCAGAAAACGTTCGCCCTCCGATCGTTCACATCGCAAACTCCGCCAGCAGTCTGACCCGGGCTGAAACATCCCTTTCATTGGTGCGATTTGGGATTGCGATGTATGGGCTTCACCCTTCTGCGGAATGTCATCTTCCTGAAGAATTTCGCCCCGCATTGTCCTGGACATCTATCCTCAGCCAGGTAAAAACACTACCTCCGGGGAGAGGAGTAAGTTATGGACACGAATATGTTACCAAGGGCTATGAGAGAATAGGTACCATCCCGGTTGGTTACGCTGATGGATTTCGCAGGTTACCTGGGAATCAGGTGCTTGTTGGGGGAAAACGCGTTCCAGTTATTGGTCGAGTGACCATGGATCAGATTCTGGTACAACTGGATAAAGTTCCTGAATCTAAAACTGGTGATGAAGTGGTACTGATAGGCAGACAGGGAGATGAAGTGATCTCAGCTGAAGATGTTGCGCGGGTCTGGGGAACGATCAATTATGAGGTTGCCTGCGCGGTAGGCCTCCGAGTTCCACGAATATATAAATAGCAACTTGATACCCCCCAAAAAAAGTACTGGCTTCCTGAGAACTGCAGGGGTTTTTGGAAGATTGGCAAGAAATAGGTTCCATTTTTAGGAAAAATATTTAACTCCCTAGATAAGCTTTCTTGACATTGGGACAATCCAGTAAATCTTTTGAAAAACCCTCCAAAACAATGCTTCCTGTTTCAAGTACATAACCCTGCTGGGCACTTGATTTGATTCCGGGATAATCTGCCAGCTCATGTTAAAATAATATTTAAGAAAAAAATTTAGAAGGAGTAGTTAAATGCTGGTTTTAATCCGGGGTGGAGGAGATCTGGCAAGCGGAGTAGGGGTCAGGCTGCATCGGTCAGGCTTTGAGGTAGTGATCACTGAATTGCCTGAACCTCTGGTAGTCCGCCGCAAAGTGTCGTTTGCAGAGGCTGTCCACGAGGGTTTAGTTCAGATTGAAGGTGTTACCGGGAAGCTGGTTGAGGATTTTTCTGAAATTAAATCGGTTCTTTTTTCCGGCTATATCCCTGTACTCATTGATCCGGATTTAAAGTGCCTGGAAGTGATTAATCCCGATGTAGTGGTGGATGCCCGAATGAGAAAAAAACCACCCCGGGAAGGAAAAGAATTGGCTTCTTTGGTAATTGGTCTAGGTCCCGGGTTTATTGCTGACGAAAATTGCCACGCAGTAATTGAAACCAACCGCGGACACAACCTCGGCAGAGTGATCTGGCGGGGAGTCCCGGAACAGAACACAGGAATTCCTGGATCTGTTCAGGGATACAGTTCTGAACGGGTTTTAAGAGCGCCAGTAGACGGCATACTTCAAACAAGGGCAGAAATCGGAGACATGCTAACAAAAGGCTCTCTGGTCGCCCTCGTAGGTGAGGAGAAAGTGCTGGCACCATTTAATGGGATTTTGAGGGGTCTCTTGCGGGATGGCTCTACAGTCAAATCGGGTTTAAAACTGGGAGATGTAGATCCCCGGGGAGATCTCAATTTGTGCAAGTTAATATCAGATAAATCACGAGCGATTGGCGGGGGAGTATTAGAAGCCATTCTTGCCTGCCCGGATTTGAGGTCTGTTCTATGGACTTAGTTAAAGCATTTAGGCTGACCAATAAGACAAAAGCAGCGATTGTGGGTTCCGGGGGCAAGACTACTGCGATGTTCCAGCTTGCCCGTGATTTTGGATCCCGGGTAATCTTAACCACAACTACGCACCTGGACCAGGATCAACTCATACAGGCTGACCGGCATATTGCCTTGGAAGATTTAGCAGACCTGCCTTCCATAGAGAGAGAGCTGGCCGGGGATATTTTGCTATTTACTGGGTCTGAGATTGAAACCAATCGGGTAAAAGGTCCTGATCAGGAAATCTTGCTTCAATTGGTTGCGTTGGCAGACCGGTGGGAGTGCCCGCTGTTGGTTGAAGCAGACGGTGCCCGGCAGCTGCCGATTAAAGCTCCAGCCGATCATGAACCTCCTATCCCGGATTTTGTGGACACGGTAATTGTCGTGGCGGGCCTTTCGGGATTAGGTAAGCCGCTGAACGATAAATGGGTTCACCGTCCGGAAATTTTTTCAGACCTGGTAGGTGTTCCCCTGGGATCAGAAGTGACCAGCCAGCACTTGGCAGACGCATTGACCTCCTCCCGGGGAGGTTTGAAGAATATTCCTGATACTGCCCGGAAATTACTTTTGATTAACCAATTGGATTCTTTTCCGAATTGGAGAACATTCCATGATTACTTGCCGTTATTTTTAAGCCATTATCATGCGGTGGGGTTTGCAGTGCTTGAGGATCAAATGCTCCTGGAACTTCATGAGCCAATTGCCGGGGTGATTCTGGCTGCAGGTGGATCATCCAGATTTGGAACCACAAAGCAGCTGTTGGATTGGAAAGGAAAACCGCTGGTGAACCATGTGGCGGAAACTGCCCTGGCGGGTGGTCTTTCACCGGTTCTGGTTGTAACTGGCGCAGATCATAGTAAAGTTACCCAGTCCTTGGAAAACCTTCCTGTGGAATGTGTTTTAAATCCAAAATGGGAACAAGGGCAAAGCTCTTCGGTGAGAACCGGGATAGAGGCTCTCCCCCCGAATATGGGCGCTGTGATATTCCTGCTGGTTGATCAGCCGTTTATTCCTCCCCGGTTGATTCAGCGCTTAATCAAAGCTCACGCAATCAAACGGGCGCCAATTATTCATCCCCAGGTGAATGATGAGCGAGCAAATCCAGTTCTCTTTGACAGGGAAGTTTTCCAGGAATTGAGCTCATTAGAGGGAGATACCGGGGGCAGGATTTTGTTTAACACCTTTCCTTCCCGGGGTGTACCCTGGGAAAACGACTTGATTCAGAAAGATATCGATACCCCGGAAGATTTTGAGATATTAGGGTCAATAGGGGAATGAATCCTTGACCTGTGACGCGTCTCTTCTGGATTAAAATGCTGCTCAGATTATTAATCATCAAACTCATTTATAGTACAATTCCTTAAAGAGACCAGCCCCGCAGAATTACAGGTATTTACTCCGTATACAGATGAAAATGTAATAAAACCCGGGGTTTGTAAATACTCTGAGATAACTCAGAAGTTACTCTTCAGTGGAGAACCGGTGAGGGAACATGACTGATGATGTCATTCGGACTTTTATTGCTGTAGATTTACCTCCCAGTGTGTTAGAGGCTTTGGGGCAGGTGTCTTCTCAGCTGCAGGAAAAACTTCCTGATACCCCTGTAAGGTGGGTAAACAGCCAGAAAATGCACCTAACCCTTAAATTTTTAGGGGATATCTCCAAAGAGAATATCGGAATGGTCGAAAAAATCCTTCATTCTGAAGCATCGAAACGCCAGGTGATGGAAATCGGAATCGGCGGGATCGGCGCTTTTCCCAAGATGCGCCATCCCCGGGTGATTTGGATTGGCATTGAAGCTCCGACAGAATTGTTCGACTTGAGAAGGGGGATTGAGGATGGCGTAGCGCGGATGGGGTATAACTACGACAAATATGATTTTACGCCGCACTTGACCCTGGGAAGGATCTCCCGCAAGGCATCTGCCCGGGATGTGAGAACGGTTGGCAATGTGCTGCATGAATTTCAAGTCGGGTTCATTGGAGTGGCCAGGATAGGAGCGGTTCATCTTTACCGGAGTGATCTGCGCCCTGAAGGTGCGAAATATACCTGTCTTTACTCAGCTGCCCTGACGGAACAGGACAGCCAGGTTGTTGGATAGGGATTAGTTAAAGAGGTGTGTTCTGGAAACAAGAAAAAAAGCGGATTTCATTATCCAGGTTTTGGATGACAAAATGGGGGAAGATATCCATTTGTTGAATATTCGGGAAGTATCAGTGTTGGCAGATTATTTTGTGATTTGTTCGGGGAGCAGTTCCAGAATGGTGAAGGCATTGATGAATGAAGTTATTTGTGAAGTAAAAAAAGAATTCAACCAGAATCCCCGGGTTGAGGGTGAACCTCTTTCCGGCTGGATATTGGCTGATTTCGGCGATGTCATCGTGCATATCTTTTCGCCAGACCAGCGTGAACACTACAGCCTGGAAGAATTGTGGGCGGAAGCAAAAACAATTTTGAGATTACAGTAGAATGTACTCGAAGTGAAAAGGGGTGAGTGATTCCTTGCAATCTGGTGGTATATATTCGTAGAGATTCTTTCAATTATTCTGAAAATTAATAAGTCACCTCTTCAGTCCGGCGGCTGCCTCGCCAGGGTTAGCCCTGAATTTATTGAAGGGTTACGCTAAAGCCGCGGGCTAGAAGAAGTAAGTCCCTTCGGAGAGGGACTCTACAGATACTCCTATAGTAAAAATAATAAACCTTAAACTTTCGACCTTCCAACAATCTCCCAGTCTCCACATTCCCTAGTCTCCTCGCCTCCCTGTCCCTCAATCTCCCAGTCTCCCCATCCCCTAGTCTCTCTGTCTCCCTGTCCCTCAATCTCCTTGTCTCACAGTCTCCCCATCCCCTTCCTCACATCGTTCCTTTATACATGCCTCCATCTACTGTAAGCATTACCCCGGTGATGTAGGAAGCAGCGGGCGAGAGCAAAAATACGGCCGCCCGGCCAATTTCGTCCGGGGTGCCCATTCTGCCAAGTGGACTGGCTGCTGTAATTTTCTTAATTTCTTCTTCAACTGTGGATTTATTTACTTCGGCTTTATGCTGCATAATTTCCACAACACGCTCCGTCTCAGTCCAGCCCGGAAGAATAGAATTAAAGCGAATCCCTTCTGAACCTAATTCCAGGGCCAGGGTTTTTGTCAATCCGATCGTGGCTGACCGGATGCTGTTTGAGAGCACCAGGTTTGGAATGGGCTGTTTAACTGAGTAAGATGTGACCGTCACTACACTGGCATGGCTGGATTCTTTCAGGTAGGGCAGGGCATTATTAATTATTCGGACATGGCTCATGAAGGCAAGGTCGATTGCCCTTTGCCAGGTTTTCTCATCAAAAGATTCGAATTCTCCGGCAGGAGGACCACCGGTATTAGTAACTATTAAATCTAATCCTCCCAGAATCCCGGCAGCTTCTTGGATCAACTTCTTCGGTTGATCGGGATCTGCGGCATCTCCCACAACAGAAAATGCCTTCTCCCCGGTGTCGCTAGAGATTTTTGAAACAGCTTGGGCTAATTTTTCTGAATCCCTGCCGTTGAGGACAACCTGACAGCCTTCTTCGGCCAATATCCTGGCAGTTGCAAATCCCAATCCGCGACTTGATCCGCCCACAAAAGCTTTTTTCCCCTTTAATCCCAAATCCATCTTGTGTCTCCTTAGAATAACTCAATCTTTTCCTGGATGATGTAAAACTGGGGATAATGATTTTCCACCCAGGTGATGATTTTTTGTAAACTTCTCTGGGTGTGTTTTCCATCGTTGCTTAAATATGTACAGCCGATAAGGGTCTCGCTCCATTTATCCTGGTAATCCAATTCCGCAACAGAGATATTAAATTCCCGCTGCAAACGGGAGATTAAGGGTTTGATTTGCCGCCTTTTGTCTTTTAAGGAATCACAGGCGGGAATATTTAAGTGAAGGGTAAGTAATCCAATTGCCATGGCAAAGAATTCGGTGCTGGATAATTTAGAGCTGAGCGGTCCACCGTGGATCACTGTACTGGGTTTTAGCTAGCAGCTGCGCAGCTTCTTTTTCTGAAGAGGATAAGTCGCTTTGGGTAAAGTTCAGGTTCAGGGAATCTTGAAATCCGGCCTGGAAAGCTGTGGCAGCTTCATCCCAGGATACTTCACGGCCCAGCACTGTTTTGACTGTTGCTGCTTTTTGAAGCAATACTCCTGCTGCTTGATCCCTTTGATCAGAATTTGAATATTTAAGGACCTGGATGATACGGGTCAGGTCGCCTTTTAGCGGAAGAGTTCCATGCTGCAGTATACCTTCTTTTTTTCGGGCCTGGGCGCTGCCAATTATTTTTTTCCCTTCTACTGTTATCTCAAAATCTGATGGATTCTCAAAACAAACCGGGTGATTTATTGAGTCGGGATTTTTCCCTGAATGGACCTGAACCGGCAGCCCCAGTATTATTAATGATTCGAACAGAGCTTTAGACAAGTGCCGATAGCTTTCCATCAACCCGCCTTTTAGGCGGGGGTCTGTTTTTGGACCGATAACGGCGTAGGTCAACTCATCTGTATGCAGTATTGCTCGTCCCCCGGTCGGTCTGCGGACAACATCCCAGCCTCTGGAACGGAGTTGATCCTGGTCCAGATCAGAAAATGGCTGGCTGTACCCAAGAGATAAGCAAGGGGGATCCCAGCGGTACAACCGCAGAGTAGGGAGTGCTTCATTTCTGCCAACTGCAGATAATATGGCTGCATCAACTGCCATGTTCATTGCTCCGGGGAGGGGGTTCGAGAAGATGATTCGCCAATTAGCGGCAGGGAAGGGTTCTCTGGAATTTTCCATAGTGAGAATTATAGCTCATCAGTAAAAAAATTTAACATTGAGGTCTGCTGAACAAAAAATCAAGGAGGAGAACACAATTCAGGGGCAAGTTGTACCTCCCACCAGTTCCCAATTTTGCTATAAATATCCCGAATAACGGTGAAAAATCTTTATTGGAAGTACTCAATAAATTCCTCAAATAACAGGCTGGTGGGGGGAAACAGCCCGAAATTACAGTTTTATTAGTAAAAATGACCTTTTGGAGTGGGTTTTAACTTGCAAAAAGCAGCATTTTCACTTATACTGTGGGTAAATTGTGGGTGAAAGTGGTAAATAGTGGTTCGCCGGGAAACCGGCGATCCGCGTTTAAGGCGGCAATCGAACATATGTTCTTAGGACAATATCGGCATTCCTTAGATGACAAGGGCAGGATGATTGTACCAGCCCGGTTCCGCGAATTATTGGACGGAACAATTTATTTAACTCAAGGTTTTGATCAAAACCTGCGAGTGCTGCCAGAGGCTGCCTTTGTATCGATCTACGAACGGGTTACAGAAATGAGTTCTACCAATCCCACAGCCCGTCAGCTGCGGCGGTTAATATTTTCTACAGCCCAACAGGTCGATATTGACAGTAACGGACGGATACTGATCCCGAAATATTTACGAGAAGTTGCTCACTTATCTTCAGAAGCAATTGTTGTTGGAGTCGGAGAAGCTTTGGAAATTTGGTCTCCCGATGCCTGGGATTCCCAAAATCAACTTATACAGGATGCAGATTCAAACGCTGAGCGTTTTGCTGCTTTAGATATTTAGGTTTATCCATGCAGCATATACCGGTACTTTTCCATGAAGTGCTTGATACCTTAAATCTGTTTCCCGGTGGATTGTATGTTGATGGAACAGTCGGGGCAGGTGGGCATGCTCTGGGAATATTAAAGGCAATTTCCCCGGAAGGAAAATTATTAGGACTGGATCGTGATCCGGCCGCCCTGGAAATTGCAGAAAGTCGTCTAGCTGAATTTGGAAGCAGGGTTGTCCTTATTCATAGTTCATATTCCAACCTTAAATCGCACCTTAACAATCTTAATTGGAAAACCGTTGACGGCATTTTGCTTGATCTGGGGCTTTCCTCTATGCAGCTGGATAATCCGGAAAGGGGATTTTCGTTCCGAAAATCCGGCCCGTTGGATATGCGTTTTGATCTTTCCCAGCCTTTCTCAGCTGCTGATCTGGTAAATGAATCCTCCAAAGAAGATTTGGCTAATTTGATTTACAAGTATGGAGAAGAAAGATATTCCAGGAAAATAGCGGATGCGATCATTGCTAACCGCCCTCTTGAAGACACGGAAGAATTAGCGGACATTATCAAAAGCGCCATAGGGAATAGACCATCGCGAATTCATCCTGCAACGAGAACTTTCCAGGCGCTGAGAATTGCAGTTAATCAAGAATTGAAAGCTCTTGAAGCTTTCTTGCCCACAGCGCTGGACGCTTTGAATCCAGGAGGGCGGTTGGCAGTAATTGCTTTTCATTCGCTGGAAGATCGAATAGTAAAACAATTTTTCCGTAAGGAAAGTAAAGATTGTATCTGTCCTCCGGAAATTCCTCAATGTGTTTGCGAGCACAAAAAGCAGCTAAAAGAGATTAATAGACGACCGATACGACCTGAGGATAAAGAGATATTGGCTAATCCCCGGGCACGAAGCGCAAAATTGCGCGTAGCAGAAAAAATTTAAGATTTTATGGCACAAGGCTTGCAATTAATTAAAGGATACTAAGCAGTCAGCATCAGAGAGAACTCAACGAGACATAATAATGACAGAATCCTTAATCCAAGCCTATTCTAATTCTCCCCGACGTCAGAAACTTCAGATCATCGGCAGTATTTTCATGACAATCGTCATTGCGGCTGTAATGTTGATTCTTTATTTGGTCGTTTCAGCCCGTGCTGTGTCGATGGGCAGGCAGCTTCAGCAGGCGAAAAATGAGATCGATCAGCTGGTTTACCTCAGTGTCAATTATCGGAATCAGATCGCTGTTCTGTCCAGATTTGAAGTGATGGAAAAGAAAGCCATAGAATTAGGATTTCGTCCACCTTATCCCGGAGAAGTTTTTTATGTACCCGTTTCCGGGTATGAACAGGGGATACAGCCGCATTTTGAAACGGTTGGCGATGGCAGTCCGGCAGTGATAAATGTTAATTTAGTTGAGTACCATGAAAGCCTGATTGATTGGATAGGCAGGAAGTTGACAAGTTTCCTTCGTCCGTTTGAGGGTTTATGAACGAAAAAATCACCTACAACTGGCGTTATATTAGCATAGCAAGTTTTTTCACGTTATTTGCTCTAGCAATTATCGCCCAGATGGTGCGAATTCAACTACTGGTGAATACCACCGATCTGCCGACAGCAAGGTTGTTGGGACAATGGGAAACAGCGGCTTCCCGCAGGGGTTTGATCTTGGATCGCAACGGGCACATACTGGCAGGAAATAAAACAGTCTATGCAGTTGATGTGAATTTTGAGGAATATTACCAGGAAGGTGAAATAGAAGAAGTAAAGATGTTGGCTGAGATCGCTGTTGAAGTGTTTGGGATCGGCAACCCATATCTCCTGGAATTCCTTCAGCAGGAACCCCGTCCGCTAACAAAAAATATCACTGTTGACCGTTTTGCCACACAAGAGAAATTGCTGGAATATTTAGCCCGGGTGGAGAATTATTACGGGATATCGATACCGGGGCAGGTTGATGAAAATAATGGAGAGGCAGTTCCTCTCTCCCTTCAGCAAAGGATTGAAGTGATTGACTGCACTCATTTGATCCGGGTAAGCTGCACTCCCCACTTAATTCGAAGTTATCCGGAGCATAAGTTAGCTTCAAATATTATTGGATTTGTGATGCGAGACTCAAAACAAGGTCAGCTGGGAGTCGAAGAGAAATACGATTCAACTCTCTTTGGTAACGATAGAACATTATGGGCATTATGGGATCCTCATAAAGCTGATCAGGCACCGGATCCGGATCATGGCGCTAACATTGTCCTTACTATCGACAGCGTTCTCCAGGCTGATGTAGAAGTGATTCTTGACAAGACCATTAAAAAAACAGGAGCACTGGCAGGAACGGTGATCGTAATGGATCCAAGATCAGGCGAGCTCCTGGCTTTGGCTTCTTCACCTCGGGCAGATATTAATGAGTATTGGTCAGATGACTACAATATCATCATTAATAACCTTGACAACGTATTTAATTACGGGATTAGGGCTTATGAACCTGGATCAGTTGTCAAAGTCCTGACCATGGCAGCCGCGTTGGATGCCGGTGTTGTTGAACCGGATACTGAGTTTATTGACGAAGGGAAGATAGAAGTCGGAGGAATTACCATCCGCAATTGGAATAATAAAGCCTGGGGCCCGCAAACTATGACCACCTGCATGCAGAATTCGTTAAATGTATGCCTGGCCTGGGTAGCGACACAATTGGAGTCAGAACAGTTTTATGCCTATTTCCAGGCTTTTGGTTTTGGACAGCTGACGGGCATTGAACTTTCAAACGAGGCTCCCGGGTTAGTGAAAAATCATTGGAATCCGGATTATACGCGTTCAGAGCTGGCAACAAATGCTTTTGGACAGGGTATTGAAATAACACCCATGCAAATGGTAAAAGCGATTTCGGCGATTGCTAATCAGGGAGAGATGGTTGCGCCGAGAATAATTCATTCCATAGTAGATGATGGGTACCGTTATACGCCACCGAAGACAGTGGTAGGACACCCGATTACAGCTGAAACAGCAGAAACATTAACCGTTATGCTGCAGAAGTCGCTTCAGAATGAATCTTCTTTGGCACTTGTTCCGGGATACAGCCTGGCTGGAAAAACAGGAACCGCTGAGATTTATGTCCCGGGGCAGGGGTATAAAAGTTCAGCTACCAACACATCGTTTGTTGGTTGGGGACCCACAGATGATCCCCAGTTTCTGGTTTACGTTTGGATTGAAAAGCCCTCGGCGTCAATTTGGGGGTCAGAAATCGCAGCACCGGTATTCAAGAAAGTTGTAGAACGATTGGTTATTCATTTGGGGATTCCCCCGGATGCAGTCAGAATGACACTGCAGGAAAATTAGCATGATAACTTTGGGTGTTGTATTTGAAGCATTAATTGGAAACGCTCCGAAATGGGCAGATCATATCATTGCCGATGTAGGTATTGATTCCCGTGCCATGATTCCGGGGTCTATGTTTGTGGCCATACCGGGAGAATCAGTGGATGGGCATGATTACCTGGAGGATGCTTTTTCGAATGGAGCATCTTTTGCTTTGATTGAGCATCCGGTCTCGCCAGATTTCCGGGTTATTGATTTACGCCTGGGATCAGATCAGGACTTTGCCCTGAAAGTTGACGTTCCTTTTTG
This sequence comes from Anaerolineales bacterium, assembly GCA_021108255.1. Classification (GTDB taxonomy): domain Bacteria; phylum Chloroflexota; class Anaerolineae; order Anaerolineales; family UBA11858; genus B10-G9. The sequence continues at coordinate 14,715 of JAIORG010000290.1, read as the reverse complement.
CCTCCTGGTTGAAAATACCGTTGAAGCCCTCCAGGTTGTAGCAGGAGTTTGGCGAAAAAAATTAAATATCCGGGTGATCGGAATCACCGGCAGCGTTGGTAAGTCAACCACAAAAGAACTGACTACAACAGTACTAAAACAGCGGTTCAGGACCCTTAAAAATCCTGGGAATTTAAATAATGAGATCGGATTGCCGTTGACCCTCTGGAGATTAAGTGAAGGGCATGAACGGGCAGTGCTTGAAATGGGATTTTACTTGCCTGGGGAGATCATGTTCCTCTGTGACCTGGCAGAACCTGTTGTTGGTGTGTTAACCAATATCGGGACTGTCCATGCAGAACGTGCAGGATCACAAGATGAAATTGCCCGCGGTAAATCGGAATTGGTTCAATCCCTGCCATCCGCGCCTGATGGAGTGGCGATCCTTAATTATGATGATGAATTGATCCGGGCAATGGCTGATCAAACTGATGCCAGGATATTTTATTACGGCTTGAGCCCAGAGGCGGATCTTTGGGCTGATCAAGTTGAAGGATTGGGCTTGGCGGGAATTAAATTCCGTCTTCATTATAAAAATGAAACCATTCACCTGAAGGTCCCATTGATCGGCAGACACTCTGTTCACACTGTTTTACGCGCTGCCGCAGTTGGCATTATCGAAGGGTTGTCCTGGGAAGAAATTATCCGGGGACTCCGGTCTGGCCATACCCAACTGCGACTGGTAGCGGTAAAAGCGGCCTGCGGGGCAATGATACTGGATGATACGTACAATGCTTCTCCAAAATCAACATTAGCCGGACTGAACCTCCTGGAAGAAATGGAAGGGCGAAAGGTTGCAGTTCTGGGAGATATGCTTGAATTAGGGCGGTATGAAACTCAAGGCCACCAGAAAGTAGGCATCCGGGCAGCCGAGGTGGCAGATATTTTGGTAACCGTGGGCCAACTTGCAGAAATTATTGCCAAGGCAGCTGCCGATGCAGGATTCCAGAAAGAAAATATTTATTCCTTTGCGGATAGCGCAGAGGCAGTCGAATTTTTAAAAGGTTATCTTACCGAGAACGATATGGTCTTGGTTAAAGGATCTCGGGGAATGCGGATGGACAAAATTGTTGCCTCTTTGGAGGTAGGGTCATGACACAATCTTCACTGGCATTAGCTCTATCTGGTTTTAGCTTCCTCCTGACAGTGATCTGGGGTACACCTTTGCTGCGGATCCTGAGGCAGTTAAAAATTGGAGAGCATATCAGGATAGAAGGTCCCAAAAGCCATTTTGCCAAGCTGGGAACACCCACGATGGGCGGCGTTTTGATCCTCTTCCCGGTTGCGTTATTAACTATTTTGTTTAATGCGGTTAAAGTGCTGGGTGGTTCAGTTATCGGGAACTCTATTCTGGTGCCATTGATGGTATTTGTGGCTTATGCGTTGATAGGGTCAATAGATGATTGGTTTAGTCTGCGCGGTATACGGGGCGGAGACGGCTTGTCTCCCATCTCGAAGTTAATTTTGCAGCTTCTAGTAGCTATTGCGGCAGTATTTGTATTACGTTATGTGCTTGATGTTCCCGAGCTATATCTTCCCGGGCTGGATTTTGAGATTTCCTTGGGAATATTCTATTTTCCTGTTGCGGTATTAATCATCGCAGGTTTTTCCAACGCGGTAAATTTCACAGACGGTTTGGACGGGTTGGCTGGATTAATTTCTGCCACTGCCTTTGCTGCCTATGGCGCTATTGCACTTATTCAGGGACAGATCTTCCTGGCCAGGTTTTGTTTTATTCTGGTGGGATCAATTTTTGGTTTCCTCTGGTACAACGTTCATCCAGCTCAGTTATTTATGGGTGATACCGGGTCATTGGCACTGGGCGCGACATTAGCAGTAGTAGCGCTGATGACCGGACAGTGGGCCGTTCTGCCGATTATTGGAATTATTCCTTTGAGTGAATTACTAAGTGTAGTGATCCAGGTGGTGTTTTTCAAAATAACCAAAGGAAAGCGAGTATTTAAGATGACACCGCTGCATCACCATTTCGAATTGACGGGTTGGAGTGAAACTCAAATAGTTCAAAGATTCTGGTTAATTGGCCTGGTCGCAAGTTTAGTAGGTGTGGCTTTATCGTTGGTGTAATGATGAAGGATTGGAAAGGAAAACACTTAATTATTGTGGGAGCGGCGCGGCAGGGACTTGCGCTGGCAAAGTATCTCGGCGGACACGGTATGAAAGTAACGGTTACTGATCAAAAGGATGCCAAAGTGATTAATGCTGCACTGCAGGATTTTCAGGAAGGGGAAATAAATTGGGCCCTGGGAGGGCATCCAATTGAACTGCTGGATGATGCAGATGCCCTGTCCTTGTCGGGGGGAATTCCACTCTCGATCCCGTTTGTGCAGCAGGCGATTCAACGCGGTATCCCATTGACCAATGATTCTCAGGAATTCATGGACATCGTAACCTGCCCGGTGATTGGCATCACTGGATCTGCCGGAAAAACCACCACAACCTTGTTGGTGGGGAAAATGGCGGAAGATGCTTACGGCAAAGAACACACCTGGGTTGGCGGAAATATCGGAAACCCACTAATTGCTGTTGTAGACCAAATTAAAGATGAAGACATCGCTGTGATTGAATTATCAAGTTTTCAATTGGAATTGATGACATCTGTTCCGGAAATTGTCTGTGTATTGAATATTACGCCTAATCATCTGGACAGGCACGGAACGATGAAAAAATACACCCGGGCCAAAGCCCGCATCCTTACCTGCCAATCCAGTTCAGACATTGCTGTCCTGAACCGGGATGATGAAGAATCCTGGAACCTGCGGAATGATGTGCAGGGCCGATTGATCACCTTCGGGTTGACCCGACCGGCATCCGGATTGGCGGGAACGTATCTAGAGGGAAAAATGATTTCCTACTGGGATGGTTCTTCTTCCAGGGATTTGATCCCTGTCAGCAGCATTCAATTGAGGGGAGAGCATAATCTGCTGAATACGCTGGCTGCTTGCGCAATTGCCTATGCGGCAGGTTTTCCGGTGCAGTCAATGATCAATGGCGTGGAAGCCTTATCAGGAATTGACCATCGTCTTGAATATATCCGAACCTGGAAGGGGGCGGATTGGTATAACGATTCTATCGCCACTGCTCCCGAGAGGTCGATTGCTGCGATTAATTCCTTTCAGGAACCGCTGGTCCTTCTGGCTGGCGGGAGGGATAAAGATCTGCCTTGGCATACTTTTGCCCGGTTGGTTTTGAAACGAGTGAAGCAGCTGATTTTATTTGGTGAAGCAGCTGATCTAATTGAAAGGGCACTTCAGGATGAAATAAAAAGCGGTATTGAGGAGATTCCATATCAGAAATGCACCAACTTGAAGGAGGCTGTCCAAAAAGCAGCTGATATTGCGGAAGCCGGGGACGTGGTTTTATTATCTCCAGGCGGTACGAGTTTTGATGAGTTTGTTGATTTTGCAGAGAGAGGAGAAAGGTTCAGGAAATGGGTTCAAGAACTGAGTTGAAGAAAAATCCATCCGGTTTAGACCTGGCTGTTGATATCCCGTTTTTGGTTATCGTTGCGGCTTTGCTGGTTTTTGGTTTGTTAATGTTGTACTCCGCTTCCTGGGACGTTTCCTGGCATCAGTTTAAGGATGTAAATTCTTTCTTCCTCAGGCAATTAATCTGGCTGGGGATTGGTTCAATTGCAGCCGTAATCTTCTATTTTATGGATTATCACCGCTGGGAACGCAACCACTTTGCCGTCCTGGCGATTACGGTTACTGTCGGTTTGTTATTGGCTGTTTTGATTATTGGTGAAGGCAGCGCTCGCTCCCTGTTTGGCGGGAAATCCGTTCAGCCTTCAGAACTGGCCAAAATTGTGATTGTCATTTATTTAGCTGTATGGCTGCATGCCAAAGGCGACAAGATCAAGCAGGTAGGATTTGGATTGATTCCCCTGGCGCTGATATTGGGACTTGTAGGAGGATTGATCGCCATCCAGACTGATGTGAGCGCTGCGGTAACTGTTTTTGCCCTCGGTATGATGCTTTTTTATATGTCTGGTGGATCGCTGGCTCAGATCTTTGTTCTGTTGATTGTCTCTGGTACCTTGGGATCCGGTATTGTGGCACTCCGAAAACCGGAGGTCTATCAGCGTATTTTGGACTTCTGGGTTGGGATTCAAGACATTAATACGATCGGTTCGGAACAGATTGCTAAATCATTTACTGCCTTCATTGATGGAGGGTGGTTTGGGGTAGGGCTCGGGAGAGGTATTGCGAAATTGGTACTGCTGCCGGTCCCTCACACCGATAGTATTTTTGCTGTAGTAGGGGAAGAGCTTGGCTTTTTGGGATCTGCATTGCTGGTTCTTTTATATATATTATTGCTCTGGCGGGGAATGACGATTGCTAAAAGGGCGCTGGATGGTCTGGGGTCACTCCTGGCAGCAGGTTTGGTATTTTGGATTGTATTTGAAGCTTTTGTGAATATCGCTGTGATTATCGGATTACTGCCGGTAGCAGGGAATCCGCTTCCATTTATGAGCCAGGGAGGTTCAAACCTGGTGGTTACTTTATCAGCTGTGGGCATTATTCTCGGCGTGGGACGTGTCGCTGAAATGGAACGCAGAAAACAGGAACGGAGGTCATTAGGTGCGGTTGTTGATTTGCGCGGGCGGGACAGGCGGGGGAGTGTACCCGGCTTTAGCCGTCCTGCAGGCACTAAACGAGCATAAGCCATCCTGGAAAACTGATGGTGGTGTTCTTTGGATAGGTGGTGAAAACGGCATGGAACAAGAAATATTGTCCCGGCAAAATATTGAATTCACGACCATTCCCGCAGCTGGATTGCACGGCGTAGGTTTGAAAAACTTGCCGGGAAATCTTTCGCAGCTGCTGAAGGGTTACCTTAAAGCCGGGCAGATTATTAAAGAGTACCGCCCGGACGTTTTATTCTTCACTGGAGGATACTTGGCAGTTCCAGCGGCTTTTGCAGGTAGGTCGGTAGCAAGTTTAGTTTTTATACCAGACATTGAACCTGGTCTGGCTATCAAAGCTATTACCAACCTTGTTGACCAGATGGCTGTCTCCGTGGACCAGACTAAGTTGTACATTCCATCTGGTAAATCAGTCACGGTATCTGGATATCCGGTCAGGTCAAAACTTCTGGATTGGACCCGGGAAAAAGCTCTGGAAACCCTGAATTTAAATCCGGACATACCGGTTTTATTGATTTTTGGCGGCAGCAAAGGTGCTCGGTCCATTAACCGGGCAACCAAAGGGATATTACCGGACCTGCTGGGTGAACTGCAGGTGATACATATTACTGGCAAATTGGACTGGGAAGAGATGGAAATCAATAGGATGAATTTAGCAAAACAGGAAAAAGAAAACTATCGGATATTTCCATTCCTGCATGATGAAATGGGAGCTGCTTTTAGGACTGCAGATTTAGTCGTTTCCCGCAGCGGCGCTTCCATACTGGGTGAGTATCCTTTGTTTGGATTACCCGCGATTCTTGTACCATACCCGCATGCCTGGCGGTACCAGAAAACCAATGCTCAGTATTTAGCTGATCGGGGCGCTGCTGAAATCATTTCTGATGAAGATCTCCCTGGACAGCTTCTTACTCGTGTGCAAGCCATTATTAATGATCAGGAGAAGTTAATGAAGATGGGATCAGCAATGAAAGCGCTGGCTCAGCCAAAAGCAGCTGAAACGATCGCTCAACAGCTTTTATCCCTGGCCGGGAATGCAAAGGGAGGGATTAATTTATGATATCAATCCTGTCTGCATTCTGGATGTTTGTTATTCTCTTTGGATTAATCGGCGCCATGCGGGGTTGGGCAAAAGAACTCCTGGTTATTTTCAGCATTGTTCTGGGTTTATTCTTGATCTATGTGCTGGAGACATTCACTGCTTTTATCGTTCCTTTTGAAGACATATTGGGACAGGTGGAAAATTTGAGCCCACTTGCAAGTTTTGAAACTCTACCGGTGCCGATCCAGGATGAACTGAAAGTTCAATTTTGGACCCGGGGAGCAATCATAGGAATTCTGGCATTTTTTGGTTACCAAACGCCTCGTTTGGCAGCGCTGCGGGAAAAAGCCCGTCGGGAAAAAATTCAGGATGTTTTACTGGGCGCAGTTCTGGGTCTTGGAAGCGGATTTTTTATCGTTGGAACGCTTTGGTGGTATATGGCTGCGGCTCATTATCCCTTTGGCCCTGAAATCATGCCTCCGCAACCGGGAACTCCTCTCGGAGATGCTGCACTTAGCTTATTGAAATATTTCCCGCCTGTATTTGCCAGCAATCAATTCGGCTTGTTTTTTGCAGTTGTAATTGCATTTATGTTTGTCTTGGTGGTGTTTATCTGATGGAGCATATTCATTTCATTGGCATTGGAGGTACTGGCTTGTCCGCGATTGCCAAAGTTCTGCTGGAAGAGGGGTATATGGTGAGTGGTTCTGATCTCACTTTATCTTCGCTGTCTGACGCGGTTGAAGAAGCTGGCGGAAAAGTATATCTCGGGCACCAGGCTGAAAACATCCGTGGCGCGAATGTTGTTGTCCGGTCTTCTGCGGTACCGGAAGAAAATGTAGAGGTTCAGGCTGCTTTGAAAGCTGGGATTCCTGTATTAAAAAGGGCTGAATTCCTGCATCGTATATTAAAAGGAAAAGAAGTTACAGCTGTTGCCGGCAGCCATGGAAAAACAACAACTACCTCGATGATTACCTGGATTCTCTCTGCGCTGGATAAGGATCCGTCGTTTATTGTTGGCGGTGTGGTTACCAATTTGCAGACAAACGCCAAAGCTGGACAAGGACCTGACTTTGTGATTGAAGCGGATGAATATGATTATATGTTCCTCGGATTAAACCCCTCCCGGGCGGTAATCACCAATGTCGAGCACGACCATCCTGACTTATTCCCTACAGAAGAAATATTCAGGGATGCATTTCGCGGTTTTGTAGACAAATTACAACCAGAAGGTGTCTTGTTTCTCTGTGGTGAAGATCCGGGTGCCATGCAGCTGCAAGACGAACTAAAACCTAATCAGCAGTTGGTGGTTTATGGATTTCAAGCTCCCAACCGGGACTATATAGCCAGGAATCTGGAGATCAATAATAACGGCGGGATTAATTTTGAAGCTGTGGCAGGATCTGGCCAGGCCCCAGAACCGGTTCAAATTTCGCTCCAGATGCCAGGGAAACACAATGTGTTAAATGCACTGGCAGCTTTTGCAGTGGCAGATCAGATGGGTCTACTTGGAAATGACATTGCCCGGGCATTAGCTGAATTCAAAGGAAGTGAGCGTAGATTTGACATCCGGGGAGAATACCAGGGAATTTTATTGATTGATGATTATGCTCATCATCCGACTGAGATTGACGCCACATTATCTGCAGCCAGGGATGCCTATCCTGATCGAAGAATCTGGGCAGTCTGGCAGCCGCATACTTACTCTCGGACTCAAACCTTATTTTCAGGGTTTACAGAAGCATTTTCGAAGGCTGATAGAGTAGTTGTTCTGGATGTATTTGCCTCCAGAGAAGAAAAACCAGAAGATTTTTCAACAGCCGATCTGGTGCAAGAAATTAATCATTCAGATGTGCTCTTTATACCGGAGATGAAAAAAGCGGTTGAATTATTACAGAAAGAATTATGTGCAGGTGATTTGCTGCTGCTGTTCACTGCTGGCGATGCGATAGAAATCAACGTTCAATTGGAACAGGTCCTTTCAGACCAGGGACAATTTCTAGGAGAGGAGAATGACCATGAGCGCTAATATTCTTCCAAATGACAAAGAACAAAACCTTGATTTGGCAGTTGAATTCCCCAAGAAATTGAGGTGGGTAGTCCTGGAGAATCCGAAGCTGCAGGCTGAGTTAAATGGGCTGCCAGTTAATGGAAATAAGATCTCTTCAAAGGTTGTTAACAAGGTTGTTGACCGCATTAAAGACCTTTAAGGTAACTGTTATGGATAAGCCAGTAATTACAGAATCCCAGAGCAACACCCTGGAATCCTTCTTCGGAAACAAGTTGAAGATGGGTGAAATGATGGATCGGTATTCTGTTATGAAAGTTGGGGGACCGGCAGATTATTTAATCATAATTAGTGACCTTAAGGAATTGGAAGAATCAATCCGGTTCCTCTGGGAACAGGAAATACCGTTTATTTTGCTTGGCGGAGGATCAAATACCCTCATCAGCGACAGAGGAATCAGAGAAGTGGTTGTAATTAATAAAGCAAATGAAGTGAAATTTCTTGAAAATGACCCTGAAACACCCCGGTTGTGGGCTGAATCTGGCGCTAGTTTTGGAAAATTGTCCCGCCAGATCGCTTCCAAAGGCTGGGCCGGACTGGAATGGTCTACTGGTATTCCCGGTACAGTGGGAGGGGCTGTGGTAAATAATGCAGGCGCCTTTGGTTCCAGTGTGGCTGAGAACCTGGAAGTGGCAGAAATCTTGCATCCGTTAGGAGACAAGATTCAGCGATCAGAGTGGTCGGTGGATCAATTGGCGTATGACTACCGGACGAGTACGATCAAAGCTGGAATATCTCAGGCGGTAGTCCTGAGCGCGACTTTCCGTTTGTGGCAAAGCACGCCTGAAGAGGTGAAAGCACGGATCTCCGCTATTTCAGAAAAACGCCAGGGTTCCCAGACGCAGGGTGCAAGCCTGGGCAGTATGTTTAAAAATCCTCCTGGTGATTATTCAGGGAGGCTGATCGAAGAAGCGGGACTAAAAGGATCCAGGGTAGGGGATGCAGAAGTCAGCCTCGTCCATGGAAATTTTTTCCTCAACCAGGGGAATGCTTCTGCTGCAGATATCACTGCTCTGATCAAGCGAGTGAGGACGACGGTAAAAGAAAAATTTGGAGTAGAGCTAGAAATGGAAATCGAATTTATTGGAGACTGGGAGCAGGGTTAAGGAATGGGAAAACCAATTCGTTTAGGCGTTGTATTTGGAGGACGTTCAGGGGAACATGAAGTTTCCCTTGTCTCTGCGCGGTCCGTCCTGAATACACTCGATACTCAAAAATACCACATTACCCAGGTAGGCATCACTATTGATGGTGATTGGCTGGTAGGAGAGAAAACGCTTGAAACTCTCAGTGAAAAAAATATCGATCAATTATCACCGGCCTTGATGCTGCCTATCCCTGCCCGGCCGGAAATATATACTATCACCGCTGCTGACCAGGAAGAGATTCTCAAAGTTTTCGCAGAATTGGATGTGATTTTCCCTGTGCTGCACGGTTCATTTGGTGAAGATGGAACGATGCAGGGATTATTTGAACTAACTGATATTGCATATGTGGGAGCAGGGGTATTGGGATCTGCTGTGGCTATGGATAAGGCTTTGTTCAAGGATGTGATGATTGCTAACGGTATTCCGGTAGTACCTTCAATACTTGTTTACCGGTCAGAGCTGGACAACATGAATGAAGTCCTTAACCGGGTGGCTGAATTTGCTGAATACCCATTGTTTGTAAAACCAGCCAATATGGGTTCATCTGTAGGAGTCCATAAATGCCAGGATATTGAGGAGGTTGCCGTCAGTTTGCAGGATTCTGCCCAGTACGATCGCCGCATTCTGGTTGAAAAGGGCATCAACGCGAGAGAAATTGAACTGAGCGTTTTAGGAAATCAATCACCCAAGGTCTCAGTGCCTGGTGAAATCCGGCCTACTGCAGAGTTTTATTCCTATGAAGCAAAGTATCACGATGACAGCTCGGAATTAATTATCCCGGCGCCACTTGATGATGATCAGACTAAGCTATTTCAGGAATATGCCCTGCGGGCGTATCAAGCAATTGACTGCGCCGGAATGGCCAGGGCTGACTTTTTGCTGGATAAAGAAAGCGGAGATATCTTCTTAAATGAAATAAACACTATACCGGGTTTTACTCCGATCAGTATGTATCCGAAATTATGGGAAGCAAGCGGGTTGACATACGCAGATTTGATTGACGAATTAATTCTCCTCGCTCTGGAACGGAAACAGGAGAAAGATCAGTTAATTAGGAAGTATGAGTTTAATGGATAAGGCAGAACGATGAGTAGAGTACAACGGACTCGAGTAGAGCAGGGTGTTGGAAGCAGGAAATCGGCCCAGATGAGGAGAACTCAAGGGGCTTCCCGCCTATCTTCCAGCGTGCCGTCACGCAGAATGCCTCCTGTTCTCTCCCGGAGTGGAATTGGCATTAATTCAGTTGCCCTGGATAACAGGCCAGTACCCAGACGGCGTGTTGATGTCCCTCTGTCCTCACCGGGGGCAGAAATCCGGCTGCCCGCTGTGCCAGCAGTAAGTAATAAATGGCGGTTGTTATCAGGCCTAATATCAGTAAGCCTGCTTTTGGGATTGATACTGTTGACTAATAATGAATTGTTCCAGGTGAATGGAATTCAAGTGCAGGGGCTGGAACGTTTTACCGAAAGAGACATCTCGCAGGCGATAAACATTACTGGATCATCGATATTTTTTATCAATCCGGAGAGAATCAAAAATGATCTTCAGCTCACATATCCCGGTTTGTCTGAAGTGGATGTGCAGGTCACCTGGCCAGCAAGTGTCAGTATTTCATTAAAAGAACGAAGCCCCGTTTTAGCTTGGAATTGGGATGGGCATGTGAGATGGGTGGATGAAAATGGGGTGGCATTTGAACCCCATGACGAAGGGCTTGATGTTGTTCAAGTCAGGTCGATAATATTGCCGCCAACGATAGATGATCGGTTTGTAGATCCCCGGATTGTAAGAACAGTAGCTGCCCTGGATGATTATTTACCGGAACAAGTGGATATGATTTATACCGCGGAGCATGGCTTGGGATGGCATGATGCAAGAGGCTGGGTTGTATATTTTGGGTTTAATGATGACAATGCGGAACAGAAGATGAATGTATACCAATCGATGGTTGAGTATTTGGAGGGGAAGAGGATTAAGCCCTCAATAATAAACATAGAATTTTTGGATTCACCTTATTTCAGGATGGAATCATGAGCCCGCAGGAAGCGCCGATCATTGTAGGTATCGATGTAGGTACAACAAAAATCTGCACCCTGGTAGCCAGGGTGGAGGCGGAAAACAAATTCCGGATCCTTGGTGTTGGTATAGAACCTTCACGTGGGATGAGGAAAGGTTCTGTTGTTGATATTGAGGCAACTAGTAAAGCTATCAAGCGGTCTATCGATAAAGCAGAAAGGACTTCTGGTTTGGAGATTACATCGGCGCAGGTAAGCCTGGCAGGATCTCATGTCTCGTCTGTAAACAGTCATGGCGCAAGTGGTGTCACAGGCGGTGTGATTGATCAACATGATGTCTTCCGGGCATTGGATGCTGCAAAAGCTGTTTCTATCCCTCACAATCGGGACATTGTCCATGTCATACAGCGCGGATTCAGTGTTGATGGGCAGGATGGCATTCACAAGCCGATTGGCATGCATGGGTATCGTTTGGAAGTTGAAGCCCACATCATTACCGCAGCTGCCACCTCCCTTGATAATCTGGAGCAGTGTGTGAATGCAGCGGGTGCTGAGGTGGAAGCTTTTGTTCTCAATCCCCTTGCATCAGCAGAAGCAGTATTAACGGAAACTGAGAGGGAAATGGGAGTTGTAGTTTGTGATATTGGCGGTGGAACAACCGATTTGGCGATTTATATCAATGGGGATGTCTGGCATACGATGGTGATGGCAATTGGAGGAAATCATATTACTTCCGACATCACCCATGGATTAAGCTTGTCGCTTGATCAGGCAGAAAAAGTCAAGATTCAGCACGGTCATGCCATGAAATCTGAAATTCCAGAAGACGAGGTATTTCGTATTCGTCCCTTTGGAGATGATGCAGAAACAGAATACTGCAGACAGAAATTGGCTATGATAATTGAGGCTCGGGTAGAAGAGATGTTCAGCTATGTGATCCAGGAGATCAAACGTTCGGGATATGATGGATTGTTGCCAGCGGGAATGGTTTTGACGGGTGGAACGAGTTCACTGCCCGGTATCAGCCAATTTGCGCGGAGGATGTTCAACTTTCCGGTCAGGGTAGCCCAGCCAGAAAATCTACTGGGAATGACAGATCAGCTTTATGATCCCGCATACTCAACTAGTGTTGGTTTATTAGAATGGACGGTGTTAATGAACACAATATCATACGAAAAAGATAGTTACCGGAAGCAGATGTATGATGAAACAGTTAGCTGGAGCAAAGTAATTGATTTTCTCAGGCGTTTGCTTCCTTAAGCAATGACCACACAACAAATGCAGGTCTAGGATAGAGGAGATAACTATGGACCCCATCAAAGAAACAGAATCATTTGCAAGGATAAAAGTAGTTGGTGTTGGCGGAGGTGGATGCAATGCCGTAGACCGGATGATAGATGCCGGTCTTACAGGTGTTGAATTTATCGCTGTTAATACAGACGCCCAGGCTTTACTGCGTTCCAAAGCGCCGATACAAGTCCGCGTAGGAGATAAACTTACCCGCGGATTGGGTTCTGGGGGCGATCCCGGCGTTGGACGGGGTGCGGCAGAAGAATCTGCAGACGATCTTTACGGCATTTTGAAAGGCGCAGATATGGTCTTCATCACAGCCGGCATTGGCGGTGGGACCGGAACCGGCGCGTCTCCAATTGTAGCCCAGGCTGCGAGAGAGATCGGCGCTCTGACAATCGGGGTTGTTACCCGACCGTTTACCTTTGAAGGCACACAGCGTATGCAAACAGCCGAACAGGGTATTACGCTTCTGAAAGATCAGGTTGATACGCTAATCGTCATTCCTAATGACCGGCTGCTGCAAATTGTTGATAAAAAAGCCAGTCTCCAGCAAGCATTTATGGTTGCTGATGACGTATTGAGACAGGGTATTCAAGGAATCTCGGAATTGATCACTATTCCTGGTTTGATCAACCTTGACTTCGCAGATGTCCGCTCGATTATGTCTGAAGGTGGAGCAGCCCTGATGGCAGTAGGAGAGGCAACTGGTGATGATCGAGCTCGGGAAGCCGCCGAGAAAGCCATGTCCAGCGAATTGCTGGATATCACCATTGATGGTGCCCGGGGAATTTTGTTTAACGTCACCGGTGGTCCGAATCTCTCGCTCTTTGAGGTCAACCAGGCAGCTGCGATTATCAAAGAAACTGCTCATCCGGAAGTAAATCTAATCTTCGGTGCGGTCATTGATCCATCGATGGATGAAAAATTCCGCATTACAGTAATTGCGACTGGATTCCAAACAACAGGCATGCCCCGCAATATCATGGAAAGATCTTCACGGCGCAATCGAATGGAATCTTCTGTAGATGAAGGTGTCCAGGATGAGCGGGAATTAGAATTTGTTCCTCGTTCTTTCAATACTGAAAATTTGGATATCCCCACTTTTCTACGGAATCGAAAACGCAACTAGCAGGGGGTAGATCGTTTGGAACATTATATATATAGATTGGGTCCAAGTTGGTCCTTGGATAACTATACACGGGTAAGTCCACCCTAATCTGGCCTCCTCCTGGTAGGGTTGGATGTTGTCTGGTCAAGTTCTCCTGCTGGTTTTCCAGCAGGAGAACTGCTTTAAATGGTGATTCTAAATTGATATTTTTAGTTAAGTGAAAAATCCGGCTTATTTTCCCTAGTGACGCGTGGGGTTGTATGCTAAAATTAAGCCCAGTTGCTGATTTAGTAGAGTTGAGCAGATAAAACATGAAATGTCCTTACTGCAAAGATGATGATTCCAGGGTGCTGGATACCTCGCATGATAGACGTGGTGGTACTAGGCGACGTAGACTGTGCTTAAACTGCGATCAGCGGTTCAGTACTTACGAACGGGCAATCCTGGATACTCCCCTTATCATTAAGCAAGATGGAACAAGAGAGGAATTTAATAGGCACAAACTTATCCGGGGAATCCAGATTAGTTGTGATAAACGCCCGGTATCCGCCGCTGATATTGAAAGATTGGTTGGAGATGTCGAATCAGACCTTCAGTCGATGGGCGAAATTGAAGTTTCATCCCGGGTTGTGGGAGACATGGTCATTGCTGGATTAAAAGAGATGGATTTGGTAGCCTATATCAGATATGCGATCGTATATCTCGGGCTGGAGGATCTTAATGCGATTCGGGGTGAAATTGACGCATTATTAGATTCATAACTGTAAATTTCTGGAAAGGTTATCAAAAAAGCCCTCATCCTGACGGAGAGGGCTTTTACATTTAATTTAACCTGAACTAACCGCATCCCCCACCAACGGGGGCACGTTTTAAATCGAGCTCAATCTTTTTCTCATATTCTAGATCATATTTATCATGATCCGGATAGGCTGCAGGACAATTTGAACCCAGGGCAGCATTGACACTATGGACGTATATGAATTCTTCGGCATTATCAGGGAAGGAATTAGGGCAGGAGTCATTTATTGATGAGAATGGCATCTATGGTAAGATAAAATTGGAAATATTAAATCGCACAGAGGTATAGTAATGGTTGATCTTTTAAGGATCCAAACCTTTTTACATGCGGCTGAAAACCTCAATTTTTCTGAAACCGCCCGAATTCTGCATTTAACCCAACCGACGGTAAGCCATCATATAAAAAACCTGGAGAAAGAACTGGGTGTTGAATTATTTGCGCGGCATGGTGCAACAATAAAGCTCACTGATGCCGGCCGGTTATTAGAACCTTGGGCCCGGAAAATGTTACGGAGTGCGATTGAGATGCGGGATATCATGG
>JAIORG010000125.1 GCA_021108255.1 Anaerolineales bacterium | reverse complement strand
GTGGCGTCATAATCGTCGATATTGACCCGGAAGATGAGAGCCAACTTATCTTTAAGGATAAGAAATCTTAATATTGAATTTTCTCGTTGATCACTCTTGAGATAATTATCGATCCGTAATCCACTAAGGGTTACGGATCGTGTGTTTAATTGACCGGGTGTCTCTAAGGCATGTTGTCATTCTGATTAATATGAGCTACACTCATATAATAGCCCAGATAACCTTGACTTAAATTCAGGACGCTCCATGTTATTTAAAGATACAGTCTTTATCGGCATTGACCCTCCTTCCGGTGAGAAATCACTTACTTATGCGGCGTTGGATCAGGATTTAAACCTGATTGCAATGTCCAGGGCTAATATAAGCGTGGTCTCTGCGTTTGCAGGAGGGCAGAGAACAGCTTTTGTCGCTGTTAACGCTCCCAGAAGACTGAATCAGGGATTAATGAAACAAGAGTCGATCCGTAATTCTCTTTCTCCCCAACCCAATCCCGGCCGCTGGACATCTTTCCGTTTGGCTGAATATACCCTTTTTCAGAAAAATATCCGTATCCCGAATACGCCCGAAGACCTGGGCTCCTGCCCGGGCTGGATGAGGAATGGGTTCACGCTTTACCGTAATTTAAAAGAATTCGGATATCGAGATTTTCCACTGGAAAACCATAAGCAGCAGATGCTTGAGGTGTATCCTCATGCCGCTTTTACCGTTTTATTAAAAAAGATTCCCTTCCTGAAAAAGACGCTGGAAGGACGGCTCCAGCGCCAACTGCTGCTTCATTCCCTGTCAGTTGATGTCCCTGATCCGATGCGTATTTTTGAGGAATTTACCCGCTATAAGATCCTGCAGGGGCAGCTGCCTTTGGAAGGATTATTCTCTGTGGAAGAATTGGAGGCATTAATTGCAGCCTATACTGCTTGGAAAGCAGCTGTTGAACCGGATGAGATCACCCGGGTGGGGGATCAAAAAGAAGGTGAGATTGTTTTACCCGGTAAAGACCTAAAACTGAAGTACTACTGACAAACAACATATAGAAGATGATAATTTTTCATCTGTTTATTTAATTAACCTGTAATCTTTAGAAAAGAGAGTGTCTAAATGGATAATCCAAAAGTAATTTTCATTATCAATCCCAATGCAAATATGGGCCAGGCCTGGAGACAGGCAGCGGATTTACGACCGATCATGCAGGAGTTTGGAGTGGCGGATTGGACTGGTTCTGTGTACCCAACTCATGCGATAGAGCTTACTCGTAAAGCAGTTGAGGACGGGTATGATCTGATTATCGCCGGCGGCGGAGATGGAACAGTTCATGAGGTTGTTAACGCGCTTATGTCTTTCCCGGAAGAGCGCAGGCCTGCATTGGGTGTTATTCCCCTTGGATCCGGAAACGACTTTTCGTATTCGGTTGGCATGGATCCAGAACCCTGGAAAGCCTTAAGGCAAATCTTTAACGGTCAGGAGAAGAGGGTTGATATTGGCGAAATTGAGGACGAAACTGGCCGGACGGAATATTTCGATAATGCAGTTGGTATTGGTTTTGATGCGATTGTGACGATCCATTCCCATAAAATGCCATTCCTGCGGGGATATTTGATGTATATTGCAGCGGTGTTGAAAACAATTTTCTTTAATCATCATCCTATCGGGGTGAATATCACCGTCGATGATCAAGAAGAATGGCAGGATAGGGTTATGATGTTTGTCCTCTGCAACGGGGGACGGGAGGGAGGCGGTTTCATGATTTATCCCCCTGCAGATATTACGGATGGTATTTTTCACTATGTTGCGGTTCAGGAAGTTCCTCGTTTGACATTGCTTGGTTTGGTGCCAGCATTTATGAAAGGATCTCACTTGCCCCATCCCAAAATCAAATATGGTGATTTTAATCAGATCAGCATCCAGGCAGACCAACCTCTTTTTATCCATTTGGACGGGGAAGTCTTTTCGGGATTTTCCAGCAGTATAAAAAATGTTAAGGTGAAACTTCACCCTAAAGCGATTCGAATAATTTCCTGAGTGAACTATTCATGCCGGATTTGAGAAATAGTCTTTCCAGGTTAGATTTTAACCAGCTCAAAATTGTGGCGGAAAAATGGAGATTGCCATTTTCTGCGGCTGATGCCCGGGAAGGAGTTAACCAGCTGATTGATCACTTGTTGGATTTTGGGGCTTTGCAGGAGATCCTGGAGACCCTCACTTCCCCGGAGAAAGAAGCGCTTCTGTGGTTGAATTCACTGGATGGAAAAGAGCCCTGGCTTCATTTTACCCGCCGGTTTGGTGAGATCCGGGAAATGGGTGCAGGAAGGGTAAACAGGGAAAGGCCGGATAGGGACCCAATCTCGCCGGCAGAAGGATTATGGTATCGGGCGCTGGTTGCCAGGGGGTTCTTTGAAACAGATTCAGGTCCCCTGGAATTTGCCTATATTCCTGAAGATATCAGGGGTTTGGTGATGATTGTTTTGAATCCTGAAAATTTTTCTCAGTCCAGGGAGTTCGTATGCCGAAAAGCTGTCCCTGGAGAAAAGAAACACCATTTACTCGCTTCTGATATTTGCCTGGACCATACTTGTACCCTTTTATCCGGGTGGAGGATGAACATGGATCCGGGTGTTCATCTGCCTGATGTATCTCAACATGAAGTGGATTTTTACCAGACATTATTTTCAACTATGAGCTTGCTGGCGGGTGATGGAACCCCGGCCCCGGAAAAAATCCGGGATTTCTTTGATAAATCACTGGAGGAAAGATTTTTATTGCTCTGGCAATCCTGGCGGACGAGTGACACCCATCAGGATCTTTCTTTGACCCCGGATCTCCAGATTGAGGGCATCCTGGAATTGGACCCCGGTCGGGTTCGGGAATTGTTGATTAGCTTATTAAAGGATCTGGATCCGGAAACCTGGTGGAGCATTGAATCGTTTATCTCCCAAGTTAAAGAAAAATACCCGGATTTTCAGCGCACAGGGGGGGAATATGATTCCTGGTACATCAAGAGTAAATCAACTGGAGAATACTTAAGGGGATTTAATCACTGGGATGATGTAGAAGGGGAGTTGTTAAAATACTTGCTTGCAGGGCCGATGCATTGGCTGGGGTTGCTGGATTTGGGATTAGTTGAGGAAGAAGGTCAACCAGCGTCTTTCCGATTTTCCGCCTACGCTGGTGATTTGTTTAACAACCAGTTGCCGAGCATAGCCGTCAGGAACCCTGAGGCAATCCAAATCCGCTCCAAAGGGGAAATCAGGATGACAACGAATGTTCCCCACAAGACCCGTTACCAGGTTTCTAGATTTTGTGAGTGGTATCCGGTTAAAGCAGAAGCTTATCTATACACGATATCGCCGGCTTCCCTAAACAGGGCAGAAAAGCAAGGATTGCTGGTGGCCCACTTATTGTCTCTGTTAACAAATTATGCTGAAGCTATACCACCGAATATCCTTGCGGCCCTGGAAAGGTGGGAAAAACAGGGAGTTCAGTCTTCCGTTGCCCAAAGAACCATTTTAAGATTGGGTTCCCCTGCTGTACTGAAATCTCTTAAAAAATCAAAGGCCAGCCGGTATATCCTGGAGCAGCTCGGCCCCACGGTAGTTATTATCCGGGAAGGCAGTGAAGATAAAATTGCAGAGGTTCTGGTTGAATTGGGATTCTTTTTGGAGCTTGAGGATTAGACAGGTTCCCAAACCTGATAGATACTTAAATCCCCCTCTTTTCCATCCGAGAAAAATGATTCTTTGATCCTGAAACCGGATTCGTCTGCCAGGAGGGATAGTTCCTCGGGGGTGAAATGATGTACGTACCGGGTACCCATCCCGCCGCGTCTCCAATCAAGAAGGTAATCTCCCTCATCGAGGTCTTTTTCAGAGAAACCTGCTTCATTCCAGGGAATGATTCTTCGCAGAAGCCGGGGACTTCTTAAGAACTGCCAGTTAGAATGAAAGAAGCATCCCTGATCAGAAATATGCCGGCGGATATTGTTGCACACATTTTTTCGCCCCTCATGACCCGGGACATGATGGAGGGCGGCAAACGACAATACAACATCAAAAGGAGTTCCTGGAAGCAAACCAGACCAGTCTGTCTCTGAAAGGTCCAGCTCTAAAAACTCCGCCGGGAACTCAGCAGGAATTCCAAGGCCTGCTTTTTGAAGTAAATTGGAACTGAAATCTGTTCCGAGGTAAGAGCCGGAAAAATCTTTCCTGGCTAATTCGCGGGCAAGTTCACCATTGCCGCAGCCTAAGTCCAGGATGCTGCTCTCCGATTGAAAGCGGTTGACCAAACTCAGGACACCTGGTTGAAGCCGTTGCCTGGTTTCAGAAAAATCTTCAGCAAAGCTTTGGTAAAATTGATGATTAAGGGAAAGAATTCTACTGGCTGTCTCAGGTTTCATATTTCTATTATACGTTATGGTTGCGGCAGTCCAGCCCGTCTCAATTGCTTCATTAATCCCCATTACTGGGGAAGATTGATATGACAACTAAAAAGAAAGAGGACAATTCCCCGGAACTACCGGCCTATAGTGAAGCTGAACTCTATTTGGCTGAGCTGACATTAAGAGATATTGAAGCAGGGAAAGAAGTGTTTCAGGCTATCCGGGGTCATCCGCTGCCGGGTGGGGCTGGATTTTTAAGCAAACATACCCTGATCACTGCCTACAGGAATCAAGTAAGAGATGGCACCCGTCAGCAAGATCGGGATTTACTGAAAAAGATCCGGCTTAAACCCATGCGGACAATGTCCGGCGTTACGACGGTAACAGTGCTCACCAAGCCTTATCCCTGTCCGGGACAGTGTATCTTTTGCCCGGATTACGAGGAAATGCCGGTGAGTTACCTGCCCGATGAGCCAGGGGCGATGCGGGCTCTTTTTCATCAATACGATCCTTTTTCGCAGGTTGCCTCTCGAATTGAAGCGCTTTACGAAATTGGTCATCCGACCGATAAAATTGAACTTTTGGTTCTGGGTGGTTCCTGGACTGTCTATCAGGACGATTACCAGACCTGGTTTATCAAACGCTGTTTTGATGCTATGAACGGAGTTGAGTCTGAGACCCTTGAACAAGCTCAGGAAATAAATGAAAAAGCGCAGCATAAGAATGTCGGATTAGTATTGGAAACCCGGCCTGATTTGATTACACTGGCGGAACTCTCCCGGATGAGGGAATTAGGAGTCACAAAAGTCCAGATGGGTATACAAAGCCTTGATAATCACATCCTGGAATTGAATCAAAGGGGACATACCGTTGAAGAAGCAATGGATGGTGTGGCTTTACTGCGGGCTGCCGGTTTTAAAATCGTTTTACATTGGATGCCCAATTTGCTGGGAGCGACAATAGATTCTGACCGGAGAGATTTTTCCCGTTTGTGGCAAGATTTTTCCCCGGATGAATTAAAGATTTATCCCACTCAGCTGCTAAAAAACACTCAATTGTATAATATCTGGAAGGAGGGGGAATATACACCCTATTCAACCGAAGAATTAATTCAGCTTATAACTGATATTAAACCTACTATCCCCCGCTATTGTCGAGTGAACCGGGTGATCCGGGATATTCCTTCCCCGAATGTTGTGGAAGGAAACAAACGAACCAGTTTGCGCCAGGATATCCAGCTTGAGTTAAGACGCCGGGGTGAGATCTGTCAATGCATTCGCTGCCGGGAAGTCCGCGGACAGGAAATTGACACCACTAACCTGGAATTGAATGACCTGGTTTATTTCAGCAATGGGTGTGAAGAACATTTCCTTTCCTACGACACACCGGATGATCATCTGGCAGGTTTTTTAAGGCTTTCCTTGCCAGGACCAGCTGCAGTAAATACGGGAATAAAGGACCTCGAGCAAGCGGCGATTATCAGGGAAGTTCATATATACGGGGAATCTCTCCCTGTTGGTCAGGAAAAGAAAGGAGCTGCCCAGCATGCAGGATTAGGAACAGCATTACTCCTTGAAGGAGAAAAAATTGCTGCTGAAAAGGGTTTCCAGAATATCGCTGTGATTTCGGCAGTGGGTACCCGCCGATATTATCTTGACCGTGGGTATCAACGAGGGGACCTTTATTTGGTAAAGTATTTACAGGCATAGGAAAAATTTGTGATTGAAAAGGGATTGATCTTTTTGTTTGGAGGGATGATTGGTCTCCTGGTTATGTTTATTTTCGGGAGACGTTCTAGCGTTTCAAATGGGGGAACTCAACAGGATAAGAAAATTTCCCAAAAAGCAGATAACGAAATCAATCTGAGTGTGGCCTCCAGGGCCGATACCAGTCTTGATGAGAAAATTAGCATCTCAGCTGCCAGTCTGCAAATTCTATATGATTTAAACAAATCGCTGGGATCCTCGTTGGATATTTACACAATCATTGATCAAGCTTTATCCTCGGCAATCTCGATCACGGAAAGCAAAAAAGCGGATTATTTTCGATACCAGGCTGAAGATAATTCTCTTAACCTGGTCAGATCGATTGGACGTGAACTAAATGAAATAGAGGGGATAAATCAAGATTTCACCCGGGGGAAGACAAAAATTCATTTGAAGTGGGTGCTGGAGCATAAAAAAAGCATCCTGATATCAGATACCGGAAAGGATCCCTTCTGGGAGCAAAATGGTAATTCAAAAGATCAGATATCATCCATTCTTACTGTTCCAGTATTAATCGGTCAGGACCTGGATGGCATGATTTCCCTTACCCATACGGACCGGAATAATTATTCCCGCGAGCAGAAAGATTTACTGACGGCAATAGCTCATCAGGTCGGGTTGGCGATAAATAATGCCCAGCGATTTGTAGAAGTAGCGTTCTTATTAAATTCATTGAAGGCAAAACAGGAATTACAGGATAAATTGTTTGAACATATACCTGTAGGTGTGCTTTTATTGGATAAGCAATTTAATATTTTGTCGGGAAATCAGCAGGGATTAGATTTTGTAAGTATTCTTCAACCCGATTTTGACCGGATTTCGATTTCCAGGCTTGGTGAAAAAACGATCAAGGAATTGGTTGATTGCTCTAAAGAGCCTCTTCCAGTTGACCTTAGAAAAGATGAAAACGCTCTGGAGATCTTTGAGGTGCAATTAAGGAATGCGCAAACAATCGAAGGGCAGTATTGGATTTTAATGATTTCCGATGTTACTGAAGAACGAGGGATAAAAAGCCGGATTCGGGTCCAGGAAAGGTTGGCAACCCTGGGCCAGTTTGCCGCCGGTATCACGCATGATTTTAACAATATTCTATCTGCCATCATGGTCTATTCAGATGTGATTATTCGTGATTCTCAACTCTCAGATCAGAATAGATCAAGAGTGAACGCCATCAAGGAACAATCAAAAAGAGCGACAGATTTGATTAGCAGAATCCTGGATTTCAGCAGGAATCAGCCGGTGGAACATAAGCCTTTTGATTTAATTCCATTTTTGGAGGAAACTCGCGAGCTGTTGACCCAGGTTATATCTGAAAATATTCAGATTCGATTGGAGGTCAGCCTGGTTCCGGAGATTCTGCTCATCCTGGGAGATCCTGCCCGACTGCAACAAATGATCATGAACCTGGCCCTGAACAGCCGGGATGCAATGACCGAAGGTGGGTTAATAGAAATTCTAGTTAAACCTGTTGAAATTTCCGATAACGATAGTGCGAGATTCCCCGGGATGGAACCAGGAAGCTGGGTTTTAATGCAGGTTAAGGATAATGGAATTGGGATTGCCTCTCAAGATCAAACCAGGATATTTGAACCCTTTTTCACCACCAAGTCTGATCAAGGCGGAACAGGCTTGGGGTTAGCGCAGGTGTATGGGATTGTAAAACAGCACCAGGGTTTTATTGACCTGGAGAGCTTTCCAGGAAGTGGAACAACTTTCAAAATTCATTTGCCATTATTCCCGGGAGAGGTTGAAGAAATTCCAGAAGTACAGACGGAAGTGAAATTGGATGGCAGGGGAAAATTACTCTTGATTGTTGAGGATGATGAAAGCCTGAAAGATGCTTTGTGGAATCTATTTGAGGACCATGACTTCCAGGTACTCCAGGCAGCAAATGGGGAACAAGGATTTGATATTATCAAGCAGATTGGGGATAGAATTTCCCTGGTGATATCGGATGTAATAATGCCAATAATGGGGGGAGTGGAACTGTATCAGAAGACCCGGAAAAGCTATCCGGAGAAAAAATTTATATTTATTACCGGGCATCCCTCAAAGATCATGGACGGAGCAATAGATCAGGATCCGTATGCCAGGCTGCTTCAAAAGCCGTTCTCGATGACTGATATCCTGATTCTCGTTCAGGAAATAAGAGACACAGACGAAATCAATTTTAAGTAGAAAGTAATCAGAAAATATTTACGTGATCAGTATTCTATCTCACTGATGGGATTCAGCTTGTCAAAGTTGTGTTTTGCGTTGATCCATCTGACTGTGCCGGTTCTCCCACGGATGACCAGGCTCTCGGTTTCGGCGCCATGTCCGGTATACCTTACTCCGCCGAGTAATTCTCCATCGGTTATCCCGGTTGCAGCGAAGAAAACATCATTTGAGGATACCATGTCATCCATTGTGATAACTTTATCGAGGGAATAACCCATTTTAAGCCCCAGCTTCTTTTCTTCTTCGTTTCTGATAAATAGTTTTCCCTGCAGTTCTCCTCCCATAGCTCTAATAGCACAGGCTGCCAGAATGCCTTCCGGTGTTCCCCCAATACCAAGCAAGGCGTCAATGCCTGATTCTGGCAAGCAGGTCATGAGGGCCCCGGCAACATCTCCATCAGGGATTAACCTGATCCGGGCGCCAATCTCTCGAACTTCCCGGATGAGCTCATCATGCCTTGGCCGCTGAAGTATTATCACAGTAAGGTCATTGAGGGATTTATTCTCTGAAAGGGCAATTTTTTCCAAATTTTCCTGCAAGGGCGCCTCAATATTTATGAGTCCTTTTGCCTTGGGACCAACAGCAATTTTATCCATATAGACAAAAGGACCGGGGTCAAACATGGTTCCCCGGGGAGCAATTGCCACGGTAGCGATTGAATTCAGAAACCCATTTGCAAGCGGTCTGGTGCCGTCAATGGGGTCCACTGCGAGATCTACCAGGGGCGGTTTTCCCGTCCCAACCTTTTCCCCATTAAATAGCATTGGTGCCTCATCTTTTTCACCTTCTCCGATCACAATCAAGGCATCCATATTAATGGAATTAAGCACCAGGCGCATGGCGTCCACTGCGGCTTTGTCAGCAACTTCTTTTTCTCCGCGGCCCATTAAACGTCCTGCTGATAATGCAGCTGCTTCAGTTACTCGGACAAGTTCTAGGGCTAGGTTTCTAGTTGGTTTTTGGGAGTTCATGGTCACCTCATTGAAGGAATATGTAAAGAATCAAGTAATAGCCAATTGGCGCAGCCCAAAACTGGGAGTCAAGCTTGTCAAATATGCCCCCATGTCCGGGAAGAATGTCGCCAGAATCTTTACTGGAAGCCTGCCTTTTTATCATGCTCTCAGTTAAATCTCCCAGGGGTATGGCAGCGCTGATGATTAATGCTAAAAACCCTGCTTCAAAGAGTGTAATATTTATTCCGGCACTGTAAACTTGTTGGTAAAGATAAGTTAAGCCAATTCCGCTCAAAACTCCAAACAGGATTCCGCCAAAGTATCCCTCCCAGGTTTTATGGGGGCTGGTTTTGGCAGCAAGTTTGTGTTTTCCGAAACGGGATCCGATCAAATATGCTCCACTGTCAGCAAACCAAACTATTGGCAAGACAAGGAAAGTCCACCACTTGCCGTCCGGCAGCATCCTGAGAGAAATCAGGTAAGATCCCAAAAATCCGATATAAAAAAGAATGCTGAGGGAAGCACCAAAATCTGCCGCTGGATTTCCGTTATTCCGTTCATGCTGGAGAACATAATAGGCTGCTGTACTAAGTAAAAAAAGTGTCAAGAGTACTGAGCTGTAGGAAAAATTGAAAAGAAATCGGCTTAAAGCCAGCAGAATTACTCCCCCTAATACCAGCGGCACTGCCGGTTTAAGGTTGATAATCCTTAATAATTTTATATACTCCCAGGCAGTGATGACCAGCAGGATAGTGATTAGCCCTAAATAATAATATCCGCCTAGGTGGATAAAAATTAATGCAAGCGGAGTGATGATAGCAGCGACTATTGTTCGTTGGCGCATAATTGGTTATTTTCCCTTGACTTGTTTTACTTTTCCGTATCGTCGGTCCCGCTCATTATAAGCCACCAACGCCTGATGGAGTCCTTTTTTATTAAAATCAGGCCAATATGTGGGGGTGAAATACCATTCAGCGTAGGCGCTTTGCCAGATCAAGAAGTTGCTGCACCGGAATTCTCCGGAAGTGCGGATGACCAAATCAGGATCAGGGCTTTCGGCTGTGTAAAGATACTTCTCAAATTGAGCATCATCAAGATTCTCAACATTTACGCCATTGGCGACTATATGTTTTACTGCCTGAAGAATTTCATCTCTCCCGCCATAATTGAAAGCCACATTCAGAACTAGAGTTTGATTGTTTTTTGTGAGCTCGATAGATTCATGAACTTTTTTCTGTAATTTTTTATCAATCCCGTCTAATCGCCCAATATGCCTGAGCTGAACCCCATTTTTATGCAGATTATTCAGTTCCCTGTCCAGCATGGTTCTGAAAATCCTCATCAATCCCTGGATTTCTTCCTTTGGGCGGTTCCAATTCTCAGTAGAAAAGGCGTAGATCGTAAGATATTTGATCCCAAATTCAGCGCTGGCTTCGATAACTTCGCGCAGATTTTCAGTTCCTGCCTTATGACCTGCAAGCCGTGAAAGTCCTTTTTCAAGTGCCCAGCGTCCATTCCCGTCCATGATGATTGCGACGTGTGTGGGTATTTTTGGAAGGGTTTCAAAAATTTCTTTACTCATGGAAAATTACAGCAGCGGTCTGCAGATATTTCAAGCTGGTTTTCTGGTCCTGATATTGACAAATTTGACGAAGATGTTTGAACTATATTTTAACAGGAGATTAAACTTCCATGATTTCCTTTTCTTTTCTTTCACAAACACCGTCAATGTTTTCAATGAAATTATCGGTGATTTCCTGTACCTTCTCCTCTCCCCGGTGCAGGTCATCTTCCGCGATAATTTTTTCGTCCTCAAAATCACGCAAGTCCCGGATGCTTTCCCGGCGAATATTACGAATAGAAATGCGGGCTTCTTCACCTTTTGCGCCTACCACCTTAACGAGCTCGAGTCTTCTTTCCTCTGTGGGAGTTGGCAGAACCAGGCGGATATTTTCTCCGTCATTATTGGGATTTAATCCCAGATCTGAGGTCAGGATTGCTTTTTCTATATTTTTTAGGGAGGCTGGATCATACGGTCGAATAAGAAGAGAGCGGGATTCCGGTACACTGATGCTGGCTAATTCCTGGAGCGCTGTTGAAGTACCATAATATTCAATTGGCAGCAGCTCAACAAGGGAAGGATTTGCGCGTCCTGTCCGGATTGAATTAAGCTCCTGGATTAAGGCGCTGATCGTTTTTTCCATCCGGTCTTCAGTTTCTTGATAAACATCCTTAAGCATTTTTTACCTCCAAAATCCAATACCGCTATTTGGACACGTTTTCTCTCGGTCTGTGAACAAGGAACGCTGAGATTTCAGCGCTGCTTAATACTATACTCGATTAACCGTTCTTGATAAAGGTAGACTTTCCTAATGGGTTCATGCTTGATTTTATTATA
The DNA here is from genome assembly GCA_021108255.1 of Anaerolineales bacterium. GTDB lineage: Bacteria > Chloroflexota > Anaerolineae > Anaerolineales > UBA11858 > B10-G9. The sequence goes on along the minus strand of JAIORG010000125.1, from coordinate 34,943 downwards.
ATAATAATCAGTCAGGACACAAGTAGAAAAACCCATCACTGAGGCGCGAAAAAGAGAAACTTCAATAATATTCAAAGATTTATTTGCCTGTAATTAATTGAAATCCGGCAGGAGGACCGCTCGATGGAGAGTCAGCGTTATTATTCAGAAACTAGTGTACCCACTTTTTCTCCCAGAAGTCCTTTTATCAGAGCATCATGATCCCACATATTTACGACCAGAATGGGCAGTTTATTGTCCATACAGAGGGATAAAGCTGTGGTATCCATTACTTCCAGGCGGCGGTTTATTGCGTCAATATAAGACAGATTAGAAAACAAAACCGCATCAGGATTTTTCGCGGGATCTGAATCGTATACCCCATCAACTTTTGTTGCCTTGATCAGGATATCTGCATCAATCTCCATTGCGCGCAGGGCTGCTGCTGTATCTGTGGAGAAATAAGGGTTTCCTGTGCCAGCTCCAAAGATTACTAACCGCTTCTTTTCAAGGTGGCGGATTGCCCGGCGGCGGATATACGGCTCTGCGACAGCTCTCATTTCAATTGCCGATTGCACCCGGGTGATTACCCCCTGGCGTTCCAGTGCATCCATCAGTGCCATGGCATTCATTACTGTCCCCAGCATGCCCATATAATCTGCCGTGGCCCTGTCCATACCCCTGTCCAGCCCCTGGCGCCCCCGCCACAGGTTTCCGGCACCGATGACGACGGCTATTTCAATCCCTAAATCATAAACAGCTTGGAGGTGTTCAGCCAGATCCTCTGCCTTAACCGGGTCTATGCCGAATCCTTCTGGTCCTGCCAGGGCTTCACCGCTGATTTTTAGCAGAATACGCTTATATACCAGGTTTTTATTCATAGATAATCCTTGTTAGATAATTCTTCTGGTCATTATTATATAAGAAAAAAGCCAACCTGCTGGTTGGCTTTTTATTCTTATTCTATGCTTTCGCCTCGTTCCCATCTCTCAAAACGGCGGATGACGATATTTTCACCGATTGTTGCGATCTTATCATGCAGAAGCTCTTGAATAGTGAGCTCATCATCGCGGATATATGCCTGTAGCAGCAGGCAATTTTCCGCTTTGAATTTCTCCACCATCCCTTCCAGGATTTTATCAATGATGTTATCCGGCTTTCCTTCTTCCTGATATCGAGTACGGGCAATTCCTTTTTCGTGCTCTATCACTTCGTCTGGAATCTGGTCTTCCTTGACCCACCTGGGAGCTGCAGCGGCAATTTGCAGGGCAACTTCATGGGCAAATTGTCGGAATTCTTCTGACCGGGCAACAAAATCAGTTTCACAATTGATTTCCACCATCACGCCTACCCGACCATCTCCGTGAGAGTACAGCTCAACTACACCTTCAGAAGCATCTCGGTCAGACCGTTTAGCAGCCTTTGCCAATCCTTTTTGCCTTAGGTAATCGACGGCTTTGTCAAAGTCGCCTTCAGCGTTCTGGAGCGCTTCCCTAACATCCAGGATACCGGATCCAGTCGCGTCACGTAATTTTTTAATTAACTCTACAGAAATTTCCATTTGATTTATGCCTTCTCTGTATCTTCTTCTTTGTTTTCTTCAGCTGGTGCATCACCAGATTCTTCTTTTTCACTTTCTTCAGCTGGCGCATCACCAGGTTCTTCTTTTTCACTTTCTTCAGCTGGCGTATCACCAGATTCTTCTTTTTCATTTTCTTCAGCTGGTACATCACCAGGTTCTTCTTTTTCACTTTCTTCAGCTGGCGTATCACCAGATTCTTCTTTTTCATTTTCTTCAGCTGGTACATCACCAGGTTCTTCTTTTTCACTTTCTTCAGCTGGCGTATCACCAGATTCTTCTTTTTCATTTTCTTCAGCTGGCGTATCGTCAGATTCCTCGACTTCTTTTTCCTGATCTAATTCGACCGCTTTATCATCTTTTATCTTAGCTAATGTGGATGCACCCAGCAGGTCCTCGTCACTCAATTCGTCCCGGAGTTGCTCTGGCATCTGGGCTTCAGCATCAGCTGCTTCCAGATCAGCTTCGTGGTCTTTCCGCATATTGATGCCGTCGCTGACAGCCTGGGCGATGATCGAGACGATTAATTGAATGCCCCGGATCGCATCATCGTTGGCAGGAATAACATAGTCAATTTGTTTCGGAGAGCAGTTAGTGTCAACCATTGCCACAACTGGGATCTTTAATAAGTTTGCTTCATGAACAGGAATTTCCTCTCGAGAAACATCAACCGCAAATAGCAGACTGGGGATTCCATCCATTTCACGGATGCCACCCAGGCGGCTTTCCAAACGTTCAATTTCCCTGGTCATTCCCAGTGCTTCTTTTTTCGTTCTGATTTCAAATTCACCACGATCGCGCATGCCTTCCAAGCGTTCCAGCTCGTGGATCCGTTCCCGGATGGTTTGCCAGTTGGTGAGTGTGCCACCCAACCAGCGCCCGATCACGTAGGGCATGCCTACTTTTTCGGCGTTCTTTTTGATGATATCCTGCGCCTGGCGTTTGGTGCCCACAAACAGGATCGATCCTCCACCGGCGACGGTATCGCGGACAACTTCGTAAGCTTCTTCCAAAGCCTGGACAGTTTGCTGGAGGTCAATGATGTGAATATCATTCCTGGCAGCAAAAATGTATTCTTCCATGTATGGATTCCATTTCTGAGTGCGGTGACCGAAATGAACTCCGCTTTCCAATAGTTCTTTCATCGATACAATAGGCATATTTAGCTCCTTGCGTTTAGCCTCCGTTTCCGTCGTTCCTTCCGGCACCAGAGATTAATCTCTGGCACGCACCGTTGGGTCGGGAAACGTGTGTGATTCAAAATTTGTCCCGCATGATTGCGGGATCGAGAGCAGTATATCATGTGGGAGAGATTTCGTCTAGATTAGGGGAATCCCGGGTCGATATTCAGGAGGAATAATTTAAGTGCGACCTGTTCTTATGTTAGACTATTTCTAGAGTGATTGAATCTTTAACCTTTTTCTACAGTAGGAGGAGGGATATATGAGCGAAGAACAAGTGAGAAGAGAGGAATTTAAAGTAAGTGGGGAAGCCCTGGTTGATAAAATCAAGGAATTAGCCCATGAAGGCAATATCCGCCGGATCATCATCAAGGATAAATCTGACCGCACCCTGGTTGACATTCCCCTGACATTTGGAGTGATAGGAGCCCTGCTTGCGCCCCAACTGGCAGCTATCGGCGCTGTTGCGGCATTGGTTACCAATGCAACCCTTGTGGTTGAGATTGTGGAAGAGGGTTAATTAATAAAAAAGGATCCCGGAGTTTTTAAAACTCCGGGATCCTCTTAACTCCGGGATCTTCTTAAGTTGACGCTTTATGGAGAGGGTAGTATACTCTGGTTTGAAAATTGAATAAAAACCTTCGGGGCAGGGTGAGCGAAAGCAATTCCCAATCGGCGGTAAAGCCCGCGAGCGTCAGGAATGGCGCAGGATCCGGTGAAACTCCGGGGCCGACGGTATAGTCCGGATAGGAGAAGGTATTCCAGGTTGTTCTAAACCTGTGTGGCACTCTGAAAGCCCCGAAAGCTAATTAGCTTTCGGGATTTTAATTTCAGAAGACCTTTATCCTAACTTATGCCGCCCCGCCATCACCGGCGGTTTTTTGGTTAAGGGTTTTAAATCTTTATGAAAGTTATTCTTAAATTCCTAAAAAAAGTCGGATTTATCATACTTTCTTTAGCAGTCGGTTTAATTCTCTGGCAGGCTTTTACAACGTATAGCGATATTCCCTCTTTTATTTTTCCTACACCCTTTGATGTTTGGGAGAAATTCCTTTCCGTAGCCCGGGATGGATCTTTGTTATTCCACACCCTGGTGACCCTCCAGGAAGTTTTGCTCGGGCTTACCCTGGGTTTGGGTGCCGCTACTCTGACTGGATATTTACTGGCGAAATCACGAACTGTAGAAAGAGTGTTATCTCCCTATATTGTTGCCAGTCAATCAATTCCTATTGTAGCCATTGCACCCTTGTTGGTAATCTGGCTTGGACCAGGCATCTTCTCCAAAATCCTCACCAGCGCTTTGATTGTCTTTTTCCCGGTGCTGGTGAATACAATTGTGGGTATTCGTTCTGTTCCAGTGGAGCTATATGAACTAATGAGGTCCCTCCAGGCTAACCACTGGCAGCGGATAATCAAACTCGAAATTCCAGCTGCCCTGCCGGTTTTTCTGGGTGGATTAAGAATTGGCGCGACTCTGGCGGTTATCGGTGCCGTTGTGGGAGAATTTGTGGGAGCTGATAAAGGATTAGGATTTTTAGTGAACGTTGGCCGGGGATTGTACGATACATCCCTGGTATTTGTGTCGGTATTTACCCTGGTTATTCTGGCCTTGGGACTGTATGGATCGGTTGTATTCCTGGAAAGCCGCTTGCTTTCCTGGAAAAAAAGGGAATAACGGTTACTTAATGTATGTCTGGGAGAAATGAGATGAGAAGGTATATCGGAGTATTGTTTGCTGTCCTGGTTTTGTTCTTAACCGCTTGCAGTGGGAAAACACCGCTTCAAGAACCCTCCAATGAGCTTACCCATATTCGTCTGCCAATGGGTTATATTCCCAATGTCCAGTACGCTGCTTTTTATACTGCGGTGGAAAAAGGATTTTTTGCTGAAGAAGGGATCGAACTTGAGTTTGACTATGCTTATGAAACTGATGGTGTGGCATTGGTCGGGGCAAACGAACTCCAGTTTTCGATTGTATCCGGAGAGCAGGTTCCCATTGCCCGGGCAGAGGGATTGCCTGTTGTGTATGTCATGGCCTGGTATGAAAAATATCCCATTGCCGTTATATCCAGGTCAGAACTGAATATCCAAAAACCTGAAGATTTAGCGGGAAAACGAGTTGCGCTGCCGGGATTGTTCGGGGCAAATTATGTTGGTTTTAGAGCTCTCTTAGGAGAAGCAAACCTCAAGGAAAGTGATTTGACCCTGGAGTCGGTTGGATTTAACCAGGTAGAGATCCTGGCTGCCGGCACTAGCGACGCAGTAGTGGTTTACGTGGCTAATGAACCAGTTCAATTAGAAGCCCAGGGGTATGATTTAAACCAGATCCTGGTATCTGACTATTTGGACCTGGTATCGAATGGATTGTTGACCAATGAAACAACCATATCAGAAAATCCGGATCTGGTCCGGAGAATGGTCTCAGCAGCTTTGAAAGGTATCCAGTATACAGTGGAAAATCCTGAAGAGGCCTATGAAATCAGTAAAAAGTATGTCGAAGGGTTGGAAGATGCCGATCAGGAGGTCCAGATGGGAATATTGAGAGCCTCAATAAATCTTTACCAGACTGATCCCTACGGCTACAGCCATCCTGCTGCCTGGACTAACATGCAAGAAGTGTTAATGAAGATGGATTTGATGAAAAAAGAGATTAATTTGGAAGAAGCTTACACAAATGAATTCAGTCAATAATCAACAACCCTTGCTTGAAGTAAAAAAATTGGGTGTGACCTATACCGATGAGAAAGGGTCTCTGCAGGCGATTAATGAGATCAGTTTTTCCGTTGAACGGGAACAGTTCATCTGTGTTGTAGGGCCGTCTGGAAGCGGAAAAAGCACTTTGATCCGCATTCTGTCCGGTTTGTTGGCTCCGACCACTGGTGCAGTATTTCTTGATGGATCAGAAATAAAAAAACCCCGCCAGGGAGTGGGTATCGTATTTCAAAAAGCCAATTTAATGCCCTGGCGCTCAGTACTGCGGAACATTACCCTCCCGCTGGAGATTAAAAGTGTCCCGATTAAAGAGGCAGAATCCAAAGCCAGGGAATTAATTGAACTGGTTGGCTTGAAAGGCTTTGAAGATTGGCTTCCCCAGGATTTATCTGGTGGTATGCTGCAGCGAGTGGCGATTGCCAGGAGTCTGGTACAGGATCCTGAATTGCTGCTTTTAGATGAACCCTTTGGAGCGCTGGATGCCCTTACCCGTGAAAAAATGGGAGCTGAGCTGCTGCGAATCTGGAGAGCCAGAAAAAAAACTGTTATTATGATTACCCATGACATATCTGAAGCTGTCTTTTTGGCAGATCGGGTGTTGGCGATCAGCCCCCAGCCCGGTAATTTAAGATTGGACTTAAAAGTGGATTTAGAACGACCGCGTCACGAAGAAGACAGATTCACTCCAGAGTTTGTGGGGTTAACCCAGCAGCTGCGCGAGGCAATTGAGTAATTCCTTGTCTTGTTTTTCGTCACAAGATCAGGACAGAAAATAATCCCGACTAGAGAAATTTTGTGTTAACATTATTCAGTCGGGTTTTAATGGTTATTTAATCAGTGGAGTTAATGTTTATGGAAGAATTGCAGCCTATAGAAGCGCATCCCAGGAAAGGAAATCAGTTAAAATTTATTATTGGCGGAGTGGTTATCGTTGCGGCAATCGTTTACTTGATTGTCTCCTCGTTATCTGCCAATGTGCAGTACTTTTTAACAGTTGAGGAAGTTCTGAACAAGCAGTCGGCAGGGGAACTGGCAGGACGCAATGTTCGCGCATCTGGAGCTGTCCTGGGGGACTCAATTCAATATAATATGGATACGCTGGAATTGTCGTTTACTATTGTTCACGTCCCGGGGGATAATCTATTGCTTGAGGAAGAAGGCGGATTAGCCAGAGCCCTACACAATGCCGTGATGGATCCAAGTCGGCCCAGACTGGACGTGATATATTATGGACCCGTACCAGACCTTCTTCAAAATGAAGCTCAAGCCATCATTACCGGTGAGGTTCTTGCTTCCGGAGTATTTGAAGCTGATGAAATTTTGTTAAAATGTCCTTCAAAATATGAAGGATCTGTTCCGGATCAAATAGAGACAGAATAATAATACCCATAAAATATTAATGGCAGGGAGATAGTTAATGGCAGCTGATATTGGTTTTGGATCTTTGTTAATAACTTTGGTCGTTTCAATTTACGGAATTGGTGCAGCATTCTATGGTGAGCAGAAGAAACAGAAAGCCTGGGTTCTCAGCGCAAAGCGGGCAATGACCCTTGTATTCCCGCTTCTGACTATCTCTGTTGGATCCCTTGTATATCTCCTATTGACGAATCGATTTGAATTTGAGTATGTCGCTAAAGTCTCCAGTTTGAGCATGCCGGATTATCTCAAGATCACCGCTCTCTGGGGAGGACAAGCAGGGTCGCTGCTTTTCTGGTCCTGGCTGCTGGCGGGTTTCACTTCTGCTGTTACGCTTCGGAAATGGGACCGGGATCAGGATTTGCTGCCTTGGGTAATTGTGATCAGTTTAGCAACCCTGGCATTTTTTGTATTGTTAAATACTTTTTTTGAAAATCCATTTGTCAGTTATTGGCAGACTTCAGAGGGAATCACAACAGCATTTTCCCGCCCTCCTGGTGGTATTCAGCTCTTTCCCAGGGATGGATCTGGATTAAATCCGCTGCTGCGGCACCCGGGGATGATCATTCATCCTCCCATGCAGTATCTGGGATTTGTTGCTTTTATTATTCCCTATGCGTTTGCCATGGCTAGTTTAATTACCAGACGTGCAGATGACCGCTGGATTCAGCTCTCCCGGCGCTGGACATTATGGGCTTGGCTCTTTCTTTCCCTGGGATTGGTTTTAGGAGCCCGCTGGGCGTATGATGTCCTGGGATGGGGAGGATATTGGGGCTGGGATCCAGTAGAGATCTCTGCTTTGATGCCCTGGCTGGCGGGAACGGCTTTTTTACATACCGTACTAATCCAGGAAAAGCGGGGCATGTTTAAACAGTTAACCATGGTTTTAATAATCCTGACCTATAACCTGGTTATCTTTGGAACTTTCCTGACTCGCTCTGGATTACTATCCTCGGTGCATGCTTTTTCGAAAAGCTCGATCGGCCCAATATTCTTGGGCTTTATCGCACTGAACCTGATTGGTTCATTGTGGCTGCTGAACAAGCGATGGAGTTACCTCAAATCCCGGCAGGTGCTGACTTCATTCTTTTCCAAGGAATCATTGATCATCATCAGTGTCGTGCTCCTTTTAGGGATCCTGGTTACCTCCTTCTGGGGAGTGATGTTCCCAAAAATTTCTGAACTGGTGACAGGGCAAAAGGTTACAGTAGGGCCGCCATTTTATGAACGGGTTGCTGGCCCAATCCTGGGCGGCATGTTAATGATTATGGTGATCTGTCCCCTGGCCGTCTGGAGTTATGCTTCATTTAAACACCTGGGGCGCTTGCTTTGGAAGCCATTTATCGTGTCATTAATTGGAATTGCCTTGCCGCTTTATGGAGGGCTAACACGCTGGCCTGCAGTAGTGGCTTTCTGGTTGGTGGCATTTGTGCTGGCCGTGAATGCTTTTGAATTCTTCCGGCGTACAAGAGTGCGGAGAAAGAAGGGACAAGATTCCCTGTGGGGTTCGATAGTGCATGTCCTTAAAAGGAACCAACGGGCTTTCAGCGCGATGATCATCCACATCGCCGTTGTCATGATGGCAATGGGGATCATCGGGATTGAGTTTTTCCAAATAGAAACCCAGGGAACAATTCCAGTGGGAGGAGAACTGAGTCTGGGTTCCTATACAATGGTGTACGAGAAGCTTGATATCTTTGATACCACTGATGGAAGAAATGTAGCCCGGGCTATTGTAAGTGTAAACAAGGATGGTCAAACCATAGACACCTTGTATCCCCGGCGAGATTTTTATTATGATTCAAACCAACCTGCGACTATTCCTGGTGTACGCAGCACATTGGTAGATGATTTTTATGTAATCCTGGTGGATTGGAAAGTGGTCTCATCAGAAGGTGCGACGTTTAAGGTTTATCACAATCCGCTGGTAAAATGGCTCTGGATAGGAGCCTGGGTATTCATTATTGGGGTTGTGGCGACAACCTGGCCCGACAAGAAATCCAAACCGCTTCCAGTGAGGGCTCGATGATAAATTATACAAAACGTTATCTATTGTTATTAACATCCATACTAATCCTGGCTGCCTTAATTCCAGGATCTGCAATGGCGCAGGGTTCATATCCAACAGACGATGATGTAAATGCAGTCGCCAAACAGCTTTACTGTCCGGTCTGTGAAAATATACCCCTGGATGCCTGCGGCACTACAGCCTGTGAACAGTGGAGGGGTATTATCCGGGATAGGCTCAGTGAGGGTTGGACAGAGGACCAGATTAAGACATATTTTGTGGACCAGTACGGCGATCGAGTTCTTGCGGAACCCCCCAGGAGCGGGTTTAATTGGTTGGTTTACATTGTGCCCTTGTTGATTTTTGTGGGAGGCTTTGTCCTTCTAATAGGAGCATTTCAACGCTGGCGAAAAGCAGAACCGGAGGTGAGTTCCCGGAAGAATGCCAAGCAAGCGGCTAAACTCAAGAAAGCGCCAGACGAGTACATCAGCCGGGTGGAAGAAGAATTAAATAAAAGATCCAAAGGATAATTATGAAAAAATTATTAATCTGGGGAGGATTAGTATTACTTCTAATGATTTTGGGAGTGGGTTTAATTCAATCCCAGCAGGGACAGGTCGGCCGGGGAGAGATAGCTCCGGATTTTGAGTTAATATCGTTTTCAGGTGAAACATATCAGCTTTCTGATTACCGTGGCAGTGTAATTGTGGTGAATTTTTGGGCCTCATGGTGTCAATCCTGTAAACCTGAGGCATTAGATCTGGAGGCTGCCTACAAGTTTTACCAACCCCGGGGAGATGTATTATTCCTGGGAGTAGACTATGTGGATACCGAACCTGAAGCGTTAGCTTACCTGGAAGAGTTTCAGGTCACCTATCCCAATGGGCCGGATTTGCGAACAAAAATTTCCCAGGCATTCCGAATTACTGGTGTTCCAGAAACATATATCATTGATCAGGATGGTGTCATTGTCCATGTCCGGATCGGTCCCTTTATGTCCCTGGAGGAAATTAAATCATACATTGATCCTTTATTGGATCTCTGAACTATAGACGGGTGGTGTTCATGGCTGTGAGTTCTTTTTTAATCGTATTGGGTATATTTATTCTGACAGGGGTCATAATTATTCGCCCTTTTCTGGTAGAGACGGATACTCGTGGGGCACAGGTGCCTAGAAAGTATGATTCTCTCACCGCCGAAAGGGAAAGATTATTATCCTCTATTGAAGATTTGGATCTGGAATTTGATCTGGAAAAGATATCCTCCGTGGAACATACTCGGAACAGGGATATTTTGCTTTCCCAGGCTGCTGAGATAATTAAGCAGGTGGATAAGCTGGAAAAAAATATCCCGGCCGATAAGCGTATTTCCTCAGTTCCAGCAAGTGAGGATGACCTGGAAGAGATGATAGAAGCCCGCCGCCGTGAGTTGAAGAAGGAAAAAACCAATTTTTGTTCGCATTGTGGAAAGGCTGTGAAAACGGGGGATCAATTCTGTGGACAGTGTGGAGAAAAATTGTGAATCGGCGAATATATACTTCAATCCCTGTCCTTTGTATCCTGGGCATCAGTTTGTTACTTTCCGGCTGTTTGAACCTGTCAGATGATGTGACCCCGCCTCCAGAGGCCGTTAAGACCAATCCGGTGGTAAATACACCCATTCTTCCAACTGCAGTGCCGACTCAGGAACAACCCCTGCCCAATGAAACTACACCGGAAGAAACTGAATTGAAAGTAGTTTATGTTGAGGTAAGTGATCATACTGGAGGAACGCTGCTGGATCTAGACCTGGATGTTAGACTGGAAGCGTATGACAATTTTGCCCAGGTTTTCCAGGAAACCCTGACACTCCCCTCAACTGGAATAATTGATTTTAACGATGTTCCCTTCCTGGAAGGAAGAGTGTACTTTGCTTCGATTACCTACGGCGGTGCAGTTTACCGCTCAGAAATCACTGAATTTGCGCCTGAGGCAGCTGAATTAGGGCTGCATGTGCAGTTATTTGACACTACAGCAGATGATTCCGGATTGCACATTGACCGAATCCATGTTCTGGTTGAATTTTCAGAGCCTGGTCTGCTTCAAATCGTAGAGATATTTATATTTTCTAATAATGGAGAAGCGACTGTGGTCGCTGGATCTCCTGATCAACCGACAGTTTTTTTCCCTCTTCCTGAAGGCGCAGCTGCCATTGAATTCGAGGATGGACTCCTGGGTCAGCGCTATCTGGAAACCCAGGATGGTTTTGGCGACACTGTGAGCATTTCACCCGGGGCCGGGGTGTACCAGGTACTGGTGTATTACACGCTGCCCTATCAGGGAAATACACTGGATTTTGCTCAGACAATTAATTACCCTGTTGGCGCAGTAGTAGTAATGACCCCGGTAAATCAAATAGAAGTGAAAGGAAGTTACCTGGAAGATGTTGGTGTTCAAGATATAACCAGCGGCGCATTCCAGGTTTATGCCGGCGGAGGACTCAACCGGGGGGAGGAACTGCAGTTCCAGATCTCTGAGAATTCTGAAACTGCTCTTGTTCAAGATGAATCTTCTCCACTAGAGATCCAGGGATATTTGATTGGATTGACAGCCCTGGGCGTGGTGATGATCCTGGCAGGGAGCTGGCTTTTCTTCCGGAATAGACGATTGAGTGGAGAAGAGCACGAGTTAGAGGAAGATCATCAAGAGGTAGAAGAGATCAAATTATTGCGCTGGAGAGTTTATTCGATTCAGGAGAAATCAGCGAAAAATCTTTCTTGAAAAAAAGACAGGAATTGAAAAATAAATTGGGCTAACTGGTCAGGAATTCAAACTCAACTTTATGATCCAGGTAAAAAAACTAGTTAAGCGATTTGGTCCAATAACAGTATTACGAGAGCTGGATTTTGAAGTCCGCTCTGGGGAATTCGTGGCGTTGTTGGGACCAAACGGGGCCGGGAAGACTACCTTATTAAGAATCCTGGCGTCGCTTTCCAAACCGACCTCCGGTTTGGTCCAGGTGGCTTCTTGCCGTTTGCCGGAAGAAGCGGTTGCAGTTAGAGCTCATCTGGGTGTAGTTTCTCATCAGCCGCTGCTTTATGGTGATCTCACGGCCGAAGAAAATTTGTCCTTTTATGCCAGGTTATACGATGTAGAGCGACTTCGAATAGGGGAAGTGCTTGACCTGGTGGGGCTCTCCAGCCGTAAATCAGACCTGGTGCGGGTTTTTTCCCGGGGGATGCAGCAGCGTTTGGCAATCGGCCGCTCAATTTTACACAACCCCCGGATATTGTTAATGGATGAACCTCACACCGGTTTGGACCAGGAAGCGGGTGAAATTCTGGATAGTGTGCTGCGGGAGATTGCCCTTGCGGGGCGGACAGTTGTAATGACTTCTCACGATTTAGTCCGGGCTGCTGAATTGGCATCCCGGCTGGATATCCTGTCCAAAGGAAAGATAAAAGCTTCTGTAGCAACAAAAGATCTTAATTCGGCTGATTTTGTGACTTTTTACCGCAAGGCGCTGCAGGGAAATGGGGGATCAGCATGAAATCTTACCTGAACGCGATCCGGGCTGTGATCTGGAAGGACCTCACCGCGGAATGGAGGACACGAGAGAACTTGTCCGCTATGCTGGTATTTGCCTTGCTGGTGATCCTGATCTTTAACTTTGCCCTTGAGCTGGACATTCAGGCTCAGGAATCCCTCTCCGCGGGAGTGCTGTGGGCAACATTTATTTTTGCGGGAACTATTGGGCTTAATCGGTCTCTGGCGGTTGAAAAAGACCGAGGATGCCTGGATGGCTTGCTGCTGGCCCCGGTTGATCGAAGTGTGATTTATTTTGGGAAGGCAATCGGCAATTTAATCTTTATGCTGCTGGTAGAAATAATAGTCTTGCCAGTGTACAGTTTCCTGTACCAGGTTCCGGTCTTTCAACCCGGATTTTTATTAGTGGTAGTATTGGGTTCCATTGGATATGTTGCAGTGGGAACGCTGCTGGCGACAATGGTAATTCAAGCCAGAACGCGTGATATCCTGCTTCCAATCCTGCTGTTTCCGCTGTCTTTGCCGGTTATTATTGCGGCTGTGAAAGCCAGCCAGGGATTTTTGTTAATGGTTCCGCTGACGGAAATCTCAGCCTGGCTGAATTTGTTAATCGTTTATGATTTGATATTTACCGCAGCGGCCTTTATGGTATTTGATTTTGTAGTGGAGGAATGAAGTATGAATGAAAAACCAAATTTACTTACCATTCTTGATGTCGTCGCCGGTTTGATGATCCTGGTAGCTGCCGGCCTGGTGTTCTTTTATGTCCCGGTAGAAGTGATGATGGGATCGGTGCAGAAAGTATTTTATTTCCATGTAGCCACCGCCTGGGTAGGCATGCTGGGATTCCTGGTAGCCGCGATAGCTGGAGTTGTTTATCTGCGCAAAGGGAATTTATTGTGGGATATTGCAGGGAATGGCGCGGTGGAAATCAGCTTGATATTTTTTCTGACAGCAATTGTCCTGGGTTCTATTTGGGCCAGACCAATCTGGAATACCTGGTGGACCTGGGAACCACGGTTAACAACAGCAGCAATTGTTGAGCTGATTTATGCAGCCTACTTGCTGTTGAGGCAGGGAGTGGATGATCCAGAACGTCGAGCAAGATTTTCGGCGATTTATGCCATCTTTGGTTTTTTCAGCGTACCTCTGACGTTTATTTCCATCCGGATGCTGCGGACTATTCACCCGGTGGTTATTGGCAGCGCTGAAGCTGCCAGCCAGGGCGGATTTAATATGGATTCACCGATGAAATTAACCTTTTTCTTCAGCCTGGCAGCCTTTACGGTCTTTTTTGCTGATTTGCTCTGGCATCGGATTCGATTGGGGCAATTACGAGCTGAGGTTGATGTACTGCGGATAGACTCTTATTCAAAGGGAGAGTGACCCATGCTGTCCAGATTTTTTGTACCTGATACTGTAAATTACATGATTGCTGGTTACCTTGTGTTTGGGGTGATGATTTCAGGATATGTCATGAGTTTAATTTTGCGCTGGAGAAAAGCTCACCGGGAATATGTATACCTCCGAAAGGATCAGGATTAACTAAAAAAGCCCCGTGAGGGAACTGACCCCCTAAAACAAGACACAAAAATAAAGACACCTCTCGTACAATATAAATACGGGAGGTGTTTTTGATATAAGAATAGGGTTTTCCATAAACTGAAATCATGAGAATCTCAGAGACAAAGCGATCTTCTGTTTATCATGATATTTGCCAGGGGACTGCCCCGCCAGGGTTGGCCCTGAATTTATTGAAGGGCTACGCAAAAGTCCCAGCTTTGGGTCTTCGGCTACGCTCAGACCGAGCATCAACCTCCGTCGATGCTTAAGCTTTCCACTGATCCAGTAATCCATAGAAAAATCTAAGCATCCCTGAAGAGGGATGCTCAGCGTAGCTCCTGCTACGACTTTCGCGAAGCATCTACCCTTTGGGTAAAGGACAGTTGGCACATAAAACAAAACTGACGCCCTTGGAATTCAGACGTCAGCTTGAATAATTAGCTACAAGAGGCCTTTATTTATTTGTCCGGCATACGGGGTGCACACCACCACAATGAGGGGCTTTTTTTTTATTTGTTTCGAATCATAGTAATTAGTTCAAAAGTTAAAATTGCCAGCAATGATCCGACTCCACTGGCAGCAATATCCCAGGGATCATAATGTGTACTGGCCCCCCACATCGGTTTGAGCTCTTCAATGGTCAAAATTATAAAAATCACTGTAGAACTGAGAATTGCTATTAAGCGGCTATTTTTGGACTGTTTGCTCAAAGCTGCATTTACATATGCCAGACTGATTAAATAGGCAGCTATGAAATTTGGAAAACACCCCGTTATAGTACTAGCGAACTCTGAATGGATTGACATTGGTCTCAATGTTTCTTTATTTAATGAGACTAAACCGAACAAAGCTGCGATTATGAATAAATTGAGCCCAATAGTTCTAGTTCTACTTTTTAATTTTGATTCCGGCATATATGTTTCCCTTTTTTTCTGCAGTATCTATTTGATTATTCTTTCCCTGGAGATAGTTGGTAGATCCCTGCGATCTCTGTTCACAATCTGATGGTTAGGCCAGAAGAGGCGTAGTGACCTGCGAGATTTAAACGCGTCAATTAATTGATTCCTTAAAATCTTAATGACAGACAGCTGAGACCACCATCAAGTTTTTGAAACTCGGATACCCCAACTTCAATTACTGAATAACCAGCCCCAAGTATAGTTTCCCGTGCTTTGGGATAACCACTGGGTATTAACACTCTGTCGTTAACCCAAATGCAATTGGCTGCATAGCTTTCATCTTCAGCTATTTCCAGGAGATTAAATTCCTTAAATTCTTCTTTTAATAGAAACTCACCACATGCAATCAGATTGTTTTGTTCTAAATAGGCAACTCCAGTCTTCAAATGGAGAGTTTCTTCCAGCTCAACCAGAGACCCACTCAGTCCATTGTTTTCCAGGAAGCGGATGACTTGTGCCGCTCCATCCACGTTTGTTCTTTCTGATAGTCCAATATAAAAATGGGATCCCACCATCATGATATCTCCCCCTTCGACTGTTCCCGGAGCCTGGACTTCTTCAACCTCCCCGTAAAATTCTTTCAGAATGTCTTTGATTGCCGCGGTCTCTCCTTTACGTGATGGCGCTCCAGGATTGGTTATGATTGCACAGTTCTTTGTTAACAGGGCAATATCTTCAACAAACGTGGAATCAGGGAATTGTTCATCTGGTCCCAATACCAATACTTCTAATCCGCACTCTTCCAGTGCTTCGATATAATTCGCGTGTTGAGCCAGGGCCTTTTTGTAATCCGGAATACCAAGATCCGCAGTGGTCAATCCATGGATCAAGCTTTCCCCCGGGGTTCTGACGATGGCTCTCTTGTACATAGATTTCCTGGATAAAGACAATAATTTAGATATATTTTCGCAAGAGTTGTTTGGTCCTCAGCCTGGGCGGAAGAAGAAAAGTCAATCTTTGTGAGGAGTTAGACAGGGTCATCAGTTCAAAAATAGATAAAACAGGATTGCCTGCGGACCATAATTCATTATGCCATGCAAAATTGCCGGGGCGATTACACTTTCACTTTTTTCACGCACGAGTCCAAAGATCAATCCAGCCAACATTGTCCATAGAACATGCGGCCAAGCCAGGGTTTCTGGATTCCAGCCCCAGTGCCAAAGACCAAAAAGAACAGAAGAGATAATTAACCCCCACCCCCATCGAATGCCAAAGATTTGCTTAGGGCGCCCAAATACTGAATTCAGGCGTGATTGGATATATCCCCGAAATAAGATTTCTTCACTTAACGCAACAAACAAGTAGAAATATATAACCGCAACAATAACGTTCCCAAGCTTGTTTGAAATTTGTGATGCAATTGGAATGAGGGCTAATCCACCAACGACCCCCATTTTTTGCCCTGGGGGTTGTTTTTCTTTGACCATCCAGGCAAACCAGAATAACAACCCGATCTCGATGATTGAAATCAGGATTGCCCCTGTCCATTGGGTCCAATCAATCCAGCTGAGCAGAACGCTAAGAGTGAAAACGGGAAAGAACCCTTGAGCAATTATTTCGACTTGATAGCGGAGCTTCTCGGAAATCGGGAATTTTTGCTTATGCTGATCTCTGATAATGTAAATCAAGAATGAAATAACCAATAAAACAGCATAACCCGGGAAAAGAAAGCCGCCCAAAGGGTCCGATATCTCTGCGGACAGGGGAATGGACTGAACGTAATTAAAAATGTAACTCATCAGGATGAAGACAGCACTAACTTCAATGACCCCTAGAACTTTTGCTTTCATCTCAGCACTCCATTAATGAATATGTATTTGATCATCAAACACTATTTGCGGGCAAACAGGGTTAAGGCGAGTTTGTTTTGTGTGTGTGGACATACTTCTATTTACACTAACACATAAATATCACCTATCCTCTGGTTTATATGCTTTTCGTCATGTCATTTATTCTTGACACTTTTAGTAAAACGTGTAGAATTATGGTCAAACATAAAAAAAAGGCAAAAATAATATGTCTAGCCAAATAAAAAAAGAAATGAGCGAGAACGAACAGATGTATCTGGTAACGATTGCCAAATTGGAAGAGCAAGGTTATGAAAGCCCGGTGGCTCTCTCTGAATTGGCTAATGCGCTTTCTGTTCTACCGGTTTCCGTCAATCAGATGATTCATAAAATGGAAAAGAGTGGGTTAGTGAAATACTATCCCTATAAGGGGGTTGAGTTTACATCTTCCGGGCGGCAGCTCGTTATGCGCATTTTGCGCTACCGACGTTTATGGGAGGTTTTTCTGGTCAAGGATTTGAGCATGTCCCTGGAGGGGGCCGATGCTCTCGCCTGTAATTTGGAGCATATTACCTCTGACGATGTGGCAGATCGTCTTTCGGAATTTTTAGGGCATCCAGCGGTTTGTTATCACGGAAATCCAATCCCTCAGGTTGAGGAGGATGGGATGACGCTTTTTGAGGGGATGATGTTGAGCGATTTAAAGATTGGAGAGTCCGCTCAGGTGATGCAGGTAAATGCGGATGCGGTGGTGACCAATTTTCTATCAAATGAAGGAATCGGTCCGGGTATACGCGTGCGAGTGCTGGCAATTGGTAACAGTGGCGATATGCTGCTGGAATCTCAAAAGCGGAGCGTGCACTTATCCGCAGAGATGACATCCGCAATCAGTGTGGGATGGCCAAAAAATAACTAAAAATTGAACTGTTCACCTGGAAAACAATAACCTGGAATTTAAGGTCATTGTCCAGCCCGAAAACATCGGGTCGCATTCACAGAAAAAAGGAGTGTTTTATGTCAGTACCATTAAGTGATTTAAAAGTTGGCGAAACAGGGGTGATTGCCAAAATGAACTTTAAAGGGGCTGCCCGTCAGCGATTATTGGCGATGGGCCTGGTGAAGGGAGAGACGATTTTAGTGAAAAGGGTAGCTCCTTTGGGGGACCCGATTGATTTTGTGATCAAGGGTTATCATCTTTCGTTACGCAAAACGGAAGCCAGTGAGATATTGGTTGAGCCGCAGGGATAGGAGAAATGATGTCAAAAGTGTTCCCCCTTGTGATGGCTGCCATTGGCGAGCAAGTTTTTCTGGAAAACATAAAAGGCGGCAAAAAGATGTTGCACCGTCTAACCGCACTGGGACTGACGCCGGGTGTTGAACTGAGCGTCGTTCAAAATACTGGTGGGGTTCTGCTGCTTTCTGTGCGTGGTTCTCGTATTGCTTTGGGGCGTGGTATGGCGCGGAAGATGATGGTTAGTTTGACTGGCAATAACGGCGATCAAACAAATATCGAAGGAGAAGAAAAGTGAAAGAGTTACGCATAGCTCTTGCCGGTAACCCGAATGCTGGTAAAAGCACAATTTTCAACGCGTTGACCGGTTCCCGTCAGCATGTGGGAAACTGGCCGGGCAAAACGGTCGAGAAAAAGGAAGGCAAATTCAAACATGGTGAGTATGAAATCGAAATTGTTGATTTACCCGGAACTTACAGCCTGACCGCATTCTCACCCGAAGAAGTGATTGCCCGGGACTATATCATCAACGAAAATCCCGATATGGTCGTAACGGTGGTGGATGCCGCAAATTTGGAGCGCAACCTCTACCTGACAGTGCAGGTTTTAGAATTGGGTGTCCCTGTGATTGTTGTGCTTAACATGTCTGATGTCGCCGATTCACGCGGTTTAAAGATCAATCAAAATATGCTCAGCGATGGATTGCAGTCTCCTGTAATCAAAACAACCGCAAGTAAAAGTGAAGGGATTGACCAATTGGTAAGAACAATCATCAAACTTGCGGAGGAGAAAATAGCATGAAGTCACATGAGCGCGCTTATACACAACGAGATGGTTTTTCGATTGACTATGGCCGCGAAGCCGAGGAAGAAATAGTCCGCTTGCAGGAAGAGATCACCCGCCAGACGAATATTGAGAGCCAATTTCCCTCGCGTTGGCTGGCAATCAAGTTACTGGAAGGGGATCACGACATTCAAACAAGTTTGAAGGAACTTAAAGGTGGCTCCGAGTTACTCGCTGCCGTAGAGAAGAGCATTGCCCATCTTGAGAAAATTTACGGCGATGATGTGGACGTGATCATTGCCGATCACCGCTACGGCTGGATAAACGGTCTGGTGCGCGAAGCAGTCAAACATAACAGCCCCGACCGCCTGACCAAATCCGATAAAGTAGACCGCATTGTAACCCATCGTCTATTGGGCATCCCGATTTTCCTGATCGCGATGTGGGTGGTTTTTAAAATGACCACAGATATTTCTGCCCCTTATCTAGATTGGGTGGATGGCGTGATCAGCGGTCCCATCACCAACTGGATTGTGAGCATCTTAGGCGTACTTGGTTTGGACGGTAGCTGGGTGGAAAGTCTCTTTGTGGATGGCATTATCGCAGGTGTGGGAGGTGTGTTGGTCTTTGTTCCAGTGATGATGTTCCTCTATCTTGCCCTCGCCATTTTGGAAGACTCTGGCTACATGGCGCGCGCGGCTTTTGTGATGGATCGCCTGATGCACATGTTGGGACTGCATGGGAAGAGCTTCCTGCCGATGTTGATCGGTTTTGGATGCACTGTCCCAGCACTTTACGCCACCCGTACCCTGGAAAATGAAAAGGATCGCATCCTGACTGGACTTCTGGTCCCGTTTATGAGCTGCGGTGCTCGGCTTCCGGTTTATATCCTCTTCGGAACAATCTTCTTCCCTGAAAATGCGAGCGGGGTCGTCTTTGGTTTATACCTGCTTGGTATTATCACAGCGATTATTTTGGGAATCGTTCTTAATAAGACGCTCTTTAAAAACAAAGAACAATCTACCTTTGTGATGGAATTACCGCCTTATCGCCTGCCAACATTGCGCGGCATCTGGTTCCACATGTGGGAGCGCACCAGCTCCTTTGTCCGCAAAGCGTGGACGATTATCATGGCGACCAGTATTGTCTTGTGGATTTTAATGGCGCTCCCCGTCAACGGGAACGGCAGTTTTGCAGATACAGATGTCAGAAACAGCGCTTTTGCAACTGCAAACGAGGCAATCGCCCCAGTTTTGGCGCCTCTGGGCTTTGACAGTTGGGAAGCCAGCAGCGCGCTGGTTACAGGCTTTGTGGCTAAAGAGGTTGTCGTCAGCACAATGGCGCAAGTCTACACAGTGGAAGAAGTTGAAGAAGAAGCGGAAGCTACCACCTTCTTTGAAGATGTTGGTGAGATTATCACCTCATTTATCGGAGCAACAGGTGATACCATCAAGTCCCTGCCGCTTATCTTTGGGGTCAACCTTTTTGAAGAAGGAGAGGAAGATGAGTTGACAGATCTGATGTTGGCTGTGCGCAGCGGCTTTGAAGAATCAAGCGGCGGTCATGGCGCTTTGGCTTCAATGGCTTTTATGGTCTTTGTCTTGATCTACACCCCTTGTATGGTTGCTATTGCTGCAGAGAAACAGGAATTGGGCGCAAAATGGATGTGGTTCAGCATCATAGGACAGCTTGCGCTGGCCTGGCTGATGGCATTTGTCGTCTTTCAAGGCGGCATCCTGTTAGGGTTAGGATAGTTCTTAGATAACAGTGATCAGTAATCAGATGAGTAAATGATAATCGATCACTATTCACTGGAAACAGAGTAAGGGAATAAGAAAGATGCTCAATCAAGTACTGCAAGAAATCAAATTCGCACAGAGTGTTCTAAATTTGAGCGATCTTAGCCACAAATTAGGCATTGAGCACAGCGCATTGGATGGCATGATCCAGTTTTGGGTACGTAAAGGAAGATTGAGGGATGATGATGCGGAGTTAGCCGCGGTGATGAACGCGTGTTCTCCACCCAGTTGTGGTAGCTCCTGTACAGGCAAGGCGGTTTGCCCTTTCGTCGCTAAAATGCCCAAAACGTACTCAATACCTGCCCAAAAGATTGATTGACCTGTTGAGAATGAAAGCATTTTTGAATAGAAAAAACTAGACAACTGAAGCATAAACTGGAATGAGTAAATCAAAATGAGATCCAATACAAACTCATTAAAAATCGAAGGGCTCTGTAAAACTCCTTCGAGGGAAGCGTAGCTTAAGGGAGCCTGTCGAAGAGAAGCAAGGGGTTAATGGAATGTAGTTATGATGAGGTGCGGCAGGTATACGGTGCTCTTTATTTGACACCGATCTGGGGTTAATAAGGAAAGATATCAATAACCTATTCAGTTGGAATTGTGTAGAGCCTTTTCCAGAAAAAAGATCAAGCGCAAGGAATTTGATGGCAGATTTGGTTTGTTAGTTCATGACACGCTCTTCAGCCAAGTCATTCTTGTTCCTCTTATATACCTCGTGGCTGTATGGATAATCAGTCGTCGTGTTGCTAAGATGTCAATTATAAAAAGAGTCAGAGCTCTGAGCTCAGGATGGTTCTAATAACCGCAAACTGAGATTGGCGAGCAAGACAGTGACAATGATTGCCAGACCAGGAAAAATCATCAGATAGGGTCGGGTTTGCAGGAATGGGCGGGCAGCGTTGATCATCGCCCCCCATTCCGGATGGGGGAGTTGGACGCCGAATCCCAGGAAGCTCAAGCTGGAAATACTCAGGATGCCGCTGGCGAAGCTCAAACCGAAAAGCGTGATAATCAGCATAGTGATGTTGGGTATGATGTGGCGCCGGATGATATGAACTGGCTTGGCGCCAAGTGCCTTGGCAGCCACCAGGTATTCAGCGCTCAGCAGGGAGTAAACCTGTCCTCGCAGAATACGCGCGTAACCAGGCCAGCGCACTATGGCCAACGCGATCACCAGGCTACGCATGCCAGGCTCGAGGATACTGATAAGCAGCAGTGCAAAAAGCAGCGCCGGGATGATCATTAAGATATCTACAATCCGCGTCATTAATTCGTCCCAAATTCCACCCAGGTAGGCGGATACGGCTGCCCAGATTGCGGCGATCAATGTCGATCCGCCAGCAATCACCAAGGAAGACCCAATGGTGACACGTCCTCCAAAAAGCAATCGGGTGAACAAATCTCGCCCTAATTCATCTGTTCCCATTAAATGAATCCGGTTGGGTTGGGAAAACTTTTCAGCAAAATTGATTGCGTTTGGTTCGTAATTGGTAAACAGCCCGGGGAAAGCACAAGCTAATAAAATAACGGCAAGCAGGGCCAGGCTGAGAGCTCCAATGATTGTGCGCGTCATGATGTTCGCCCCCTTCCCATTTTTTCAACGGTTGTCGGATCAAGGAAAAGGTACAGGCTATCGATCAATATATTGATCAGTGCGAAGATTCCCCCTGTATAAAGCAGGATACCCTGAATGATTGGAAAGTCGCGTGCCATGATGGAATCAACTAACAAGCGACCGATCCCGTTCCAGGCAAAAATTGTCTCAATAATAAAAGAGCCGCTGACCAAATTGCCCAATTGAATCAAGAGTGCGGTGCTGATAGGGAATAACGCCGGTTTGAGTGTGTGGATCAGGATGACACGAATCTGTTTCAGCCCTTTCGCATGAGCGAATTGAATGTAGGGCTTTTCCGAGATCTCCCGGATGCTTGTGCGGATGACTTGAGTTGTCCAGCCAGAAAGGTGCACACTGAGGGCAGCGACTGGCAGTACATAGTGCCTTCCTGTTTCATGACCAATTGCAGGCAATAACCGCAGATCAACTGCGAAAAACCAGATCAGGAGGACAGCCAGGAGGAATACGGGGACAGAATAGTTAATCCAGGCCATACTCTGGATCCATAGATCAAGGATCTTATTATTTGTGACTCCGGCCAAAAGGCCAAGAGGGAAGGAGATGATCAGGGTCAAACCGAATGTGATCAAGCCCAGGCGCAGGGATGCTGGCAGACTGCTCTGGATTTCTGCCAGGACCGGACGTTTTGTGCGTGTGGAGTAGCCCAAATCCCCATCAAATATGACCCTTTGCAGCCAGCATCGGTATTGCTCTACCATCCCTCTGTCGAATCCATACTCGTGTCGGATGCGTTCAACCAATTCTGGCGGCGCTTCCGTCTCACGATCCTGGTTGGCAATCAAGACCGCTGGGTCGCCCGGCATCTGGCGCACCATCACAAACGCCACCACGGAGATGACGAACAGGTAGAAGAGTCCTAATATGACCTTGCGAATGATGATTTGCAGCATATAGTATCAGATGCTCCCCTGAAGGTGATTCAGGGGAGCATCTTCGCTCCGTATTACTAGACTATTTATTCTGCAAGTTTGTACACTGTATTCAGTGAAGGGCGGAAAACAGCATCCAACGTCAGATTAAAGACAGTATCCTTTGCAGCATAGAGGGTGACCTCATGATAAATCGGTGTAAAAGGCGTTTGTTCAATTAAAATCGCCTGGATATCATCATAGTACGCCTTCCGGGTTGCTAGATCCACTTCAGAAACTGCTTGATTGATCAAGACCTCGATTTGGTCATCATCATAGCTGATACTGTACTTGCTGTTGAAGATACCTTCCGGCCGCGCCCAATAGGTCATGAAATCGTCCGGGTCGCCGGAGGACATGGTGTATGGGCGCATGCTGATATCATACTCATCGTTTGCCAGCATCTCGTTCCAGGTACCGCCCTCAACCGTCTGGATTTCAATATCTATTCCCAGGTCTACCAGCGCAAACTGGATAATTTGGGCGATCTCACCATAAGGCCAACGGTTTGCCAGACCGCTGTGGAGCACAAAGGTCACCTGGATACGCTCGTCTCCCAGTACGGACTGCGCTAGCGCTTTCGCTTCGGCCAGATCGTAAGCAGGTGAAGCTGCCGGGTTGACCCACTTCTCGGCAAGTTGGGTGATCAGGCTCGTACCGGGAACCCCATAGCCATAAACTGTCTCATTAACAATCAACTCCCGGTCAATAGCCAGGGAGACGGCCTGCCGCAGGATTTGATTATCAAAGGGAGGTTTGTCGTTATTGAAGAACAGATAATGAGTGGTGAGCACGTCGACGGTGAAAAGATTGAGGTTTTCATCGCTTTCAACGATCTCGCTCTGACTGGGTATGATAGATCCCACATCGGCGATGGCATCGATTTCCCCGGACTGCAACGCTTGCAACCGGGTGATGGCGTCGGGGATGTAGCGGTAGATGATGCGTTCGACTTTAGGTGGCTCTCCCCAGTAGTTTTCATTGCGTTCCAGTACAATGCGCTCGCCGTCCACGTACTCAACAAATTGGAAGGGGCCAGTGCCGTAAGGAACTGGTTGGTCCGTGCCTTCCTGATCGCGTGTTCCGGGGGAGAGCATGGCTGATTGGAAGTAAACCAGCAAGTCCGGAAGCGCCGGGGTGGATTCGGTCAGATAAATAGTAAAGGTGCTTTCGTCCACGACCTCCATACGGTCCAGAGTTGGCAGTGGGGTGTAATTCTCGTGGATCTCCATCAGGTTATTCACGGCCACCTCTGCGGTAAGCGGTGATCCATCATGGAAGGAGATGCCTTTTTTCAGCTTGAAGGTCCAGGCGGTGAGATCTTCGTTGGATTCCCAGGACTCGGCCAGGTAGGGCTGTGGATTGAGATTTTCATCTGGATAGAGCAGCGGCTCCCAGACATGCAGGGACCCATGGATCATGTGCCACTGGGATTGACCGTAATACAGATTTCGTCCGATGCCGATGATTATTTCTTCAGCATAAGACGGCTCGCTGTTCACCGCTGGATCCACTGTCGGTTCATCAATCGGTGCTTTTGTGGGCTCCTCGGCTGTCTTTTCGACAACTGGACCTTCCGCTATAACAGCCTGGGTGGATTCTTCCACCGATGTGCTGCAGCCGGTAAGCAGCAGCAGGCCGATCAGTGCAAGTATTAATATTTGAAAGCGGGGGTGTTTCATAGTGTTCTCCTCGCGATAGATGATTATGAACCTATTTATGGATTGGTATTGTGTAAATCTTTCCGATTTTGTTTTTCCCGGTCAATGTCTACCAACGCCATTTTTCTTTTCTGAAAGATACCCACCTGTCCGTCCCGTTTCAAAATCAGCGGGCGCAGAGCGTCCTGCAGTTCCCTGCGGCGTGATGATGGCAGCTTCAGGCGTTCCATCCACCAGTCGATCAGGGCTTTTTCGTTATCATAGGGGTAATTTTGACTGGCGTTGATGATGCGCACATCAGCAAATAAACCCATCTCCAGCAGCACCGGATACAGCAGGTCCAGCTGGGGTGGGATTACCCTCTCCTCTCCAGAAAACTGGCGGTAGAGGTCCTGGCTCCAGATCGACCGCGCACCGGTGCCAAGTAGAATCATCAAATGCTGAGTCAGCGGTAGAAGATTGCCAATCACCAGGTCAATATCCGGTATGTTGTAGAGAGAGAAGGAGGCAAAGACTAACTGAAAGGGTCCGCGACTCTGGATATAGGGCAGGGATTCTTCAATCCGTTCGGACAGCAGGTTGACGTTGGATAAACCTGCTGCCTGGAGATTGTCATCCAGATGTTCTCTCATGGTCCGGGAAGGTTCGATTGCCAGCACTTCCCCGGCAGCGCAAGCCAGTGGGAGGGTAAAAGCCCCTGTGCCCGATCCGATTTCAAGCACCCGGGCGTCTGCTGGAAGGGCTTCCTGCAGGTAAGGGAAAACCTTGTCGACATAGTCATTTTCCTGGACCCAGCTGCCATACCAGCTAGCAGTTCGATCCCATTGTTCGCTGTCGGTCTGAGATCGCTGCCGTCGGCAGGCGATGATACGCTGCTTCCAGGCTTCTAGAGCTGTCATTATCGCCAAATCGCTACCCGGAGGATTTGTTCTTTTAAGGAGAGAAATGCGGTGTTGATTCTGGTTGCCATGGGTTCTTCAGCCCAGAGGGGCTGGCTGGTTGAGGGTGTTGACAGTGATAGATCGCGTCTTTTGGCCGCGGCAGTTTTTGCACAGACCTGGAATATTTAAACGGGTGAGATCGGCCTGGAAGCCGTTCTTTTCCATCAGAGTGGCGGCGAAAGATTCCGCGGGATGGATATCCACACCAATCACGGTGTCGCAGCGCACGCAAACCAGGTGCAGGTGAGGTTCTTCGGCACCTACTAGTTTAAAAACCCGGTGATTCTCACCAAGGTCTATGGATATCACCAGATTGAAATCCTGGAGCAAATCCAGGGTGCGGTAGACAGTAGAAATATCAACCGCATTACTAACCTCCTGAACCTTCGCAAAGAGCTCTTCTACGGAGGCTGGCGAATCCATTTGATGCAGGATGGACAGCACAATTTCGCGTTGTGGTGTCAGGCGAAATCCTTTTTTCTGCAGCTGTTCTATGAAAAACGACTCGCAGGACATAGTTTTTCTCCGTTTATGATAAACAGACTAGATAATTATCTGCATTCAATTTAGAAATTAGCGGACTGATAGGGCACAACGAAAAAACTCCTAATGC
The DNA here is from genome assembly GCA_021108255.1 of Anaerolineales bacterium. Taxonomy (GTDB): domain Bacteria; phylum Chloroflexota; class Anaerolineae; order Anaerolineales; family UBA11858; genus B10-G9. Next base: position 8,663 of record JAIORG010000125.1, on the reverse strand, counting down.
TCGCTAATAGCAGTAATTGCTAAAGCGTATAGTCGCAAATGCAAACGATAGCAATAATTATATTGGATGTCGAGAAAAGATACAAGAGTATTGGTAACCAATCTGAACTTATATTCACAATATGGTGTTCTCTGAAAAACAGAGGATTGTCAAATTGAAGCTAAAAAAGATAGAAGTCAGCTGGGTGTTTGAAGAAATGCATATTCTGCTAAAGGTTTGAGAATGGTTGCAGTTCGCTTAGGCCCACGCTGGAAAGCTTAGTATCAGCAACTGAAGAACCGCATACATCCTGCTGCGAAAAAATCATTGTTGCTGCACATGTACTTGCGTCTGTCCCCCTTGTGGGGATCTTGGCTTGGGCTCTGGATGAGAAACCGCGGAAAGGCCACCTGAATGTGAGTGGACATGCCTTGGGATGGGTTTTCGTTTTTTTATTTTAATTATCTCTTTGAAAAATAGACTCTTTGAGTTTTTGGGCAGTTAGCTCACAAGAAATGTGTCACTCCTGCATTAGGGGAATTAGACAATCCCCTTTAACAGGGACAATTTTCACCCCGCTTACTTCACAACTTCAGCTGGCTGGTGTACCATAATAGATGGTACCAATGCTTGGTTTGTGTCTGGTTGCTGAAAAAACACTAATAGATGAAAAGAAACCTAATTGCTTTTTTCGTTAGCATAATTATAATGACAGCCAGTTTGCTCTGGGTGTCTGGTTGCACTGCCTCGCCTCCCACCGCGGAACCCACCTCCACATCCGTAATAGTGCCCATCCCCACCTCTACCTCTGTTTTCAGCGACACTCTTGTCCGCGGGCCGTACCTGCAATCGGTAACCCCAGACTCGATCATCGTTGTCTGGGAGACTGAAGATTCCAGCCGGGGAGAAATCGTTTATGGGGAGACTGATGAGTACGGTTTGAGCGTGACTGACCCGGAAGTGGGAACAAATCATGTTGTAACCCTCACAAACCTGGCACCCTACACCACTTATCACTACCGGGTTGAGGAAGATGGTGTTCCCCTGAGCGTAGATGCGGCCTTTCGTACTGCCGCTGGTCCCGATCAAACCAAATTCACTTTTGCCGCCTTTGGGGATACTCGCACGCAGCACCAAATCCATCAGGAGGTGGTGGACAGTATGGTGGCGATAGAACCAGATTTTGTGCTGCACACTGGCGACCTGGTGAATTCGGGATATATGTTTCCTGATTGGGAGACTTTTTTCGAGATTGAGAGAGAATTGATGGCCCGCGCACCTCTGTTCCCCGCGCTGGGTAATCACGAGGTCAATCATCAATATTATTTTGATTTTTTCTACCTGCCCGGCAATGAGCGCTGGTATGCCTTCGATTACGGTAACGCCCGTTTCATCTGCTTACAGGTGGACGGTATCGTGGATTTTGGCCCGGGCAGCGAACAGTATGACTGGCTGGAGAGGGAATTGGCGGCCAATACACAGCCCTGGCTCTTTGTTTACTTTCATATTCCACCCTATACTTCATCTCGGGAGGAGCCTGACATTGAGCAAGACGTGAGGGAGGCGCTGGCCCCGCTTTTCGAACAATATGGGGTAGACGTAGTTTTCACCGGTCACCATCACAACTACGAGCGCAACGAAGTCAACGGTGTTACCTACATTGTCACCGGTGGGGGAGGTGCGCCGCTGTGCGTGATGGAAGAGCCGGAAATGACGCGGGAAGCCTTCGCGGTGGCCTATCATTTTGTGCTGCTGGAAATTGACGGCAATCACCTGCGGGCGACAGTTTATTCAAGCCAGGGGAAAATACTTGACGAATTCGAGCGTATGGGTCCTTGATTTTGAATGCCCATTTGACTGACTGGGTAAATGCTAGAAAATCCTATGCGCCAGGGAAAACGCGAGTGACTAATAATCATCGGCGAGGAGATTTGACTATGAAAAAGCAAGGATTCCCCCGTTGGGTCTGGTTGATTGTGCTGCTGATTGCCAGTTGCGCTGCCCCTGCGCCCACCGCGGAACCCACTCCTATTTCTGATGACACTATCATCCGCGGGCCGTACCTCCAATTAGTGATGCCAGACTCGATCATCATCGTTTGGGAAACTGAGGGTTCCACCAGTGGGGAGATTGTCTACGGGGAGACGGATGAGTACGGTTCGAGCGTGACTGACCCGGTGATGGGCACAAGCCACGCTATCACCCTCACAAACCTGGCACCCTACACCACTTATCACTACCGGGTTGAGGAAGATGGCCTTCCTCTGAGCCCAGATGCGGCCTTTCGTACTGCCGCCGGTCCCGATCAAACCAAATTTACTTTCGTTGCCTTTGGAGATACCCGCACGCAGCATCAAATCCACCAGGAAATAGTGGACAGAATAGTGGAGCTAGAACCCGATTTTGCGCTGCATACTGGCGACCTGGTGTATAAGGGAAATGAGTTCCCTAATTGGGAGGTTTTTTTCGAGATCGAGAAGGAATTGATGTCCTACGTGCCTCTCTTCCCTGCATTAGGAAATCATGAAGAAAATCATCAGCATTATTTTGATCTCTTCTACCTGCCAGGCAACGAGCACTGGTATACCTTCGATTATGGCAATGCCCGTTTCATCTTCTTGCAGGTGGATGGCATCGTGGACTATGGCCCGGGGAGTGAACAGTATACCTGGATGGAGAGGGAGTTGGTAGCCAATACGCAGCCCTGGCTCTTTGTTAATTTTCACATCCCGCCTTACACTTCAATACGACGAGATGAATCTGATATTGAACACGAGGTGCGGGAGGCTTTAACCCCGCTCTTCGAGCAATACGGAGTAGATGTGGTGTTCACTGGTCATAATCACAACTACGAGCGCAACGAAGTCAATGGGGTTACTTATATAGTTACCGGTGGGGGTGGCGCGCCAGCTCTGTACAAGACAGAGGAGCCGGAACTGACGAGGGAAGCCTTTGCGGTGATGTACCATTTTGTGCTGCTGGAAATTGACGGCAATAACCTGGAGGCGAAAGTGATATCAAATCAGGGGGAAATACTCGACGAATTCGAGCGCACGGGTCCTTGATTTTGGATATCACTTTGGCAAATCGACTCAGCAGTTGCTCTAGTGGCTGAAACTCTCATCGTCCCGCCAGGCGAGAATGGAGAAGTATATTATCAACGCTCCCTGGACGATGGGAAAGATCGGGTACCACCAGACACCATTTTGATCGGGATTTCCCTGGATTACATGGACCAAAATCCACTGAAGGGTGGCCCAAACGGCAGGTATGGCACCGAGGATCAACCCCCATCGATTCTTGAAATACAAAAATACGATAGCGAGGGCAAGCATCACGGCAGCGGTAATTGTAGCGATGCCCCCAATTGACCCTTCCAATTTTAATGAACCTGGTATTTCGCGCACCAGCTTGTGAACAAAGAGGATGAACATCATTGCCATGGCCGCCTGAACGGGAACGGACAATCCCCGGGACGGGTTTTTATTTCTTTTCATTTTAATTATCTCCTTGAAAAAAATGGCAAGGTTAATTTACTTCCTGGGGGAAAACCTTTATCCATGCCAGAACACAGAAGTAGATAAGTGATAACGCTGGAATCATTGCCGCCAATAGATACTGCCAGGCGGTACTTTGACCGAGCTGCACCCCAATTGCGATCAACAATACAGGCAGAATGAACATCCACGCTCCGGCAATAATCCCCAAAACCAAACCCCACTTGATTTTCAAAATTGCCATCACCATTGCCACGACGAGTAGCCCGCTAACGACAAATGTGATCATTCCTACGGAGCTGCCAGTAGCTTTGGATAACGTTAAAATTTCGGAGAAATCTTTGATGATTGGCATTGTTTGAATCAACATCATCGCTATGGCTGCCTGGATGTAGATTGATTTCAAGCCCCTCTTACCTCGTTCGCTTTCAGGTAATTTGGGGCTGTTGTCTTTAATTCCTTTCAGACAAAGAACAAAGATAACCAAACTCGAAAAGAATACGGCGATCGCGTTAATGGGAAAAGTGAAGCCTTGCGGCGTTGGACCTCCAAGCGCGGCTGTACGGCTGACACGGGTAAGATACTGGAAGGCAGTGAGCACCATGTGGGGGAAGCCAGCGACGGCTCCAAGCACGTACCCCAAAATATTCTTGCGCAGTGTAAGAACTAGAATAGCCGCAAAGAGCGGAATTCCACCCAGTACAACGTATTCTACTTTGAGGTGCGGCAACTGCGCTGAGAACTCTGCCAGATGCTCGGTTTCGATCATTATCAGCCAATACAGCCTGACGTAAAGGGCAATTGAGAGAATGGAAAAGAGATTGGATTTCAATTTACCTGTGTCCAGCCCCTTCTCTTTAGCATAGACTGTGGATGAAATAATCAGGATGAGCAAAGCAGCGGCAATCAGGTAAATATAAGTGAAGAGCATTTCATTCAAGAAATACTCATATCCACCAATGGCGATTGCCTCCGCCAGCACAATGTTGGGTGTCAAAATAAGATAGACAACCGGGATGAGTATCAGCCCTTCCAGGCTATATTTTTTCAGCCTGGCATTATCAGACCGCAGCATAATCGCGAGGCTGGCAAGGACCAGGGCATAACAGGCCATTGCAACCGGGAATCCTGCGCGCAGGATTCCTGTCAGGAATAACACTGGCGTTACAATCAGCAGCGCGGCTGTTGAAACCATCAATAGGTTTTTGTTGGATATGTTCATTTTTCTTCTCCTTCTAAATAAGTGAATAAGCAGAAACTTATAGTTGCTGCTAAAAAAAGGGGTTGGGGGAATTCCCAGAGCCCCAGACAGCTAATCTGAAACTTCCTCGCAGGTGTCGATTTGAGAACATTCTGTAAAGGCCAATTCAAGCAATTCATCCAGTTCGGTTTTATAGGCCAGCATGACATCCGTGTTGATGCGGTAGAAGACCCGGAATCCAACTTTGTTAGCTTCAAGGATGCCGACGTTCTTCAATACCTTGATGTGTTGAGAGGCAGCTGGTTGAGTGCTGCCCAACCGATCAGCCAGATCAGCCACGCAGAGTGTGTCTGCAGGATTGGAGGCCAGCATCCGGATGATCCTGAGCCTGGTGGGATCACCCAGCGCTTTGAAAACCTCAGCCATTTTTCTAACTTTTGTAATCATCACAACACCCTAAGAATATAAGCAATTACTTATGATTATACATTGATTTCACTCAATGTCAAGGCTCAATCAAGAATACTGAACTATGTGTTCTGATTTGATGTGCAAAATGGCCCAGGATGTTTTGAAGATAAGCGGAGCCAAAATTATTTTTAAAGGGAGTTAATTATTCATCTGATCTGGATCTTGACATCAAAGTTGAAACGCGCTATTATGTGGGAAGAGGAATATAACACAAAGCATATATACCATATTAGTTATAATGTACAGGAGGACAAATATGTCGCTGGAACACGGGATCCTGGGATTTCTTACCTATCAGCCGCTTTCAGGCTATGACTTGAAAAAATTTTTCGATGAGTCAGTGCGCCATTTTTGGTCAGCCACGCAGAGCCAGATCTACCGCTCGCTGGCACGCATGGCAGAGACAGGCTGGGTAAAGATGGAATCCGTCGAACAGGATGACCGCCCTGATCGAAAGGTTTACCATATTACAAAAGAAGGGGAAAACGAGCTGCTCCACTGGTTGACCACACCGCTTGATATGCCAAAAGTCCGAAACTTGTGGCTGGTTCAGGTTTTCTTTGCTCACCCACTTTCAGATGACGAGATTTTCGCTTTATTCGAGGCGCACGCCGAAAAGCTTCGCCAGAAGCTGGAGCTATTCCGCGATGGAGTACAGGAAGTTGTCGAGCGGCGCTTCGCGGAAGTGGGTTCCAATAGATCTCGCCGCTTGTGGCAGTTCACTCTGGATTATGGCATTGCCCACCTGGAGTGGGAATTGCAATGGGTTGAAAAAGCGCTTGAAGACTTGCCCCATCTGCCGTCTGATTAAAGGCAATGTTCACTCATGGGTAGAGATAGATAGATTTCTTAGCTCTAGTAAATTGAATATTATTTTACCTAAACAGTTTTCAGATCTTGCGTTTTAGAGGGCAATTACTTGTACTTTATTTCACGGGGTCGCATTGAAAAAAGGAGAGATACTAATGAAAAACAAAATTAAATGGTGGGTTCTTGGAATAGTACTAATGGCTATTTTTGCCATGACAATGATGAAAACCCCGGAAGAAATAACAACATTATTGACAAGGGTTACCAGTGAGCTGACACTATTTTCCGCTTTTGTCCACCTACTCTTTCTTGTTGTCGTGGCAATCGGGCTATTGTTCAAAAAAATCAGAAATATATCGTTTTTTCTGTTTATTGCCTTTCTAGCTCTTTCGGCAGCGATAATCTCAACGATATATGTGATACTTCCCAATATTCTGATTTTTGGGACTATTCTTGTTTTGATAATATCAGCGTATTTGAACAAAGAACTCAATTTTGAACTGGAGGAAATCGAACCCATTAGTAAATATTTTGGAATTCTGGGATTGATATTTGGTTTTTGGTATCTGCATTGGGTTGAAACACCGATCTGGTTGAATGCGCTGCTTTATTCACCCTTGGGCGCGATAAACTGTCCCACTCTAGTAACAATATGCGCTTTTCTTACTCTGACCGTCAAACCAAGATCTGTGACCCTGGAGTTCGTTACCGCTTTAATCACCCTTTATTTTGGGTTTTTCGGTATCTTCCGCTTAGGGGCGTATGTTGATGTCATATTAATAGTTTGCGCTCTTTTCTTAATCATAAGATTGAGCTCATCTTTAACTGATAAAGGAATTTTCGAGAAAGTTATTGTTGAAAATGGGTAAAAGCCAACAACGAATAGATAAGAACAAGAGAGAAATTAGATGAACAGAAAAAATATTGGCAAGGCTTCGCCAGATTTTGTTTATAGAGTGACGGATTTTATTCATGGTAGTAAGCTGATGGCTATTATCAGGAATCCTGGCAAGCTGCTAAAAATGGCGGGGCTAAAACCAGGCCTGAAAGTTTTAGAGGTCGGGTGCGGCCCGGGAGCCTTTACTATTCCGGCCGCTGGGATTGCTGGTAAAGATGGTTTTATTTATGCAGTAGATATTCATCCGCTTGCAATAAAAAGAGTAAAGGAAAAAATTGCTGAAAGTGGAATGGAAAATATCAAACCTGTTTTAGCAGACGCTTCCAATACAGGGCTGGTGGATGAGGAAATTGACCTTGTATTCATGTTCGGTATGCCTCATGTAGCGGGGGGATTAAAAAACGTTCTTTCTGAGGACTACAGAGTTTTAAAACCAGGGGGCATCTTTTCTATTGAGAAGTCGCGAAGATCAGAGAATAAATTAATTGCGGAAACAGAAAATCAGGGATTTGTGTTTAAGGAGAAGAAAAGCGGGATTTTGATATTTAGAAAATGATCATGCTGTAATAAAAGGTGTTTGAGTTAATAAACAAACAGGAAAGGAATAAAGAAATGAACAAAATCACCAACAAGACTTTGCTGGTCATCATGGCATTAGAAGGACTTATGCTGGGTATTTTTGTAGGGCTTGAAAAAGGGTTTTCATTTGAGCCGCAAAGTACTTTAAATGCTCTTGCTACACTGGGGGGAAACCGCCATCTTGTAGCAATTATAGCTCCTTTGATATTCATACCGTTACTCGCCAAACAAGTAAAAGGAGGGTTCCTGGCGCTCATGATTGTCGTTTCAATTACAGGAATTTTGACAATAATCACCATTGTCGATTTGTCCTTTGTCAACCCCGGATCTGAGATAACAGGACTCTTTATATCTCTTGTTATGCTGGTTGTTCAAGTGTTGGTGCTGATCTCCAGCTACAGGGCCAGAAAGGAAATGATTGAATCTAATGTGCATGGATAAACAATACAAGGAGATAATTTTATGAAAAAGATTTCGACCAACACACTAGGCGTAATCATTGGATTGGTGATCAGCGTTTTGTGGATTTTTATGGCGCTAGATTTTGGATTTAATTTTGGATCCGGATTTGATTTATTAAGTTATCTGTTGACATTGGGAGGTTTCCGCCACACGATCATACCAATTGCGGCCCTAATTCTAATTCCGATCTGCTCCCGGGAGTACAGATGGGGTTTTACCGCAGCAATGGGCCTGGGAATAATTGCATTTGTACTGCCACTGACCCATGCCTTTTATATGCTGATTATGACACCGTCCGGCTATGAGTCGCTGTTGTTTGGTCCCCTTATCTGGTCTGTCATCCAGATCCCGATAATTGTGTTCAGTTACAGGGCCAGAAAAGAGTCGAACGGGGAAATGCCGTAAGCAAAACGAGTTTAGTCTGTGCTGGGAGGGTGCTGACAACAGAGAGGGGAGATTAGTGTCAGCGTGCTGCCATGATCCGGGTTCAGCTTTTTGGATTTTTATAGGTATGACTTGGTGAGATACCAGGGGAGTGGAATTTCCTCTCTGGCTTTGGGAATAAAGTCCACCACCTGTGTGGCCCAGGGGTTCGTCGTATCACCGAGTGCCATAAAAACAGCGGACATTTTTCTGAATTGTTCAATCCGTATAATGCCTTGATTGTATAAGTAATTGTTCGTACTCATACTTTGTTTCCCGTTTTCCTATTGGGTTGACAAGGGCTAAAAGGTGAGTATAATATATAAAGAGTTATATAAATAAC